>JBDREF010000473.1:0-3208 GCA_043820045.1 Planctomycetota bacterium | reverse complement strand
CTGTAAGCGAATCCGTTCATCTTTCCCGGGGTCCCGATGCCCCTTGAGGTTCTCCGGAGCCTTCAAGAGCAGCCATCGACTGCCCTTGAGTACGGCCCTCTGCATCTGGGTGGCCTCACGATATAACTGCCGGCGCAGCAGATGGGCCAGGATGGTTGAATCTATCTTGTCAGCTTTAGTCTTTTTCACCGGACGGCAGGACCCTGGCTTCTGGTGGTAACGATGGCACCGTTAGACTGTGGAACATGGTGCTGCATGAACAGGTTGTCGTTCTCGAAGGGCATGGATCAGCCATTTGGGACATCGCTTTCTCGCCCGACGGCCACACTTTGGCGAGCGCAAACTACGACGGTACCATAAAACTCTGGCGGGCCGCGACTGAGTACGAGATCCAAACCCAAAGTACTCCGATCAAGTAAAAGAGCAAAGATGAGTATGGATGAGCTTTCAAACCATTGTTTGGTCCAATCCACGCCAGCCAATCGGAGCGTACTGAGCCACGCACAGATGCCCCCAAAGTGGCCCCATTTTCACAAGTTGCAGAATGCCAGAATTCTTCGAAAATTCCTGACACCAAAATGTCTCCACAAACCTTGATTTTGCATAGGCCGGCCGCAACCAGACATCAGTTTTTGGCCGAATAACGTAATTTCCAGAGAAATATTTTGTCATTATCGTCTTCAATGAAGATATGAAGAGCCAGGCATCCTTGAGTATAATTCGGTTGATAATGTCAACCCTAACGCGAAAGGAGATCGCCATGGCAACGTATTATATTGGAGCAGACGTGCACAGCAACAATACAGAACTGGCAGTCGCAACAGCGATTTTAGTGTTTGACTTTGAGCTCTTCATAGGTGGACTATTCCAAAAAAAAGGCTGACAGTGGCGAGAGGATCGCTTTGCACAGGATAGGATTTCCTGCTATACTTCCCAGACGTGTGGCCAGTGATGTTGGTGATAAACAGCGAACGTCGATTAATGATGTCGAGAATGATAGACACGCTCAACTGACGCTGGCGTGGATTGAAGCTTCAGAATGTCCGTGCCCGGATATTAGAAAAGGGGCCTGTTAGAAGCGTAATGACTGCGCCTCGTAGATTTTGCTTAGTAGGAGGTCAAGTATGTGTAAAGAAAGAGTTGGTCTAAACCGGCGGCGGTTTCTTAAGACGGCAGTACAGGCCGGTGCGTTCCTGGCGGTGCCACAATTCATCCCAGGCACGGCGCTAGGCAAGAATGGTAGTGTGGCCCCCAGCGAACGAATCTTGCTCGGCGCGATCGGGATCGGCAATCGCGGCCGTTACGTGCTGGGGTGCTTTCTGCGTGAGCATGATTTGAGGTGCATAGCCGTCTGTGATGTCCGCGGCGACAACCGGCAGCGTGCCAAGGACATGGTCGATGCCCAAAACGGCGACAAAGATTGCACGACTTATATCGACATGCGCGAGCTACTTGCCCGCAGAGATATCGACGCAGTGCTGATCGCAACAGGTCCGAACTGGCATGCAACGGCTGCGACAATGGCAGCCAAGGCAGGCAAAGACGTCTACTGCGAAAAGCCTTGCACGAAGAACATCGCCCAGAGCCTGGCGCTGGCGGATATCTTTCGCCGCACGGCCCGCGTGTTCCAGGCCGGCACGCAACGTCGTAGCCTGCCCAACTTCGCCTATGCCATCGAACTGGCCCGGACCGGCAAGCTCGGCCCGCTTCAGACACTCCACGCTCACCCCGGCGGCTTGGGAACCCAGATGAGTGGCTGGCTCCCTGCTGAGCCGCAGCCGCCCCGAGAGCAGGTGGACTGGGACATGTACCTCGGGCCGGCCGCCTGGCGGCCCTACACCAGTAAACTGATGAACGCCTTTCACTTCGAAAAAGGCGGCGGCCTGGTCGGAGGCGGGTGCCTCGAATGGGGCTCTCACTGCGTTGACCTGTGCCAGTTGGCCAACGATGCCGACGACACGGTGCCCGTGGAGTACGAGCCGGTCAACGGTCAGTTGCACGCCCGCTATGCCAACGGCGTCAAACTCGTGATGCGTAACGACGGATGGCTGCCGCTGGGCTCGTGTCCGGTCCGTTTCGAAGGCGAAACCGGCTGGGTCGAGACCGGCGACGATGCCGAGTTTGGCGCCAGTTCCCAATCGCTGCTGCTCCGCAGAGGCACAAAGATACCGGGCTACCCCGCCGACTTTCACGTGCGGAATTTCCTCGATTGTGTCAAAACGCGGGCCTTGACCCGAGCCAATGCCGACGCGGCGTGCTGGGCCCATATCGCCTGCCATGCGGCCAATATCGCCCTGTTCCTTGATCGCAAGGTCAGGTATGACCCAACGAAGAATGAATTCATTGGCGACGAGCAGGCCAACCGGCTGCGTTCCGAAGCCTTGCGGGAACCTTGGCGGATATAGCGTCTGATCTTTTGAAAGAAACCACCCAAACTACGAGGATAATCATGATAATCAAGAAACAGTATTTCTCCTGGTGTGCTATTCTCATCATAGTCACTGCGTCGGCCGGGACCGTCGCTCAGGATCGGCCGGCCGCGGACGTGAAACAGAACGACTTGATCGCCGTGTTGCAGTCGGATGCCCCCACGGGTGAGAAAGCCATCACCTGTAAGCGGCTGGCCATCTACGGCACCGAGCAATCCGTCCCCGCCCTCGCGCCGTTGTTGGCGGACAAGGAGCTGGCGTCGTGGGCGCGGATCGCGCTCGAAGCGATCCCCGGACCCGTCGCCGACGCCGCTTTGCGCAACGCGCTGGGCAATCTTGAGGGCCGACTGCTTGTCGGGGCGATCAATTCAATTGGCGTGCGTCGTGACGTCCACGCCGTCGATACCCTCGCTCAGAAACTTGACGATGCCGATGCCGACGTCGCATCGGCGGCCGCCGTGGCGTTGGGACACATCGGTGATGAGCAGGCAGCCAAGGCACTGACGCAATCCCTGACCGATGCGCCGGCCGGCGTTCGTTCGGCGGCAGCCGAAGGCTGCATTTTATGTGCGGAGTGGTTCCTGGCGCACAACAGGACTTCCGAAGCCGTCAAGCTGTACGACACGGTCCGTCAAGCAGACGTACCCGACCAGAGACATCTTGAGGCAATCCGTGGCGCTATTCTGGCCCGCCAGTCCGCCGGTGTCCCCCTGTTGATCGAGCAGTTGAGATCGGAAGACAGAAAGAGGCTCGGCATAGGGTTGCGCACGGCCCGCGAG
>JBDREF010000472.1:0-20197 GCA_043820045.1 Planctomycetota bacterium | reverse complement strand
GCTCGCCGAGGCAAAAGGCCTTGCACAGGCCGCACGGGACGCGGCAAAAGAGGAAAACAAAGCCAAATTGGACGAGCGAGTGGCGAATTTGGAAAGCAGGCTGAGAGATTTTGTTGCCGAGCAGGAAAACGTCGGCGATTTCACGTTCGTCATAGACAAAATATCGAGGGACATAAAGCTCAGCTCGGCTCCCATTACGACTACAGGCGCCGAGGGGATCGTGGAAATAGAGAATTGCAACTTTCTGTGCGCAAGGAACCTCAGCGTCAACTTCACATCGAGTTTCAATAAGTTTGCCACTTTCGTAAATGCCCTGGAGAGCGGCGACAAGGCGCAGAGGAGCCGCCCGATTATTTTCGTCGACACATTTGCCATAACCCGCTCGACTGAGGGCGGGTCGGGCCACAAGGTGGATATGAGACTGGCCGTTTTGGTCGGAAAGCAGGCGAAGGCCAAAGGGGTTGACAGTTGAGCCCATTTGCAGTAGATTCGTTCGCGGGGAATCTCTTAATTTCAAGATAAAAGAATGAAAACGGTAGCAGTAGCGAATCAAAAAGGTGGCTGTGGCAAGACGACGACAACCGTGAATCTTGCTACGGCGTTTGCGGTTGCGGGCAAACGAGTCCTGCTGATAGACCTTGACCCGCAGGCCCATGCGACAATAGGGCTGGGCCAGGACCCGGAAAGCTGCGAGCTGACCGTTTATAACCTCTTTACGGAAGCTGCCGTTACTGCGTCCATGGTGGCGATCAAGAGCAATATCGAAGGGCTGGCCGTATTACCGAGCAATATCTTGCTTTCCGGTATCGAGTTCGAGCTGGCCTCGAAGGAAGGCAGGGAGTATATCCTTGGCAACAAGCTCCGCGAGGTGAACGGCTCTTACGATATCTGCCTGATAGACTGTTCTCCGTCGCTCAGTTTGTTGACTTTGAATGCCCTTGTGGCGAGCAACGAGGTCATAATACCGGTTCAGACGCATTACTACGCACTCGAAGGCCTGAGACAGTTGCTCGAGACGATTGACATTGTCAAGAAGCGTTTTAATCGCGACCTGGATATACGCGGGATACTGCTGACCTTTGTCGAACCAAGGACAAAGTTGAGCAGGCAGGTGCAGCGTCAGATGCGGGAATTCTTCGGCGAGTTGGTTTTTGACACCGTTATCCATAAGGACGTCAGGCTGGCCGAAGCACCGAGCGCTCATGAGCCGGTCCTCACCTATGCGCCGGACAGTAAAGGTGCTTTTGAACATCAGATTCTGGCTGAGGAGATAGGCTAAGCGATGGCAAAAAAAAGGACAGGCCTTCAAAGCGAAATCTCCTCGATTTTCTCCGGTGTGCCGGTGCCCAAGAAAGGAAGCCCGCCATCGGAGTCTCCCGCCGCCCCTGCAAAACCAGCCGGTTCCGAATCTCCGGCGGTCCCGGCAAAACCCGCCGGCGTTGAACCTCCGCGGCCGGCGCCGCCTGCAGCACCAAAGCTGGTGCCTGTGCCAAAACCGGAAGTGGCTGAGCCGTCTGTGATTGTGCAGTCTGTCAAGCTGCCTCCGGCCCCCCCCGCACCAAGAGTAGTGGAAACCAAGGCGCCTGCGCCAATGGTCAAGCAGATTCCCACCAGGGTGCCGCGGCGGCGAAAAGACAAGCTCTTTGCAGCAAGAGCCGGCGTGAGCACCGGACGACAGAAGGCAAGCATCGTGATGGTCGCGGTTCTTTTAGTCGCTCTGGTTCTTCTGCTCGCTCGACCATATTATAATTCTCGCAGTAACCCCGCGGTGGCAAATACAACCGGGCAGGCGAGTGTTGGCGTCTCAAAGGCGGCGAATATTGAGATTGGCTGGCGGGACCCGCCTGCTTACCCTTCCTACCTTCGCGACCCCATGGATTTGGAGTCAAAGGGGCGCATAGTGGTCAAAACGCAGGAGATAGTTGTGCGCGGCATTGTATACAGCGATGACAAGCCGGCTGCCATTATCGACGAGCGGTTGTTCGCGGTCGGCGAGACGGTCCGGGGGGCGACTATTCTGAAAATAGAACGCAATAGTGTTACATTTGACAAAGATGGTAAGACTTGGACACAAGAAGTCCAAGGCCAAGAACTGTAAAGAAATCGGAAAGAAACTGTTAGCAGGTGGAAATCTTAGAAAGGAGAGTATTATGAAAAAGTGCTGTAATACCAGATGCTTGTCAATGCTGGTGGTTATGTTGTTGATTTTTGGGTGGTGCGCGGTAGTTATCGCCCAGGACACAGGGGGGGCTGTGGAGGAGAAGGTGCTGACGTCCGTCGAGCAGAAGATGCTCAAAAAGATCAGCGTTGATTTCCGAGAGACGCCGATTGATGATGTCATACGAGCTATTGCCAAGCAGGTGGATTTGGATATTGTCAAAGGCCCTGACGTTACCGGCAACGTCACTGCCACTTTGACGGATGTGCCGCTGGAGGAAGCGCTGAGTCACATTCTTTCTGCATACGGCGCCGGTTATGTGGCCAGCGAGAACATGATTCGAATCGTCCCTGCCTCACAGCTTACCGAAGAGACGGAAAAGACCGCCAGTAAGGTCTATCGAGTTGTGTATGCGGACGTTGCGGAAGTGGAGAAAGCCCTGACGAAAGTGATTTCGAAACGCGGCTCGATATCTTCCAATCCGGGAACCAGCAATATCATGATTACCGATACGGAGAGTAAAATCGCGGATATTGACGATTATATGAAGGAAATTGACCGCAGGACGGCCCAGATTCTGGTCGAGGCGAGAATCTACGACGTAAGTAACACGGATGCACTTGATCTGGGGATCACGTGGCGTGCGGGGCGCAATAGCGGATATGGCACAGGACGCGGCACTGGAATAGGTACGCTATCGAAGCTGGGAGGCCCCGTATCAGGCACGCTGACGAACAGCGACCCATTTGTGGCGAGCAGTTTTGACAGTACTACCAGTAAAGCCACGGGGACAACCGGAATTCTGGACTTTGGCATCATTACCAGACATGCAGATATTGACATGTTGATGAGCGCTGAGCGCAACAAAGATGCGGCCAAGCTTCTGGCCAATCCGCGGATATTAGTGCTCGACAATGAAGAAGCCACTTTTAAGGCTGTCAGAGAAATCCCTTACCAGCAGCTCCAGCAGGGAGGATATCAGAGTTATGGAACCACGGAGTTCAAACAGGTAGGCGTTGAACTGCGGGTAACACCTCATCTTGCCAAAGACGGCGTGATTCGGCTGCACATAGTGCCCATTTTCAGTGTTCACGTCAGTAACGTGACTCTAAGCTTGGGGAACGTCGGCACCCCTATTACGATGCCGCAGCCGGTTGTTGACACGCGTGAAGCCGATACTATAACACTCGTGCAAAACGGAGATACCGTGGTGATCGGAGGCTTGCGAAAGGAGGAGGTTACTCAGCAGATCAGCAAGATCCCTCTTCTGAGCGATATTCCACTTCTGGGAGCATTGTTCAAGTTTGAAGGCGAACAAACCATCAACAGTGAACTGATTGTCTTCATCACGCCGAGAATCGTAGAGGATATGGTGCTGACAGAGACCGAGGCGGAACATTTGGCGGAAACTGAGATTCCCAGTCCCACACCGCCGAAAACCAAGATCGACCCGGCCACAAGGGAAATTAAGAAATAGCAGGTTCGTAGAGAGTGTGCGTAAGCCGAGGTTGGCGAACTCTGTATTCGGCCGTCTTGGCTATGTGCATCAAGCAGAAACGATGTACCGTCATTTGAAATGTTGTCACCCCTGCTTCTGCCTCAAGCAGGGGTGGCAATGTGTTAGCAGAAACGGGGAGCAGGGATAATAACGCGGCCCTCCGACAATGGGCATGGATTGCCGGCAAGAGATTAATTCGATTACCTAAGGAGCTGTTCGAGGTAGCTCAGAAGGGGCATTTGATAATGTTGGAAATAAAGAGTATATTAGCCGAAGCAGTCGGGCGAGAAGCAAGTGATGTTCATATCAATGTTGGCATGCCGCCAATTATCCGCGTGAATACGGAGCTTATTGAGACGGATTTTCCTGTGGTTAGTGACGAGGATGCACGAAGGATAGTTCTTTCATTGATCGGAGAGGAGAAATTCAATACTTTCGAGCAAAGAAGAGATTTCGATTTCTCGACGAGTATTACCGATCCCGACCAGAGATTCCGTGTGAATGCTCATTATCAGCGCGACACAATAGCGATTGCCTTCAGGCTCATTTCGGAGCGGGTGCCTTCACTTGATGAACTGAATTTGCCGGAGAAACTCAGGGAGTTTGCCGAACTGCCGAGAGGTCTGGTCCTGGTTACGGGGCATACGGGGGCTGGTAAGAGTACGACGCTCGCTTCGATGATAGGACTGATAAACACCAAGTTCAGGAAACGCGTTATCACGATTGAGGATCCTATCGAGTATTGGCTGACGAACGACCAGTGCATGATAGAGCAGCGCGAGGTAGGCTCGGACTGTCCGGATTTCGCGACGGGGTTGAGGCATATTCTGCGTCAGGACCCTGATGTTATTATGGTCGGCGAAATGCGAGACCTGGAAACCACGAGCTTCACCCTGACCGCCGCGGAGACCGGCCATCTTGTTTTCAGCACGCTGCATACTCCCAACGCTTCTCAATCGATAGAGCGCGCAATAGACATCTACCCGGCCAATCAGCAGACCCAGGCTCGAACCATGCTGGCGAACGCTCTGCAGGCCGTTGTCTCACAGACACTTTTCAGGCGAATTGACGAGCCCGGGATGGTGCCCAGTACAGAGATACTGTTGTGCACGTCGGCCGTCAGAAACTGCATCCGTGAGAACAGGATTTATGAGATACCGAACATAATTGAAACGTCTCGTCGTTTTGGGATGCACACTATGGATAACAGTATCGCCGAGCTGTGCCTGAAAGGTTACATCGACAAGGAAGAGGCGGTCTTGCGGTCAAGCAATCGCGCCAAAATGGAGAAGGCACTTCAACTCGCACGGTGAGTCCGGTCTTTGTATACTGACTGACTTGAATTTTGACAGTTGTGCTCCTCCGGGTTTCTATGGAAAGGACAGGAAGATGAAGCGCGGCGAGTTGCGGATATGGCTAGCGCGGATACTGAATATTCGGGCCATTATCGTTTTTGTAACAATCGTATCTACCGCCGTTTGTACCTCGACCTCTACCGCCAAGAATCCCGCTCAAGAAGCACATGTTGTGAACAGGCTGATCATTCACGCCGACGCAGGTGAAGAAACGATCAGCGGGAACATATACGGCCATTTTGCCGAGCATCTGGGCGGATGTATCTACGGCGGATTCTGGGTCGGTACGGACTCGCCGATTCCAAACACGCGAGGCATTCGCAACGATGTGGTTGAGGCGTTGAGGGAGATTAATATACCGGTTCTTCGCTGGCCAGGCGGGTGTTTCGCCGACGAATACCACTGGAAGGACGGCGTTGGTCCGCCTGAGAAACGCCCCCCGATGGTCAATACGCATTGGGGCATGGTCACAGAAACCAACGCTTTCGGAACCCATGAATTTCTGGACCTGTGCGAACAACTCGGATGTGAAGCGTATATCGGAGGGAATGTCGGATCCGGGACGGTCGAAGAGATGCAGGACTGGGTCGAGTACATGACGTTCAACGGGGATAGCGCGATGGCGAATCTTCGCCGGGCCAATGGTCGTGACAAGCCCTGGCGGGTGAGGTACTTCGGCGTGGGCAACGAAAACTGGGGCTGCGGTGGGAACATGACCGCCGAGTATTACGCCGATCTCTATAACCGCTTCCAGACCTACGTGCGCAGCTACTTTGGTAATCGGATCGTTAAGGTTGCATGTGGACCCGGCAGCGAGAACTATCACTGGATGCGTGTCGTGATGGAACGTTCCAATAGACATATGGGTGCGATCAGCCTGCATCACTATGTCCGCGGGACGGGCAACTGGACTCGGAAGGGCAGTGCGACACAGTTCGATGAAACGGAGTGGTTTGCACTGATGAAGAACACGCTCACCATTTACCCGTTGCTGGACAATAGCATCGAGATTATGGATGAAGTTGACCCGCGTGGACGCATCGGTTTGTTCGTGGATGAGTGGGGTACTTGGTGGGACGCTGAACCCGGCACTAATCCGAGCTTCCTATACCAGCAAAACACGCTTCGCGACGCAGTCTCGGCCGCCATATTCCTCAATGCTTTCAACAATCACTGCCGCCGTGTGAAGATGGCCAATATCGCCCAGACCGTTAATGTGCTGCAGGCCATGGTCCTTACACAAGACGAGAAGATGATTCTGACACCGACCTATCATGTTTTCGAGATGTACAAGGTGCATCACGATGCTATGCTGCTGCCTGTTGACTTGCAGTGCGGTGATTATCGTTTTGGAAACGAGGAAATTCCGTCGCTCAATGTTTCTGCCTCAAAAGACAAATCCGGCAAAGTTCATATATCCATTTGCAACCTCGATGCTGCAAACGTGGCTGAGACAGTCTGCCGGATCGAGGGGGCGACGTCAGGGAATGTTTCCGGCCGTGTGCTCACTGCTGATGCCATGACCGCGCATAATACATTTGACAATCCTCAAGCCGTGAAACCGGCTGCTTTTGACGATTTTACACTGAAAGACAATATGCTGACGATTAGGCTCCCGGCTAAATCTGTGGTGGTTCTGGAGATAGGGATTTAGAAGTGAACGATATTTTTCGTCGGCGCCATTGCGGGAGACTGGGACAATGCGGAGCATAACTCGACGCGATTTTTTGAAATCAATCGGGCTTGGAACGGTTTCGTTGATGCTGCCCGGCTGTGTGTACTTTTCCGCTCGGAAAGATCATTCTGACGCAGAGAAGCCCAGCATAATATTCATTATGGCTGATGACATGGGCTACGGCGACCTCGGCTGCTACAATGAGAATTCGAAAATCCCTACCCCGAATATGGACAAACTGGCTGCTGAAGGTATTCGCTTCACCGATGCACATTCGCCGTCGGCAGTCTGTACGCCGACTCGCTATGGAGTGCTCACCGGCCGGTACTGCTGGCGAAGCCGGCTTAAGAGCGGCGTTCTCGGCGGTTATTCGCCGGCGCTGATAGATACCGAGCGGATGACGGTTGCGTCGCTGCTCAAACAGCATGGCTATTCTACCGCCTGCATCGGCAAGTGGCATCTCGGACTGGGCAACGATAAAAAGACGGATTTCGATAAACCGCTTGTTCCAGGCCCAAATGCACTTGGCTTCGATTACTTCTATGGAATTTCTGCTTCACTGGACATGCCGCCGTACTGCTACATTGAAAACGACCGCCCGGTCGAAAGACCGATACTGATGGTTGAGGAAGGCAAAGCCATCGAAGACGGTTGGTGGCGCGCGGGTGCGATTGCGCCGGGCTTCAAACATGTGGAGGTTTTGCCCAGGCTTACGCAAAAGGCGGTTCAGTACATAGGCGATCATGCCAGAAAATCGCCCGATAAGCCGTTGTTCATGTATTTCGTGCTGCCGGCGCCGCATTGTCCCATCGCACCAGCCGATTTCGTCAAGGGACGCAGCAAGGCCGGTGGTTACGGCGACTATGTTGTCGAGGTTGACTGGACAGTCGGACAGGTGGTTAAGGCGTTGGATCGCAACGGACTTTCCCGCGACACGTTGATTATTGTTACCAGCGACAACGGCTCGCCCGGCAGGACAAAAATTAAGCGTGATCCATATTCCGTCATCGAATTGTATGGCCATTATCCGAACGGTGATTTACGGGGTATCAAGGGCGACGTTTGGGACGGAGGTCATCGCGAGCCGTTTATTGCTCGTTGGCCCGGTCGAATTCCTGCCGGTACTACCAGCGATGAGCTTATTTGTCTGACGGATCTGCTGGCTACCTGTGCGGCGATTGTCGGCGCCGAGTTGCCCAACAATGCCGGCGAAGATAGCTACAACATACTGCCCGCATTATTGGGGCGGAAGCTCGCCGAGCCAATCCGCGAAGCCGTTGTTCATCATTCTCTCTCTGGGATGTTCTCGATTCGTCAGGGCAAGTGGAAGCTCATATTGGGCCGCGGCTCCGGCGGCTTCAGCTCACCCAAGACCTACACGCCGAAGCCCGGCGAGCCGAAGGGAGAGCTTTACGACATGGGAGATGATTTCGTCGAGAGCAGGAACCTCTGGTTCGAACATCCGGAAATTGTGGAGCGTTTGACGAACCTGCTGGAGAAGTACAAACAGCAGGGCCATAGTCGGCCGCTCTAAGTGCCGACAGAACGGTCAGGGTTGACTGAGCTTCGGCTCAAGAATCTTAAAACCAGCTTGGATCTGCCAGCCGAGATTCTTCATCTGTCCGTCGGATTCGTAAGCGCCGACGTCGAAAGGGGGTATTCTTGTGACATGATTGAAATCCAACATCTGAACAAAATGCGGGTCGGCGTTGCCAATTAGCACTGAGTTGGTTGCGGGCCGGTAGTCCATTTTCATGGGCGTAGCCAAAGCCGCAGAAACAGCCGTACCGTCACAGAATCGCGAGCCGTCAATGCCTGCTCCTTCCAGCCTGCCGGCGACATAGTTGGCGCTGCGCGTGCTATTGGCAATTCCTGATGCATCAACAGCCGTAGATTCCGGACAAAATATTGCGTTGTTCGCCAGAATCATGTCACTTGCTTTGTTCCAGCGAATCAGGATACCTTTGGGGTGGTTGACGATGGTATTGTTGATAATCCTGACGTTACGCACGTGCGGTACTGCCGCATGTGGGGCCGCCGTAATACCCGTCATGGCGCAATTGAAGATGATGTTGTTTCTTATGATTGCGTCGGAGACCACCTGTATGCCTTCGCCCGCGTTCCAGATGACGTTGCCCTCGACAATGTTGCTCTCTTTGCCGCCGCCGTAAACGAAGATGCCCGGGAACTTGCTGCCGATGTTAGTGTCATGGACGACGTTGTCGCGGACGGTGTTCCCGTATGAGCCGAACTTGATTTCGATGCCGTCGTTGCCGCCGCTGCTGGTGCCGCGCGTATGATGGATATAGTTGCCCTCGATCAGGGAATTGGTGGTAATGCAGGAGCCGCTGTGGCAGCCGATATACATTCCTTCGCCCTCGGTCCGGCGAGAGGTGCTCAGGCCGGTGTGGTGTATATGATTCCTGCGTATAATGAAGGAATCGCAGTCTCCGCTGTTCATAGTCAGGGCGTTGTTGCCGGTCTCGGATATCTCGCAATCCTCGAATGTGACATGGTGCCCGCGAATGAACCGCACTCCGGAACTTCCACCTTTGAAGCCTATTCCTCGGATGGTAAGGTAGGAGCAGTCAGTAAACTCGATGTTATTGTATCTGTCCATGTTATCGGCGGGGCGCGTCATCAGCACGATTTCGCCGTTGGCGGAACGAATGACAATTGGCTTTTCGGCTGTGCCGTTGACTGTGACCGTCCGGCGGCCGTTCTGCGAATAGACCCCGCCATGCAGGATTAGCTCATCGCCCGGCTTGAGAGAGTTTGCGATAGTCTCGAATTCTTCCGTCGAATCAACGGTTGCCGGATGGATTTCGTGCGTGACGCCGGAGCTGATACCGTTGCAAATCAGGCATAGAAACAAGCGCGCCACAGTCTGTTTATGCGTAGTGAAGCGGCCATGAATGGCGCCACCGATTGTATTTATATGATTCATACGGATTAGTACCTCAGCTTTACAATAAGAGACCGGGTGAAATCAGGCAATGAAATGCTGTTCTGTTCGACTGTGCCTTGCACCCATCGGTCTGACCAGGGATCATAGAAACTGATAGCGGCCTGATTCAAATTCTCGCCGATGTCCGGCAACGATACGACCGCATTGGCAAGCGTTGCCGGCGGCTTGCCTTCGGCTAATTCGGTTTGCCACGTGTTTTGCCTGTCCCTGCACCATGCGAGCAACGTGTGCCTGCCTTTGAGGGCATATATTCGCAGACGCGGATGGTCGAGCATCATTGGCTCGAATGCCTCGGCCGCCGGGTCGATCCCCTCGACAGCCTCGGCAAACCGGTCAAACTGAAACCACAAGTTGTTTGCGGCGACATAATAGTCCCAGTGCCAAATCTGGCCCGTGCCTGCTGCTCCTGTAAAGAACGGAGCAAAGAGGATATCGTGGAGTATGACGCCTGCTTTGTCTTTTCGATAAAGCTTGAACGGACCGCTGTGGCTGGGCTCGACAGCACCGCTTTCGGCAAGTAGAATCGGTTTTGTTGGTTTGAAGTTCTGCAACTCCCGTACTGCGTCTGCTGCCATTATATCCACCGGTCCCTTACACACATCAAGCGACGCACCGAGATCCAAATAACGATGCACGTTGGCGAAATCGTTGTTCGTCATCAGGCACAGCGTGCGGTATCTCTCTCGCTTATCCGCGTTGTCAAAGCTGCCAAAGCTTTGCGTCACGAGGTTGTCCGGAAAGAGTCTCTTAAGTTCCGCGAGCATCTCCTCGGTCCACTCCATGTATCCTTTGCCTCTGACCGTGTCCATTTCATTCCAGAGTTCCCAGGCAAATATGACCGGGTCGCTGCCGTATCGGTCTGCATACCATCGCAGTTTCTTTTTGAACTGTTCACGGCTCGCTCGGCCCTGGAAGAAATCGTCTATGTCTTGTGCCGGCCCTCCTCGCGAAACGTGATGTATGGGCTTGGCCGCCCAACTCTGCGTATCTCTAAAGAAATGACGGAAATGCTCGATCGTCATCTTAACGCGAATGTTGTGTTGACGGGCCATTTCGAGAACTGCATCAATTCGTTTGGCCTTGTCGGCGTCGTATTGGCCGCTGCGCTCGTGCTCGACATCGAAGAAGTTGTGGCTCAGCCAGAGGCGTATATAGTTGCCTCGATTCTCGGAGATATTCTCAATCCACTGCTCCATCGTTGCCAGGGCCTCTTCTTCGCCGCTGCCGCTCGGCGCAATCATGTTCAGTCCTATAGGGACATACGGCGACCCGTTCGAGAGTTGAAAGTAACGTTTATCCTGCGAGCTTACTTGCACGAAAGACGCATTCTCATTCTTCTTCCATGCCCGTACGTACTCGATGCTGTAAGTGGAAGGGAGATCGCCATCGTTTGGGAGACCAAACCAATCTGGCATGGTCTCGCTGTCGAAGTTCAGTGTCAGGGGTTGGTGCCAGTGTGTGTTCTCCACCCACCTAACAAGGACGCCGTCAAAATACCATTTGATCCTTTCGCTGTCCCATTCCAATCCGTAGGTGTGATAATCGTCGGCAAGATTTGAGGGTGCAGCCCATTGGCCGTGCGAGGACCAATGCTTGTTTTCCGTAGGCGTCTTGAATACGTGCACGTTCATGTTGTACTTGTTCTCGAAGCCGGGCGAGCCGCCGCCAATCTCAAAGACATCTATTTCCGTCCACAACTCGGGCGTACTGTCATAGAACCAGAATGAGCTGGAGCCGTGCGATTTCATGGGCCTGCATTTGATTTCGAAATATCCGTACCTGACCTTGCCTTTGCTCTGGACGGCGGCGGAAGTATAGGTGTGGTAGCCTTTGTCTTGGGGCATTTCGGGCACTTCCTGCTTTCTCATCGTCAGATGCAGTTGGCCCTCGCTGAGACGCACGTTGCCGGGATAGAAATATGCCGGTTGCCTGCCCAGCCACCTCGGATTCGTGGGATACCATTTATCCGCCTTGAGTTCCGCGCCATCGAATTCGTCCCACATCGGCTCATATTTTGTCCACTTGCCTTCGTTGGTCTGGTCGGACAATGGAAGTGCATCGGTAACTCGCATCGGCTTGGGACCTGGGTCGCCGGTTCCTACCCAGTTCTTCGGGGGCTTGCTGCTGCCGGCAATAGAGTTTGCGCACGCAATGATAACCACCAGAAAACACATCCAGATTCTTTGACCATTTCTTTTTTTCATATCGAAGCTCCGAATCAAGCTAATCTGAGACAGAACCCGTTCATCTACAGGGTCCAACCTTTCCGGTATTCCGTTCGGACGTACTTATTGGCCTCCGGCAGGTTTGTCACGTTCATACCGGCCCCATCCCATTCTATCCTGGCATCGACCCGTCTGGCGACATTGCCGAGCAGGCATACTTCGGTCAGAAGGCCCGAATACTCGAAATCTGCACCCGCTCGCTGCCCCTTCTTGCAGGCACTGACCCAGTCCTGCTCGTGCGAGCCCTCCACCCTCGGTATGGTCTTTTCCGGCATGTGATACTCCTTCATCCTGCTCTCCGGTATCAGGCGCGGCCCTTCTCCATAGACACCCGCTACGAGCTTACCCTTGCTGCCTTTGAACAGGGCGCCGCCCTCGGCATGGCCCATGCGCCTGCCGTCTTCGAGTTCCGGCGGCCGCGGTGCGCGAAGACCGTCATACCATGTCAGCTTGACCGGAGGCAGATTGTCACGGGCCGGAAACCTGTAGGTGACAATGGACGCTACAGGATGGGTGTCGGGATTCAGTTCGAGCGAGGTGGCTTCCACGCTCGTCGGGTGGCCCAGCTTCAACGCCCAGAAGACGGGATCCAGAGTATGAGCCCCTCGGTCGCCCATCATCCCGCAGCCGAAGTCCCACCAGCAGCGCCAGACGCCCGGATGGTATGCCGGATGATAAGGTCGCTGGGGTGCGGGGCCCAGCCAGAGGTCCCAATCCAGAGTTGACGGGACCGCCGGCGTTTCCTCGGGGCGCCGGCTCCACCTGGAACTCCACCATGCGTGGCCGAAGGGATAGTAAGATAAGCTGCACCAGGCATCGACCTCGGTGACATCGCCAATGGCTCCGTCTGCAATCCACTCGCAAATCAGGCGTGCACCTTCTGCGGAATGTCCCTGAATTCCCATCTGCGTGGTAACACCTGTTTCTCTCGCCGCTTTGGCCAACGTGCGTGATTCGTAGATGTCATGCGTAAGCGGCTTCTGGCAGTACACATGTTTTCCCCTCCGCATCGCCTCCATGCTGATAACCGCGTGAGTATGGTCCGGCGTGGCTATAAGAACGGCATCGATATCTTTCTGTTCATCGAACATCTTGCGGAAGTCGGTATAGACCTTTGCCTTGGGATACCTTTTGAAAGTTTCGGCCGCATATTCGTGGTCAACGTCGCAAAGGGCTACAATGTTCTCGCTTTCGAGCTGCCGTAAATTACTCTTGCCCATGCCGCCGACGCCAATGCCGGCGATATTGAGTTTCTCATTTGGGGCCGCACGCCGTGGTCCCCCGCGGACCTGCCGCGGTATAATGGTAGCAAAAGCACCCACTGTCGTTGTGGCAAGAAAACGGCGTCTGTTGATATGTTCTGTTGCCATTGGCTTTCTCCTTATAATTGGCTTGCCCCAGATACTCGGCGGCAAGCCGGGTTTCGCAGTCCACGCCTGATGATAACGCAATTGAGCATGACCAGTCTGCCGATATTACGAGATCCGTTCGGAAATTGTAATTGTCTTTGAGGCATCATTTTTGGGCAGGGTTCAGGATCATCCAGGCCGCAGTGTGCGTTGGCGGAAGGTACAGGATAAGGGGAGTGTTTGTAGTCTGTGGTCTAAGAACAGGGGCCTATACCGAATTGCTCGGCATAGGCCCCGGATTAATACAGCTACTTCACCTGCTCAAGAGGCAGTCGGTCCCAACCTTTAGGGAGCGGTTCTTGGCTGGTACAGCCGAATGTCGTCAAAGTACATCGTTCCTGTTCCACCAGCGGCGGGACTGTTTTTGGTCCCAAAGCCGAGGGTTATCGTATTGACATTCGCAAGGTTCACACCCAGGCCGGCAAAGGTTTGCAGGTCGATTACCCACTCGGTCCATCCAGCGGTCTGCGTCACGGCCGAATTGCTATGATACACGACCACATTGCCGTTGAGAGCAACGAACATCCGCGCAGGAGCGTTGGCCGGATCGCCGCTGAACCACAGGGACAATTCCGCTACGCTCTCCTTGGTCCAGTCACGCGGACTAACTAATGTCAGAGTCGCCTCGGAGGTCTTCAGGTTGTTGTCGTAATAATACGGCATCGCCTGGATCCCACTATGGACTATATTGCGAGCAGCATAGGGCGGCATGTCATTGCCGACGAGAGCTCCGTTTGTCGTAGTTCCGAAGCCGTCGATCCAGGCCTCGAATATCCTGTTGCTCTCCGGATCGGGCGGATCGGTATCGTTATATGACTCGAAATCGTCTACGATCAGGAAATCTGCAACCGTAAAGCTCCAGACCGAGCCTCTACTGACGCTGCCGTCGCTGTTGAACTCATCGACGCGCCAATAGTAAGGACCAGTGCCCCACGGGAGACCCTCGGGCGGACTGTAGGTGGTTCCATTCTGACGGCCTCGATAAACGTCGGCCGTTGATGTGTCGGCCATATCTACAGCAGTCTTGTCGGTGGCGAAGTACACATCGTGCTGGGATGCGTCGTCTCCGGGGGACCAGCTCAGAGGCTGCTTGGCTCTGTCGACGTCGATTAGCGCGCCGTTTCCGGGTTTCGGATTCCATGCAACCAGTGGGTCGCCTCTCAGCAGTTGCGCGACCTCATCCGTTGTCAGGGCCCTGTTGTAGAAGTGAGCGTCATCGACCGCACCCAGATAGAAGTCACTCGGGCCTGAGTCCCATTCCTGTCCTATCGACCAGCGTGTTTCCGTGGTCACATCGATGCTGGTTGAAACCCTGCCTACCTCTAATCCATCAGTGTAAAATATTGCGTTTGACCCGCTCTTGACATATGTAATCATATGCCACTGATTGTCATTGACGGCAGGAGGAAAGTCTCCGCCGGGATCGGCATATATGTTCCCGTTATCAACGCCAAACAATAAAACGTGACTGCTGCCAGTATTAGAGGCAAACACATTGCCCTCGCCGGCCTGCGTGGTTTTGATCCATATGCTGAGCGAAAAACTCCTGCTCGTGAGGTCGCCGACAATGCCGTCAATCATTACATAATCGTCGCCGTCCAGGTCGAGGCCGAAGTCGATGACGCCATCCACCAATTCCGGGTCACCGCCGAGCTTGCCGTCGTTTCCATAACCGGACCAATCAAGGACGGTGTCGCCGCCGGAAATATTGTCGAACTTCCACCAGCCTATAAGATCTGGATCGGTGATGGTTATTTCAGGAACGGTCTTGAAAGTCCACACGTTACCTTTGTACGTGTTCATACCATCGAATTCATCGACCCGCCAATAGTAGGTCTTGTCCTTTTCGAGCGTACCGGGCGAATATGTCCTCGTTCCCTGCGGCAGACCGCCGGCGGCATTGGTCACAGTGTCAAGGTCTTGCCCAAAATAGATGGTATGCAATTTGGAGCCGAAACCAGCCGTCCAGCTTAGGGTCACGTCAGGATCCACAGCTATGGCGCCGTTACGAGGGGAAGGATTATAGGCCGTCTTGGATGGAATGGAAAAACTCCAGACGGAGCCTGTGTATTTGGTAGTGCCATCGGCTTCTACCTCATCGACTCGCCAGTAATACGTTGTTCCCGGTATAAGGCCGTCCGGATAAGGGAATCCCGGGAAACCGGCGACAAAGAATGCAGAGGGCTGGTTGCCCCTGGGGGCGTCACCTGTGCCGTTTGTGACGTCGTCGAGATTGTCGCTGAGGTAAACATCGTGCGATGCCGCGGTCTCACCCGGATCCCAGCTAAGGCTTACCCAAGTATCCTCGTAGAGCGAGCCGTCGGCAGGGACAGGGTTCGATGCATATTTGCTCGAAAACTCGATATGCAGCAGTGCGGCCTGGGGTGCTGACCCGTCGAAAGCTTCGGCGCAGCGAAGGCCTTGTGAGGGATTCCCCGGGTTGTCGCTGATTATGAGTACCAGCGCGTTGCCGCTGGCCCAGCCGCCCTGATTCACTATCTCCCGGATGACAACTGAGATGTCCGATGTCTGGTCAACCTGGCCCGCTGCGGTCCAGTCAGCGGGCTCCCAAACTGCCTGCGCGGTTGTTCTGGGCCTGCCTATAATGTCAGTAGTGAATGTTGGAGGGTCAGGATCCGGTTGACCTTCAATGATAAGACTGACCGGCAACGAACCGTCCTTTGTCTCATCACACACGAACTCGAGGTACGCGTTGGCAATGTTGGCGCCTTTCGGGACCTCGACGTTTACAAAGCGAAGCCCGATTACCTGGGGAGCGCCCTTGCCTGCGCTTTCATACGGCATCTCAAGGTCGCTGCTGGTGGCAGCATCGATCGCGCCGCCGACATAATGTTCCCTGTCATCAGTGCTGCTGATGATTCTGCCCTCCCACACGATGGCGGCAAGGACGTTCGTGCTAACGAGGGTCAGCACCAGTACGACAGAACTGAAAAGAATCAATTTCTTGGACATAGTAGTCCTCCTGCAAAAAGATATACTCAATACAAAGCAAACTCACGATAATCCCCCCTTCAGTAAACCGCCGCACCTTTCCGCATGGAATCTACTGGGTCTGGCGCCACCTCCTTTCATCTCATGCCCTGTACGGGCGGGTTAACAGCAAAGCGGACAGCGTTGCCGAGTCAGCCAAATCCTCTATTCCATATAGCCAACTGCCCGCAAATACTCTTTCAATTATTCTAACACATTGCCTATATTCGCATCAACGAGATTCTGCCGACTATTCCAGATTTTTTGCCATTTTATGCCTTATTACGCTTGGGCAGGGGGTTGGAATCAGTTGCAGCAAGCCGTTTGCCCGGGCTTATTGCCTTGACATCCCAGCCTCCAGTTTGTCAAACTGGTGGAAACATTGGGGTCATACCGGTTATGCGGATTATATCAGGAAATGCCTGCTCGGATGTTCAATTCAGCTATGTTTGAGCAAATGTCACAAAGCGCCGCGATTACCGCTACGGCAGTTGTATTGAGCGGTCAGCTCTGATATTCTATTACCTTGCCCTGATGGCGTGTTTGGATATTCATGATTGTGGATTCTATTGTGAAGGGAATGTACCATGGCAAAACAATGGACTGCCGAAGCGGTGCAAGACGTCGCACGGTCATTTCAGCCGGCCTGTGTGCTGGTTGCCGGGGCCGATTTGGACGTTTTCAGCCGGCTTGGCGAGAAACCAATGACGGCTTCAGCGTTTGCCTGCGAGATAGAAAGCGACCCACGGGCGGCGACGATTGTGCTCGATGCGCTTGTGGCGTTGGAACTTCTTGTCAAGCAGGGCGACGACTACAGCGTTCCTGACGATGTCTGCCGACTACTGAGCGAAAGATCTGCCGATAATGTGCTGCCCATGATTCGCCACCTCGGCAATTGTCTTCGTCGCTGGGCCCAGTTGCCCGTGGTCACACAGACGGGAAGGCCGGCCGAGCGCACTGCCAGCGTTCGCGGCGCGGCCGCCGATCAGGCTGCCTTCATAGGGGCAATGCACAAGTTCTCCGGTCCCGTGGCCGCTCAGGTTGTCGGTAGACTGCAACCGCTGGAATTCAGTCGCCTCCTCGATATCGGCGGGGCCTCCGGAACCTGGACTATGGCGTTTCTTCAAGCCGCGCCGCAGGCTACGGCGATAGTCTTCGATCTGCCATCCGTAATACCGATGGCCCGGAGGCGTATCGCCGAAGCCGGACTGGGCGACAGAGTGAGCCTCGTGGGGGGCGATTTCTATACAGACGATCTGCCCGAAGGTGCGGACCTGGCCTGGCTCGGGGCTATCTGTCATCAGAACTCCAGAGAGCAGAACCGTGCGCTCTTTTCCCGGATTCACAGGGCTCTGAAGGACGGAGGCGCTGTTGTCATACGCGATGTGGTTATGGATCCGTCGCACACCAATCCCCCGGGCGGGGCCTTATTTGCCGTCAACATGCTGGTCGCAACCGATGGCGGGGGGACTTATACATTCGATGAATACCGTGAAGACCTCCTCGCCGCCGGCTTTCAGGGCGCAGAGCTGGTACATCGGGATGAGTTCATGAATTCATTGATCAAGGCAAAGAAAACGTTGTCCTGACGCTGTGAGTTTGACTATAATCCAACTTGGTCGGGGCGGCTGATCTTGAGTTACGAGGTAACCTTAGTCCACAATCTGAAGGAGTTATCCAATGACGCAAAGAATCGGAATTAGCAGCAACAAAACTGGTTTGGGGCATTCTTGCACTCTGGCTTGTCTTCTGGGTCTTCTGATTTTGCCCGCTATCGAGGGTATCTGCTGGGCCGGCGATTGGCCGACTTATCGGGCTGATGGGGCGAGAAGCGGAGTCTCATCCGAGACGGTCGGCCCTGAGCTTTTTCTGCAGTGGAGATATGTTCCCACTCATCCGCCGAAGCCCGCATGGCCGATGCCGGCGGAAGAGCTGCCGAGAATGCACAACGATAACGCATATCATGCGGTGATTGCCGGCAACAACGTTTACTTCGGCTCCTCTGTGACAAACAAGGTCTATTCAATCGATGCGGCCAAGGGCGAAATACGCTGGACGTTCTTCACCGAGGGGCCGGTTCGGTTTGCTCCAACTGTCCACGATGGAAAGGTTTACGTTGGTTCCGATGACGGCCACGTATATTGCATAGACGGCGAAAGTGGCTCGCTTGTATGGAGATACAGGGCGGGCCCCAGCGATGAAAAGGTCATCGGCAACGGCAGAATGATATCGCTCTGGCCGGTCAGAACAAGCCTTTTGGCCGACAACGGCATTATCTATTTCGCCGCAGGTGTTTTTCCCTACGAAGGACTGTACATTTGTGCCCTCCGGGCCGAGGACGGCTCGGTGGTGTGGAAGAACGATACTATCGGCGACCGCGTGCATGAACTGGAGTTCGGCGGGATATCGCCGCATGGCTACCTGGTCGCATCTTCGGAGGTGCTCTATGTGCCTTCCGGAAGGTCCATGCCGGCTGCTTTTGATCGCAATACCGGAGAATTCCTTTTCTGCGCCTCGCCGGGTGGAAAGAGAGGCGGGACATGGGCTCTGCTGGATGAGGACAGGTTAATCTCAGGAGTCGATTTTTCGGGCAAGCCCGATAAAGTTGCTTACGATGCCAAAACCGGCAGACGCAGAGGAGATGCCTTTGCTTGGTTTCCGGGAGTTGATATGGCCGTCACTCGTGATTTCTCATACATCGTGACCATGGACGGCGTATATGCGATCAATCGAACTGCTTATTCCAAGGCTCTTAGCGAAGCGAATAGGCTTGCCAGAGACCGCGAGGCGTGGGAAAGCCAATCGACCGAGTTGAAAAGCAAACTCAATTCCGCCGATGGTACGGCCCGCGCCGAGCTTGACAAACGAGTCGTGGACCTGACGCAGAAAATAAGGGATGCCGGTGAGCAAGAGAAACGGCTCAGAGGAACCAGTTTCCAGTGGCGCTATCCGGGAAAAGGGCTCTGCTCGGTGATTGTGGCCGGCAGTGTTCTATATGCCGGCGGCGACGGAATCATCGTTGGTCTGGACTCGGAAACCGGCAGGGAACTGTGGAAAAGCGAAGTCGATGGTACGGCTGTCGGCCTGGCCGCCTCCGGCGGTAATCTGGTTGTCAGCAGCGACAAGGGCCCTATCTACTGCTTCGGCGGGACCCGGGTAGCCAAAGCAAAAGAGATAAAACCCGAAATAGAAGCCGACCCATATCCGGATGACTCGCTTGCCGAAACATATAAAGCTGCCGCAGAGAAGATTCTTGGCGAGAGTGGTGCGAAGAAGGGATACGCGCTGGTTCTCGACTGCGGCCAGGGTCGTCTTGCTTACGAGTTGGCGAAGAGAACCGAACTGAAAATCGTCGGGCTTGAACAGGACCCTGAGAAATTGGCTACGGCCCGAAAGAACCTCGAAGCCGCCGGCATGCTGGGAGAGCGAGTTGTGGTAGAACCCTGGGACATGACGTCTCTGCCGGACTATTTTGCCAACCTGATCGTCTCTGATGGAATGCTGGTTGCCGGCGAGACGACGGGGACGAGCGAAGAAGGGCGGCGCATTCTTCGCCCATGGGGCGGCACCGCTTGCTTGAGTTTTCATCGCGATGGGCAGGTGGCCTGGAGAACATACGTCCGAGGCCCCTTGGAGGGTGCCGGTGCCTGGAGGCAGCAGTACTGCGATCCGCAAAACAGCGCCTGTTCCGGCGATGAACTTGTCGGTGGTCCCTTGGGGGTCCTGTGGTTCGGCGAGCCCGGTCCTCAGGGGATGGTTGAACGGCACGCGGAGGCACAGAGCCCCGTTTCCATGGACGGCCGTCTCTTTATGGAGGGCGAGGAAATGATAACGGCTGCCGACGCGTTCAATGGGACTTTGCTTTGGAAAAGGGAGATTCCAGGGGCAGTGCGTGTGAAAATCAAGGCCGACAGTGGG
>JBDREF010000471.1:0-12925 GCA_043820045.1 Planctomycetota bacterium | reverse complement strand
GTTTACTTTTTTGTAATGGTAGCCGTGGTAATGTGTCTTTTGCTGGGCAGTTGCGGAGCAAAATCACAGGCGCAACTTACCAACCAGGCGCCACCACAATTCGTAGAGTCAGCCGATTTTGATCCAGCCATACCAACGCCGGAATCGATAATAGGTCACGCTGTTGCCGCTAAGGCGGTCCGCTATAGTACGCTTGCCCGCTATCTGCACGCTTTAGCAGAGGCCTCGAAAGAAGTAACACTTACAGCTTATGGTCAGACACATGAGGGCCGGACGCTCTACTACCTTACAATCACCAGCGAAGCCAACCATAAACGGCTTGCCCGGATCAAGGCCGACAATGCAAAACTTTCGGACCCGCGTAAGCTTAACGAGCCCGGGCAGGCAAATCAGCTCGCCAAGACACTGCCGGCTGTCGCCTGGCTCAATTACAGCATCCACGGCGACGAACTTTCAAGTACCGAAGCGGCGATGTATGTCGCATATCATCTGGCTGCGGCAAGAGATGATGCTAATCGAAAACTCTTAGATCAAGTTGTGATCCATATTAATCCTTTGGTGAATCCTGACGGCAGAGAACGGTATCTGAGCCATCTCGAACAGTTAACCGGCGTAGTTTCGAGTCCAGACTATCAGGCGATGCAGCACCAGGCTCTTTGGTCAAAGGGGCGGGGAAACCATTATTTGTTCGACCTCAACCGCGACTGGCTCGTGCATCTTCAGCCGGAAGTGCGCAGCCTCGCGGAGGCGATTCTGTCCTGGAATCCGCATCTTGTTGTTGATTCGCACGAGCAGGGTGCTTACGACACGTATTTGTTCGACCCGCCGCGAGAGCCGCTCAATATTCATCTCTCGCCGAAGGTCATGGAGTGGCGCAAGCGTTTCAGCTCGGACCAGGCCGAGGCGTTCAATCGCTACGGCTGGAGCTACTATACGCAAGACTGGTACTCGGAGTGGAGCCCGATTTACACGAACGCCTGGGCCAACCTGCAGGGGGCTATCGGGCTGCTTTATGAGCAGGCCAGGGTCGATGGGGCTTCAGTAAAACAGCCGACCGGTCACGAGGTCAGCTATCGCGAAACCGTGCACCATCATATTGTCAGCTCGCTGGCCAACCTCGAAACGCTTCGTGCTAACCGGCAGCAAATCCTGCGGGACCTGCGGGAGGACCGCCAGTGGGCGCTCGGCGAACACGATACCGACGCAGGCGTTTTCCTGCTGCCGCCCTGCACGGATACTCTCAGATGGAAGGATATGGTTGAGCTGGTAGGGCGACAGGGTGTGGAAGGCGGATTCGCGCGGGAGCCTTTCGAGGCTGAGAATACAACCGATATATGGGGCAACAAACTTGCGAACAAAGAGTTTCCGAAAGGTACGCTTGTCGTGCGTTCGAAGCAGACGCATCGGCGTATTCTCCAGGCTCTATTCGAATTCGATCCCCATCTGCGGGAGAGCTTCCTCCTGGATGAACGCAAAGAGCTGGAGAACCGCCGTTCAACTCTGCTCTACGATGTCTCTGCGTGGAATTTGCCGATGGCATTCGGCATCGAGTCCTACTGGGCCGAGAGTGTCTCTGATGTCGCACTGAGTTCGGATATGCCGACGGCGGGCCCGGATTTACCGAAGCCGGGAGCCAAAAGCGGCTACGGCTACCTGATCGATTTTGGGAATTCCGCCGCATATCCGGTACTGGTTCGTCTCTTTGAAGAGAAATGCTACCCGCGAATCGCGACCAAGCCGTTCAAGATAGAGGCTCGCCAGTACGAGCCGGGGACGGTCCTGCTTCGCGCTCACGAAAATCCAGATGGTCTTGCAGAAATCCTGCAGAAGGCCGCATCAGACTTCGGCGTGGGGATTCATGCCGTCGATAGAGCCCTCGTCGAAGACGGCCCCGACCTCGGGAGCCAGAAGTTCGAGCTTCTGTCGGCGCCTCGGGTTGCCATAGCCTCGCAGTGGCCGATTCGCTCCACCTCGTTCGGCTCGATATGGTATTTGCTGGACTGCCGGCTTCAACTCCGCAGCTCGCCGATCAACATTCAGAACCTCAATTCAATCGACCTTCGCAAGTACAACGTCCTGATACTTCCGGATAGCAGCAGCCTCGACCGCCTGCTCGATGACAAGGCGGTCAAGAAGATTAAAGGATGGGTTGAGGACGGAGGGACGCTGATAGCCGTCGGCGGTTCGGCCGCTTTTGCAGCCGACAAAGACGGCGGGCTGTCGTCGGTACGGCTGAGACGCGACGTTCTCGACAAGCTCGCCGAGTACGAAGAGGCCGTAGAGCGGGAGGGCAGCGCCAGAGACGTCAAGATAGACCCCAATCGTATATGGGACGCCAAGTCAACTCCATCGGAAACGCAAAAGGAAGATCCTAACAAGCCCGGCGAATCCAAAACCAAGCCCGACGTCGAGAAGCTAAAGCGCGCCGACGAATGGAATCGCCTTTTCAGTCCGACGGGGACTTTTGTCAAGGGAATCGTTGAACCGGAACACTGGCTTGGCTTCGGTCTGGCAGAGAAGATGCCCGTCATGTTCTGGGACGATAGCGCGTTTATGTCGAAGCATCCGGTCAAAACGGTCGTTCGCCTCGCCGGCGCCGATGAGCTGCGTTTGAGCGGCCTGCTCTGGCCCGAGGCTCGGCAGCGGCTTGCAGATACGGCGTACGCCACCGTCGAATCGGTGGGTCGCGGCCAGATAATCCTCTTTGCCACCGACCCGACCTATCGAATGTGGCTGGCGGGCGCACAACGGCTGTTCCTTAACGCAGTCCTCTTCGGCCCGGGCATGGGCACTTCCCAGCCGATGCCGTGGTGAGCCGCATCGCGGAAATCCTAAGCACTAAATCCTAAATTCTAAACAATACCTAATGACCGAAATTCAAATTCTCCAAACGGCGATGTTTGGAACATTTGAACATTAGAGTTTTGAATTTGTTTAGAATTTAGATATTAGGATTTGGAGCTTTTTAATATACGTCCGGTCATGATGACGAGAAGGCATACCATGACCGATATTGCCAGGACCAGGCTCCATCGGGTCGCAAGACCGAGCGAGCTGGGAACGTAAGCAAAGAGCAACGCGAGGGCGGCGACAAAGAGACTGTAGGGCAGTTGTGTGCGGACGTGGTCGATGAGGTCGCAGTTGCTGGCGATGGAACTCATGATCGTCGTATCTGAGATGGGCGAGCAATGGTCTCCGAAGATTGCGCCGTCCAGGACCGCCCCCAGGCTTATCATCGTAGTCAGGCCGTAGCCGCCGTCGATAGCAAATGCAATCGGCACGGCCGTCGGAATCAAAATCGCCATCGTGCCGTAGCTGGTTCCGGTGGCGAATGAGGTCACTGATGCAACGACGAAGAGAATCGGCGGGAACAGGTAAGGCGGGACTCTGCCGGCGAGTATTGCTGCCAGGAATTCGCCCGTCCTCAAGGCATCGCAGCAATTCTTAAGCGACCAGGCGAGAATAAGTATCACAAAGGGAATCATGGCACGCCTGACGCCTCGCCTGAAGCAATTTTTTATAACGGGCATACTCACGTTCCCACCGAACCTGGCGAAAAGCAAAGCTAACGTAAGACCGAATATCGCCGCACAGGCAAGAACCAGAGGAGTGTTTTGAGCGTGGCCGATTACCTCACGCCAATAAACCCAACTGCCGGGCGAAAGTGCTTCGATATCAACGGGTTTGGCGGGCATCTGGGCCGCGGCGGTTGTGAGGCTAATGGCTTGCCAATCGTGCATCTGGGCTTTCAATGCAGAGGTTCCGTCGTACCACAGGCCGGTGAGGTGAAAGAGTACGAGCCCGGCCAAAGGCACCAGTGCGTTGATGGCCCGGCCGGATTTCTGAGCCTCGCCCGTCAAACCATCAGCGGCGGTGCTTTCGCTCTCTTTTTCGGGCTCGGCATCCTGGGCCCGCTGCTCCGCCGTTTTCATAGGTCCGAAGTCACGGCCCAAAAGGCTATGCGCGAAAACGAAAGCTATCATTAACAGGCAGTAGAAGCGGAAACTAAGCGCGTCGAAGAACATTGCGTAGCCGCTCTTTTCGATACCGAGCTGTTGGCCGACAGCGGTAAGAAGACTCACCTCGTAGGCGATCCACGTGCTTATTACGGCCAGTCCGGCAATCGGCGCGCTCGTGGCGTCCACAAGAAAGGCGAGTTTTTCCCGGCTGACGCGAAACCGGTCGGTGATCGGCTGCATCATGGAGCCGACAACGATAGCATTCGTGTAGTCGTCGATGAAGCACAGGATTCCCATCAGGGCGGTGGCCGCCTGCGCGGATTTGCGGCCCCTGATCCACTTCAGCAGCCACACGATAATCCCTCTAAACCCTCCTGATGCGATGAGGACCTCTATCATTACAAAAATGGGCGGGATGAACGAAAGGATCGTGAGGTTTGTTCTGTTTGTGACAGTAGCCGCCAGATGCATGCCCGAGGTTTTGAAACCCTCAAGCCATGCCGCTGCGCTCAGCGGCGCCTGGGGAACCTGCGTCAGCACGCCGCCGACTAAAATTGCGATTCCCAGACTCGCCAGGACGTGTCGCGTCAGAAAGGCCAACACAATAGCCAAAAGGGGAGGAACAATACTGTACCACATTGCCCTTTGTCCCGGCGAGCCGGGACCGGTCGGTGCGAGGGATGCGGCCAGAGCGCAGATGACAGCGAAGATGATTACCGCCACAGCACCTCTTGTAATAACCTTTGCCGTCACTAAGCGACCTTTCGTCTGGCGTGTTGTCGAAAGCCGGTCGAATTCCTTTTGTCAGGCCTGTCTTAACCATCGGCCTACTTCCCGCAGGCCCGGGCGCTTTCCATACATGAGTATCCCGGTCCGAAATACCTTGGCCGCAACCCATGTCATTGCCAATACGGCCGCCGCCAGCAGGACCATCGAAGCAACAATCTCGACTGTCGGGACATCCCCCTCGGCCGCAAGCCGAAGGATCATTACCATCGGCGTCGTTGGCGGAAAGAACGACAGAAACCTTGCGAGTGCACCGCCGGGGTCCTGGATAATGTTCTGCCAGGCCAACAGTGGCACTACACACAAAAGCATTACAGGCGTCATCAGGCTCTGCGTTTCCTTGATGGTGTTGCAGACCGAGCCTATCCCTACCATGATTGAGCTGAACAGGAGGAAGGCAAGCAGAAAATAGACTACGAAATACGGTAATATTTCGGGGGCAATACCGATGGTCAGACCCTGCCAGCGAGCGGCGCCGTAAGCGGCGAAGCCCCACAGGCTCACCACGGTAATACTAATGCCCACCAGCCCCAGAATCTTGCCGGCCATCAGCTCGAACGGACTGACCGCTGCGAGCAGGACCTCAATTACGCGTGAACTCTTCTCTTCGATGATGCTGCTTAGCATCTGCTGGCCCATGGTCATAATCCCCAGGAACAGCAGGTACATGAAGAAGAACGGGACCATCATTCTGATTACCCGGTCGTCTTTGGTCTGAACGCGTTCGTCGGTTTCGGTCAAACCGACGTCCACGTCTTCGACCGGAACGTCGCGAATGCTTTCCAGAAGCTCCGGCGATAGATTGTGCAGTTTGCATCGCTCGTTGACGATGGCGGTGCGCAAGGGATCCCTGACCGCCCAGAACGCATCGATGTCCGCCGGTTTCGGCTTGTAAATATAAAGATGTATCCCGCCGTTTCCATCCAGAGTGTCTTTGTCGAGAACAACGTAGGCGTCCAGCTCCTCTCGGCGCAGCTTGCTTTTTCCCTGGTCCTCGATCTGACCGGAGTTTTCGGCGTCTTCTACTTCCATGACCAGAATCTGTCTGTTCGGATATTTCGTATTGTGCTCGTCGAATGCACGGTTGATCCCGTCCGACAGCTTTCCAGTCAGGTCGGTGACGCCCACTCTCATGGCGGGGCGATCCAGAGTTTGTTTGCTCTGATTGAGACGGCGGGTGAAAAATACGATGAAGGCGATCATTACCGGCAGCATCACGATCATGAAGATGAACGCCTTGGTCTTGGCCGTCTCGAGGTATTCTCGCTGGGCAACCTTAAGAATTTTCTGCATCGCTTTTTCCAACCAGACTAACGAATATCTCATGTAGTGAAGGTACTTTTACTTCAAAGGCCGCAACGCGCGTGCGGTCCATAAGAGAGCGAAGCAACTGTTGGGCGTCGGCATCCTTTGCGAGGCTGATTTCCAGCTTTTCGCCCCGGGATTCCACGCTCGTTACCATGGGCAGCCCCCTAACGAAGCTCGTATCGCCCTCAAGCTCGGCGCAGACCGCGCCGGAGGAGTGCTGCATTCGGATGCGGGCCAGCTTGTCGTCCAGAATGACCCTGCCTTTGTTGATCAGGATAATGGAACCGCAAAGCTTCTCGGCCTCGTGCATAACGTGCGTGGAGAAGATAACGGTTTTGCCTTCCTGCCGCATTTCAATGATTATGCTCTTGAGTAAGTCGGCGTTCAGCGGGTCGAGCCCCGAAAAAGGCTCGTCGAGTATCAGCAGTTGCGGGTCGTTGATGGCGGTTACCGCAAACTGCAATTTCTGATGCATTCCCCGCGAGAGTTCCTCGACTTTCTTGCCGGCCCATCCGGCCAGGTCCAGACGCTGCAGCCACTGCGGCACGCGGCCGGCGAGTTCGGCGGTTGTTGTGCCCTTGATTGCGCCGAAGTACGCCAGCACGTCGCGAACCGTCATCTTCCGGTACAGTCCCCGCTCCTCTGGCATGTAGCCGATGCTGTTCCTGGCTTTCTGGGCGGCTAAACCGTCCAGGAGCGATATCCGCCCGCTGTCGGGCCGGAGAATGTTCATAATCATGCGAATAGTGGTGGTCTTGCCGGCGCCGTTGGGGCCGAGAAAGCCGTAAATACTGCCCGCCGGAATCTCTGCGTTCAGGTTGTGTACGGCGAGAACTTCGCCGAACGACTTACAAACGTTTTGGAGAAGAACTGCACTCATATCCGGTGATATTTCAGGTTAAGCTTCACGTTTACCGTCCACGAGGTCAAAATAACAAACCGATGTTATCAGGATATCACACCCGGCGAATAAGTACAGCCATTTCTGCCGTGCGATTGCCTATTTACCGCAGAGACCGCCGAGAGCGCGAAGAAAAGAATAATTCATAAAGCTCTGCGGGCTCTGCGTTCTTGGCGGTTAATTCGTTCGGCGCGGCATTATTCTGTAGTATAGTCGCCTGCCTAAAAGAAAAAAGCCATCGTTGCGTGTGCAACGATGGCTTTTAAACGATTTGAAATTATCAATCGCTTATTTCTTCTTCTTCTTTGCTGCTTTCTTCTTTGTTGCTTTCTTCTTAGTTGCTTTCTTCTTCGCCATTTTTACACCTCCGTGTAAATGAAAAAGTGGTAGTTGGCGAGCGAACTGAACATTCACATGCCCGCTCTTATCAGATCCTTCTGTTTTCGAAATTCCAACATGCAACGTATACTAAACGATAAGTTTGTCAAAGTCATAGAAAAAAAGATTTTTCTTAATCAAATTTTTCTGTACCTTCCAACTGTTTCATCAAGAACTCGGCCAGCAACAAAGTGCGCTGCAGGACACTGATTCTCTGAACCGCCTCGTGCGGCGTGCACAATTGCTTGGAGACAGGGCCGAGGCCGCATACAACTCTCGTCGGCTTTGGTACAAGGCCGGCAATGGTCGGCCATACAGAAGACTCCTGGTCCAGGGGGATGTCCCATTTGTCGGCGACGTCTTTGAGATCTTTTGCCAGTCTCTGGTTTCCACGGCTAAGTTTCATTGCAGGCCGGTCGGCTAACATTTCAAGCGACCATTCGGTCCGGTCCTTGCGCAAAATCTGCCGCATTTGTTTTTCCACCCTGTCGGCGGTGCGCTGGTCCGGGTAGCTTAGCAGCAGTGTAGTGACTATCCGGTGCGGCAGGAGCATTGGAAAACTTGTCGTTTCCATATTCGAAGCGGCTACGGCTACGCGGTCCTTCCTTGAGGACAGTTTGGCCAGTTTTTCGATCTTGGCGCATACCTGGCTGAGTATGTCCGGGTCCTTGCCGGCCTTTCCGATGCGTCGGGGCGCAGCCTCGACGGTGAGCAGGTACTTTCTTTGTCCTCGGCGCTGTGTAATGATTTTGTTTCCCGGGTTTCCTGCCCTCAGGACGAGGACTTGTTTTGCCTTTGAAGCCGCCGTGCGTATCATTTCGGCGCTGTTTTCGCAGTCCTGACCTTCATCGGTGTAGTACAGAATGCCGAGAGGCAGATTCTTCAGCCGGCGTACGTGCTTGAGACCCCTTAAGGCAAATTCCAGCATTACAAGAGCGGAGCGGGATAGGCCTATTCCTTCGCCGTACAGCCATTCGGGGTCCCGATGGAAGCCCTGTCTCGGAACCTCGCGTCCCAGCGGGATATCCATATGACCGATCAGCAATGTCCCTTCGGCAAAACCTGCACTCGTCTGCCACGTCACAACGGACGGATGATTTGTGAATTCTTTTACGGGCCTGAGCCCGATGGCCTCCAGGCTCTCGCCCAGTTTGTTCAACGACTCCCTGATACCGACGGGGTCGTATGTGCGGCTGCCGACGTTGATCCATGTTGCTATCCGACGCTCTATTTGGTCTCGCCGCTGAGTTACGAAATTCAGCAGCAGGGAACCGCGGTCGGCATTTTTCAGGCTGAGCCTTTGCGGTCTTGGAGTGCCGAAGTATCTCGCACTGGCAGCTTCGACCATTCGGTTCACTGTGGCCGTAAAATCCAAACCGAGATGCTCGGCGCCGACCAGATACGAACCTCGCCCGCCCAGGCTTGGCAGGCTGTTGACTTCGAGAATGTAAAAGCGTCCCTTCTTGTCCAGACGCATATCTACCCTGGCGAAGTCGTAACAGCCGAGCGCCTTGAAAGCTCTGCGAGCCAGGTCCTGCGCCTCGGCAATTTGCTTCTTGCTGATTGAAGCGGGGCAGTTGTAGCCGATCTTGCGTCCGGAACGATGCGTCTTGTCTTCGTAAGTATAAATTGCCGGGCCGCCCTTGCCGAAGATCAGTTCAACGGGCATCAGCGCTTCGACGGGGTTGTTGCCTATCAGCCCGACATTGATTTCGCTGCCGTCGATGTACTGCTCCACGAGAACCGGCTGCTGAAATTCTTTTTCGACAAACTGGACGGCCTCGTGCAGCTCTGTTTCACTGCGGACGATCCTTACGCCAAAGGATACCGCCTCGTGTTTGGGCTTGACGATCAAGGGGTAGGGCAGTTCACAGGTCATGTTCTCCCACGAGTTCAACACGGTAAAATCCGGCGTCGGCAGTCCGTGCTGATTGAATATTGTTTTCGCTACCACTTTATCCAGGGCCATGCCGTGAGCGAGCGGCCCGGAGCCCACATAAGGTATGCCGACCATCTCCAGGATGCTTGGGACGTGAGTGTATCGAGCCTGTCCCTGAATGCCGTACGAAAGATTGAAAACCAAACCGGGCTGCTCGCCTTTCAGGACCCGGGGCATGAACTCTTCGAGTTTGTTGATCAGGTCCTTATCCCCCTCGATCGCTTTGACCTGATGTCCGCCGGCTTTGAGGGCATTGGCAATTCGCTTGATCGTACTCTGACCTATTTTTTCCTTATTGGGGATCCCGAAGAGATTGATCACGTTCTGGAAATCATGATTATAAACAATGGCAATTTTCATACTGTGCCGCTGTTTTGCAGGAAACGCACTACGTGCAGCTTCTCCGGTTCAGGGATGTGATTGTGCCGTGGCTGGTATTATTCGGGCTCGTCCTCATACGTCATACTATAGTCGTTACCTTCTTTTTTTCGGGCGAGCAGTCCCTTTTCGATGCTCGTGGCGCAATTGACGCAGTATCTGGCCCAGGGGATTGCCGCCAGTCGCGGCTTTGGAATTTGCTCGCTGCTTCCCTCGCAAATTCCATACGTTCCATCTTCGATACGGCCCAGCGCGGCATCGATTTCCACGAGGATTTTTCTTTCGCTGTCCATCAGGCCGATGATGTTTTCGATTTCAGAGTTGTCCGTTCCGATGTCGGCCATGTGAATGGGCATGTTCGACAGGTCGCTTCTGTCTCTCCGCAAAGCTTCGGATTCCATGCTGTTTACGTTGCCGAGCAGTTCGTTTCGCTTTTCCAGCAACATTACCTTGAATTCATTGACTTCCGCCCGTGACAGTCTGTTTTTGTTTGCGTCTTTTTTGCCCATAGAAGATTCTGTAGCCCACAAGTCAGTCGAACAATCTTTACGGCCGTTTTTTTACGCTGCGGCTTTCACGCCGGATATCACCGCCCGAGAAACCCAACCAGGCTCTTGACAAAAACCCGCCTGAGGGGTGCGATACTCTTTTCAATTTCCTTCGGAGTCATACCGATCATGGCGAAAGAGAAAAAACCAAAGGCAAGCCTCTTTCAGTTTGCTGCGAGTCCTCGAAGCTCTTTCCTGAAGCCTGTTTCTTTCGGATTTCCCAGACTTACCTTTCATGAGGCTGACTATTTAGTCAAAACTGACCAAATGGTCAATAAAAAAATTGACTTTCGCCGAGAAATTATTACCTTATGTGGTTCTGTTGTTCCGGAGGTTAAACGAAAAATCAGTCTGATGATAACAGGCTAAGCACAAAAGTTATGTGGCGGTGAAAGTGACGTGTTCTGACGCTGAGAGCATATTCAATTACGTTTGTCGCAACTGGGTTGATTGAGTCTTGCCCGAATGCCGACTTTTGGTATTATTGTCCTTGGTGCAGACCGAGCTTGATGCCATAATAGAGCATAAATAGGATTGACAAAAGAAATGGAATGAAAGTACAGGAGTGTAAAATGAAAGACCTTGTTCCATCGAGAGTGTTTTTGACCAAAGGAGTCGGCCGGCACAAATACCGACTCAAATCTTTCGAAGAGGCGCTGCGCAAGGCAGGCGTGGCGCAGCAAAACCTGGTGCAGGTCTCCTCGATTCTGCCGCCCAAGTGCAAGGTTACCAGCCGGGCGAACGGGCTCAAGAAGCTCATTCCGGGCCAGATCAGCTACTGTGTGATAGCCAGGGCCGATACGGACGAACACGGCAGGCTGGTTGCTTCTTCGGTAGGCGTTGCAATTCCCAAAGACAGTACCAAGTGGGGGTATCTCAGCGAGGTGCACGGCCACGGCATGAACATGCAGCAGGCGGGCGATATGGCCGAAGACCTCGCCGCCGGAATGTTGGGAACGACTTTGGGCATGGAAATCGATCCGGACAAGGCATGGTCCGAGAAGGAGCAGGCATATAAATCGAGCGGGTTGTTCATCAGAACGACCAATATCACCCAGACAGCCAAAGGTCGGGAAGGGCTGTGGACTACAACCGTGGCGATAGCAATGTTCTTGTTTAATCGAATGTAATGATTAAGGTATATCTGCGATGAAGGAAACAATCAATTTCGGGTATTTGCCGGAAGAATATTCCGGTGAGGAGAATGCCGGGATAGTGATCATTCCTGTGGCCTATGACGGAACGAGCACGTGGATGAAAGGCGCCGACCAGGGCCCTACGGCGATAATAGAGGCCTCGGCTAACATGGAATTGTACGATATAGAGACCGATTCCGAAGTTTATAAGAGAGGTATATTTACAGAAAAGGCCATAGCCGGAGAGGCAACCACGAGGGAGATGATCGAGGCCGTAAACGAGGCTGTTCAGTATTATCTCGAAAAAGAAAAGTTTACGGTCGTCATAGGCGGGGAACACTCGGTCAGTATCGGCTCGATCAGAGCGCATGCGGAGAACTACAAGAATCTTACCGTTTTGCAACTGGATGCCCACGCTGATTTGAGAGATCAGTACAACGGCTCGAAATACAACCATGCCTGTGTCATGGCCAGAGTCAGGGAGCTTTGCCCTATTGTTCAGGTCGGCGTAAGAAGCATGGATTATTCCGAAAAGGAATTGATGGACAAATCCGGCGTGTTTTTTGCGGAGCACATCTACGGCAACACGGACTGGGTCAAGAAGGTTATCTCGAAACTCTCGGACAACGTTTATATCACCATAGACCTGGACGTGCTGGATCCGTCAATAATGCCTTCCACGGGCACTCCCGAGCCGGGAGGGCTTTTGTGGTACGATGTCCTGACGTTGCTCAAAGGCGTCTGCGACAAGAAGAATGTCGTCGGTTTTGACGTTGTTGAGCTGTGTCCGGATGACAATGACAAGGCGTCGGACTTTCTGGCGGCAAAACTTATCTATAAACTGCTAAGCTATAAATTCAGAGATTGACATGGAAAAGAAGGATTTCTTAAAAGAACCGGTCAGGCATATCGACGTAAAGTCTTTTGACTCGACCCGGATAATCGACGCCATGAGGGATATGTCTTTTACTTCGAGAGACACCGCAAGGGCGACCGATATTCTCAATAGAATGATAACCGACGACGACTGCACCGTGATTCTGTGCATAGCCGGCAGCACAAGTGCCGCCGGGTGCATGCAGATTTATGCCGACATGGTCACGCACAAAATGGTTGACGTGATCGTATCTACCGGCGCTGCGATAGTCGATATGGATTTCTTCGAGGCTTTGGGTTTCAAGCACTACAAGGGCAGTCCCTTTGTTGACGACACGAAGCTCAGGGAAGTTTACATCGACCGGATTTACGATACCTACATCGACGAGGAGCAGTTGCAGGTTTGCGATAATACGGTCAAGGAAATAGTGGATTCGCTTGTCCCGAGACCATATTCATCGAGGGAGTTAATCAAAGAAATGGGCAGCTATCTCACCAGGAATGCCCGCAAGCAGGGTTCTCTGGTGCAGGCGGCGTACGAGCACGATGTCCCCATATTCTGCCCGGCTTTTTCTGATTCGAGCGCCGGCTTCGGCCTGGTTATGCATCAGGAAGAGAACCCGGCGAGCCACGTCTCCATAGACTCGGTGAAAGATTTCAGGGAGTTGACGGAAATCAAGATAAGGTCGAATGTTTCTGGTCTGTTTATGATTGGG
>JBDREF010000470.1:0-3901 GCA_043820045.1 Planctomycetota bacterium | reverse complement strand
TTCGAAGGCGGTGCGGTCCTGAACGACGAGGATATACTCGCCCGGAGCAAGCTCGACGTTGGGGAAGGTAAAATCGATGCCGTTCGTAAAGCTGACCAGGTTCAGGTTGACGGATTCGGTCCCGATGTTCTTCAGCTCGATAAACTCCTCGTTCGGTTCGTCGGCATTTGCCCGAGTCTTCGGGTGATACATAATCTCGGTGATACGCAGATTCTCCGCCACCGGCCCGACTGCAAAGACTGCCTCGTTCAACGCGCTCCAGCCCCTGCCGACCAACACAGAGGCTTTGACATGCCTGGTTGCCGTTAATGTAACCGGGCCGTTGTACTCGAAGGCTCCGGGCGAGATATCGCCTCCGGCGCCGGCGCTGTTATCGCCGGCCCTCAACTCGGCGGATATCAGAAAATCAGCGCTCGTGGTGGAGGCGTTCAGGCCCTGTATGGCCAACAGATTTCCGCCCGGTTGCAACGTATTGAGAAACGCAGAGATGTCGATACTCTCGAACAGTACGGCGGCCGAATCCGAATTACTGGCGCTGGCGTTGGAATTCCAGGCCGGTGTGCCGTTGAAGTTTCGCCGGGCTACCTCGACGCCGTTGAGGTAGGCGATAAAGCCGTCGTCGTACCTGATGTTCAGCGCCATGAAGTTGAAATCATCGAGCCTGCCGCCGAAAATAAACGGTATGCGAATATAGCAGGTTGTGTTTCTCGCATACATCTGCGTTCCAACGTCCAGGCTGATAAAGCTTTCGTAACCCGTGCCTCTTTCGTATCCGACGCCGCCGGGCGAGCCGGAACCACGCATCCAGCCAGTGTCGCTAAACCCTGCGTCGTTCCAGCCGTCGCCGGGCGAACGAACCGGAACGAGGACCCGTTTGTCGGCATCCTCCGCTACAAGAACCGAATCCATTCCGTCATCCGGTAACATATCCCATGAGCGGGGGTCGCTTCCATCGAGAGTGTAATAAATCGTGCCGGTCGGTGCGCTCATGGTCAGGCTGAAACTTTTGTTGATGTGGCCGCCAAGGCTATTGAATACCGGCGGATCGACGTTCGGATACCAGCCAACGGCCTTGAACTGGTTGAGCACAACATTCGTGCGAGACGGAAGATAGTCGTACAGAATGCGGTTGACCTCGGGGCGCCAGTGGTCGTCTCTCGTGAAAGGTGTGGAGCGTTTGGAATCGCCCCATCGCGCCGACTCGGCGATGATGGCTAACTCAATCTGCCGTGCGCGGGCCTCTATGCGCAACTGCGATGCAGCGGGCGTGAGCAGGCCGCCGTTGAAGAAGTGCTTATAGACGCGGTCGGCGAACCGCATGCGATAATCCGCATTGGCGGCCATAAGCTGCTCGTGCAGCCAATGGGGATTGAAGTATCTCCACTGGGACCCGGCCGACGTGAACGGCGTAACCATATTCACTTCGCTGCTGCTCGCACCGAGCGTGTGCTCGTTATCGTGGTGGAAGAATTTCCAGCCGTCCGGGTTGACCCTGTTGTAGATGCTGAACGTGTTGTTGGGTATGTTGCCGAATCGGGAGCCGGGTCCGTCCCTGTCGCCGGTGTAGTACTCGATGATCATAAAGTCGATAAGGTTGTCAACGTCGAGCAGCCTCTCGTACTCCGGATTGCGCGTGCCGTCGCGATTCATTCCCTGGACGCGATAGTACGCATCGCGATCACGGCCGCCGCGTACCGCCTTTGTCGCATCGTACAAGCGGCGGTAAGCGTCCATATCGCCGTCGGTAGCCAACATCGCGCGACCGACACTGCGATCCACCTTCACGGCATCGTAGTCGTCCTTGTCGCCGCCGAGATACGACCCGGCGTAGGATGCTTCGGAACGTTCCTGGGTCTGATACAGGCCCCAGTATTGGCCGTTGATGTAGAGATGATAATAGCGGCTTCGAGTATATGGATGTCCCATCTCGCCCTGTACGTCGCGCGAGAAAACCTCGCGGACCATCGTGTTCTGGCTGCTGTTCTGGAAGCCCCATGAGTAGTTCTGGCTCGTACGAAGGTCAACGCTCTCGAATTCGTCGGCTCCTTCGTGCTCAAACAGGGGGAACTTCAGCTTCGCCCGGCCGTACTCGGGCCGGAAGAACAATCGGAACGCGTGCTTGGGGTTACTGTTGCTGCGGCTGAATCCTCCACGTATTCGCAGACCGGCATTAATCTGGAAACCTCCGCTATCGTCGGGATTGATTAATTCGACCGATGCGGGTCTCTCCCACGCTCGCCCGTCGTTGCCGGCGTGAACATAGATTCCCGTTGCAGGGTCGAACAAGCTGGCAAGCTCGGTGACGACCGAAATTGTCGGAACCGCAAGCATTGCGTCGTCCATCAGATCCCTGTATCGAGCGTCGTTGGTCACATCCGGGTCCATGCCGTAGTCTATGGCCTGGCCGTTGACGGATCCCGCGGGCCAGCCGAGTCCCGGCGCCGCACCGGAAACCGACTGCCTTATCACGTCGGCGAGGAATATGTACGTGTGTGTCTCTGTCTCCGACGGCTTCCAGCCCGCCCGGATCGCTTTTGCCCGCAGGCATGTCGTTCTGCCGATGGAAATAGGCCCCTGGTAAACTGAGCCTGTCATAAATCGGCCTCCCCACTGGTATGGCTCGCTGCCGTCGAGAGTGTAGTAGATGACAGCATCTTCGGTTTCCGTGGCGAGTGTTACCGAGAATGCCGCACGGTAGAAACCGCGCTTGCGGCTGAACTTCGGCGTTTCGATCTCGCCGAGATATCCGCCGCTGTTCTGGGCCGCGGGTGTGGGCGTGCCGAAGAATCGCCAGCTATCGCCGGAATCGGGATAGCGGCCGTATGAAATATCGCGCGTCTGTTGGTCGAAGACGATACTGTCAACCGGAGTACTGCCGTCGGCGGTAAACAGACCTATTCCGTCGCCGTCGGAGTCGAGCTTGAAACTCGCGTGCAGACCTGCATCGGTGGTATCGCCGTCGGCCCATATCACGAGATAGCCTCCTGCGGCGACCGTAGTCAAAGCAGGGTTGTTGTCGGGAATCCGCCACTTGTCGGCCGCGGACAGATCATCCGTAAGGTACATGCCCCCCGTATCGATTGCTTCGGGGCCGTAGTTGTGGATTTCGATCCAATCATCGTACTGGCCCTGCGGGTCCGCAATGGTACTGCCGTTGGAAGCCATGAACTCATTGATCGCGAGCGGCACACCGCTCTCGTACCACTGGTCGGCAAGGAGGGCAAAATCACCCGAATCTACTATATCGTCGCCGTTGAGGTCGGCCGCAAGTCCCGAATCGCTCAGCCATTGATCGGTAAGAACCTCCAGGTCCGCCAGATTAACGATGCAGTCTCTATTCAGGTCGGCGGCAGGACAGTGCGCGCCTGCGGAACCGACCAGAACTGCGGCCAGTATCATCACAAAAGACAGGATTCTGACACATTTGGGCACCTTTTTAGTACCTTCCTCAGCGATGCTTTGGGGTACGTGATCTTCTGTAATTCTGAGTTATACTATTATAGCAAAAAGGTGACATCCGAGTCAACTCTGGAATTGATTATTGACTATTTACTATTTACTATTGATTCTGGAATCCGGAATCCCGGCGCGCCGGGAACACAATAGTCAATAGAAAATAGTAAATCCCTGTTGAAGGAGCCGGATCGTGAGCGATATGATAAATCGAAGAGAGTTCCTCGGGGCAGGTGCGGCAGGAACGGGAGCTGTGATGTTGGGGACGCAGTTGCCGGGTGTCCGGGCCGCCGGAGACGGTGAGCAGTGGCCGCCCAGGTTGCCGGCGGTCAAGATCCACAAGGTTTACGTCGGCAGAACCGGCGGCATTTATCTCTCAAGGCCCCAGGGAGAGATTGCCAGGTTCGATCAGTATCTTGCCGATGTGGAGCGTAAACTTGGTGATGTC
>JBDREF010000469.1:0-7016 GCA_043820045.1 Planctomycetota bacterium | reverse complement strand
GGCACAACAATCTGCGGCTGGGTCCATTCCCTACCGTCCGCGGAGAAGCTCACAAACGTCCCGGTGGGAACACTCTGGTTGTCCTCCTTCCGCGGGGCGGCTCCGCCGACCAGCATCAGCCTGCCCCTGGGGCCAGGCCCGTCCGGAGTGATTGATACATGCGGGTCACGCAGGTCATAGCCATCCAGCTTGACCAAAGCGGCCGGCTCCCACTTATCTGCGCTCTTCGATTTGAGCACTCGGATGCTGCCGTCGGAGGAGACGTGCCCTCTGCCCTCACGAAAGACACAGTAAAACGAGTCATTCCAGAAGATCAAATCTGTAAACGCATTGTGCGCAGCCCCGTCCCAGATTTTCCTGACCTCGACAATCTCGGCCGTAACAGGTATATCTGCAAGGACGTTCGATGCGCAGATCGGTAAGAAGATTACGCAATTCAGTAGTTTTCTGTTCACTGCGACGACCTCTCTCAATCCAATGCACCGGAAATAACAAACCGAATCCGTCCTTCTCAGTCCATCGAGAAAGCCCTTGCAACTCAGAATACTACAACGGCAGTCTCAATACCAACAAGTTTTTTGAATCGCCGCAATCCGCGCTGGAGCGTTTACCTGCCGGCGCCCGCCGTTCGAGATAATATTGCCGAAAGTTGAGTGGGTATTTGTGCGAGAGGTCAGACATCCAGAATATCAAGCGGTTCGAACTGCCTGCCGAGTACGATTCGGCTCTCGAAACCGAGCCATTGATCCAGCACGGTTGCATAGACGCGCCGAAAGTCCGTATGCAATTTCGGGGCACCGTCATCGAGATCCGTAAGGCTTGGATGTGAGCCGACAAGACCGCCTTTGAGCCTGCCGCCGGCCACGAAGACTGGAGCCGCCGCTCCGTGTCCGGTACCGCGACGGCCATTTTCCTTTACCGTTCGGCCGAACTCGGAGAATGTCATCACGAGAACCCGATCCAGAAGCTTATCTCGCTCCAGATCATCGACGAAGGCGGCCAGCGACTCGGACAAGTGGTGCAGCAGAGAACAATGGTTGCCTAATTGATTCGCGTGGTTGTCGAAGCCGCCGATTCCACCGCCGCCGAGTTCAGTGAAGAATATTCTGATGCCGACATCGGCCCGAATGAGCTGGGCAACGGTACGCAGGGTCCCGGCGAGTTGGAATGGTGGATATTCGCTCGTACCGGCTGCTGTTTTGGCCACGGTTTCGATTCGCCGCGCGGCGGCGCAGGCGTCCAGTGTGCACCGCTGCACAAAAGGCAACAGCGGGTTTTCATGATCAGACCGGATCAGTTCCGCCGCACGTTTCCAAAGATATTGACCGTCCACGTGGCCAGGGATTTGGTCGGCCGTAAGGTCGTTAGGTGACCGGATGGAAGGGACGACTACATTCTCCGCGTTCAGGCCAAAAGGCTGAGCGATTGGCCCGACAAATACGGCCGGTGCCTCCGTTCTGTTCGCCTGCCAGATGCTGTCCGCAACTCGGCCCATCCAACCCGTCTGGCGGTCAGGCCGGTCCGGATCAGCCGTATGCCATATCCGCATCGCAACATCGTGGGAGCGGTCTGAATTCGGAGAGCCCACACCCTGGACAATGCTCAGGTGTCCGGCCTCGTACAGACGCATGAATCCGGCCATCCGCGGATGGAATCCCAATAATGAGTCGATCTTGTGCAGCTCCCCGGGTGGCAGAGCCAGCGTAGGTCGGTTTCGAGCATATTCGTCATACCCATACGGGACCACCGTGTTCAGACCGTCGTTCCCGCCGGACAGTTGGACTACCACAAGAATCGTCCCACTATCATCACGGCGGGTAGCGGCCGTCGCCGCACGAACGAGAAAACTCGGCGCCGCCTGAGTGAATGACAGCAGCGTCGAAGCCCCCAAAGTAGTTTTCAGGAAATCGCGTCGCGTATAAGACATGGTATCTTCTCCCAAATCTAAGCCAGGTGAAACTCAGGAAGCGTGATCACAGAATGTGCGAAATGACGCATACCTCTTTCGATGCCGCCGATGCCGGCCGCCGTTCGGGTCGCTTCCATAAGCGCGTCATAGACGTTCGGATCGAGATCGTTCTGCAGGAACAACTCGACCAGGAACCGTGCCGCGGATTCCGGCTCAGAACACCCATGCTTTTGGGCGACGACCCATGGATTGAGTTTATCCGCATATGGCCCTGAGCCGCGCAGTAATGCAGAGGCAAGATTGTAGCGTCCGATCATTGCCACGCTGTCGATCCAGTACAGTCCGCCGGTCCAGCCTTTGACCGTAGGTGGATGGTACAGATTCTGACCGAGACCGGCCAGATCCTCCGCGAGCTGTGTCGTTGAGACCGTTGCTTCCAGACCCTTCACAATACCCAGGGCAAACTCAACCGGGCACTTTATCCTCCGACGATATGCCGCCGCAGAGAAGAACAGGTTGGATCGCAGCATCGTCTCGACCAGCTTCAGCACGTCATAGTCCTTCGCGAAGGACTCTACAAGCGGGGCAACAGTGATTTCTTCGGGTTCCTCAGTTTCGCAGATCAGCCACCGGTACACCTTGCGGACCAGCATATCCGACGTAGCCCGCTGTTCGAGCACGATTCGAAGCACATCATCACTGGTGAAGTTGCCTTCACGGCCAAGTATGCGCTTGATATTGCCATCGTGTTCGCGAGCGATGTGGCGAAGCTCGCCCCTGAGCACGAACCAGCCGGTGAAAGCCCTTGCAGCTTCCTGGATGTCCCCTTCCGTGCAGTGATCCGGACCCAGGGTAAACGTCTCCATGAGCGGCCGCGCAAAGTTATCGCTCGGGCGTGCCTTGCGGTTAGTGTCGGCCCCGAGCCAGATGAGCACCGCCGGGTCTCGCGAAATATCTTCGAGAAGTCTCGCGAACGATTTCAGGGCGCCGCTGCGCAAAAGCCTGATGTGCTGATGCATCAACCGGGCGTCTTTGACCTCCGAACCGTTCGTGGCGAAATGGCTGTGCCAGAACAGTGTCATCTTCTCAAGAAGCGGATGCGGAGTCAGAATCATCCGTCGCAGCCACCACGCTCGCAGGTCGTTCACGGAGCCGACTGAGACTTCGTACTCGTCGCACGCCTGGTTGAATGCTTCTGTGTCGGCTTGCGGACGCAGCAGCCCATCGACAGTCCGTTGGGGCCCATCCGAGAGTGCCTGTTTAAGTTGATCCCAACCGGCTCCGAAAGCTGCACGCCGATAGAGATGCCCGGCCTGAGCGAGATTCCAGGGCCGATCGGCATTCGGCTCGTATAGAGCCCAGGCCCAACCGGGGTCGGCCAATTGCTCCGGCTCCGGTGATTTTTCAACTTGCACGACCATCAGCATTCCTTCTTTCGGTATTACCGACGAACAGGCTACAATCACTGTAAGTTCAGTTTCGTTTCCAAGCGTGCCTGTGTCAAGCCCTCGTGCATGCCGATACTCAGCTCGACGCGTTCGACGAACTTCGCCAGGGTGATGAGCATATCGATCCCCGTTTCGGCATCCTCTCGTGTGCTCCCCTTCTTGATCATGTCCCCGCGAACCAGGACCTCACGGTTGGCTTCCAGTATCGAGGCCAATTGGCCCCCTTCTATCTCGAGAAGACTATGCGTTTCCGGCAGCGGCCTGGCCCTTTCCTTGCCCTCTCTGCCCAGGGCGTCAATGATATCTCGCGCCAAACCGTCCGTCGAGCTGAGGACCAGGTATTCGCCCGGCATGGCTATAGCAGGACGAAGATTGAACCGCTGGTCAAGTCGAGTCTTGTCCTCAATCTGGGCGGTTGAGAAATAGGCAACAGTGAACCTGGTGTCGGCGTGGACGGGACGGTCAATGATCAATCCGGCCATCGCCTGCTGTCCGCGGGTGAAGTTGATCAGGCCCACCGCCTTCTGCCATGCCTCCTCAGCGACCTCGTTGAACTGCTCAGGATTGCGAAGCCGCAGGATTACGGCAAAGGCGGGCAGCTCGACCTGCGGCGTGCCGATCGCGGGGTCGTACTCCTGCTCGGCCACTACTAAGCGGATCTCAGGCTTGGTCTCGGCCAGGACCTCATTGGTCAGATCACGCCCACTGAAAAAAATGCCCATCATGTTCTCGAAAAAAATAAGGCCGGAGGTACGTTCGGGGAAAAGGTCATCCTTGGCGGCGTAGAACTGATGCAGATCGCGGTACAGAGTCAAGGCTGCAATGCGACGCGGTACCGATAGATTCGGCAGAACACCCTCACCAGGCTCCTTTGGCAAAGCAAAACCTGCCGGACTGGTTTGTGCAACCGTCTTGCCGTCAACCGAGGCCCGAACGGTCAGGGTGCTGTCCTGGATATTAAGCCCTAACGCCAGCCAATTCGAGTCTCGCACCGCTTCGGCGATTCCAGCGAAAACCAATGCGGCCAGGGGATTTTCATTCTGCCGTCCGAGAAGCCTGGCGATGTCGGGAATCTGCATCAGGGGCTTGAGGTCGACAAAGGCCGTCGCGACGGGAGCGGGTCCCGCTTGCCGCTTCGCAGCCCGGTAGGCGGGTTTCGAGGCCAGACTTGCACCACCGGTCCGGGCACGCATCCCGAGGACGGTTTTCAGCCCCTCGGGGCGATTGGCGAGAATCAGCCGCCTGCCGATGATCGCATGCGCTTCTTTCCCGTCAAAAGTCCACGCTGTAACACCCTGGTACTGAGTGGATGCCACGCGTTCTCCACGGCCTTGTTTCTCAGCCTCGGATCGGGCGACATTGAGAAATGTCTCGTGAAGCCGTTCCAGCATACGCTCATCCTCAGCATCGACGATCAGCAGCACCGTGTCCTCAGGACAGACGGCAATCGTGATGCCTCCGCCGGTGAGCTTTGCCAGGCCGGTTCGCCAATCCGTCTCCAAAGTGGCCTCCATGAACCTGACCAGATTAAGAAACTCATTGAACTTGGGGTTCGATACCTGCCTCTGGTACACAGGCAGCCCTTTGACAGCCGCGATTGTTTTCTCCCCGGCAAGCAGTTCGAGCAACTCTCTGGGCCGGGACAGCTCCAACGAAATGATCGCATCCTGTGGAATCCACTCCCTGCGATCCGGGACCGGCGGCAGACTTTGGGCCGCCATCGCGGTCTGCCAGGCCAATGCGGCCAACGTCAGGGTCAGTACGCCTCTAAGTTTCACAGACACAAAATGCCTCCATAGGTCAAAGTGAGGATCGTTCCTATTACGTCTCACGAACAATGATGACAACCATATGTTACCGTTTTGTTACGGCTTTGTCCTATCTTTGTGATTTTTTCCGGCCTTTCGATTCTTGCTGTTCCTTTCTGTTACAGATCGCGCCAATAGAAGCACAGGGTCGCCAGGAAAACCGCCGCCAGGGTCGGCAACCCATATCCCAAAGTCACACGGACCAACGAAAAATCATCGAACGTTTCACCTTCAAAGAAATCGGGGTTGGCCGCCTTTGGCTTCGGCTGGACGCCGGAAAGGACATTGAAGAAATGTGACATCTGATCGGTCAGCGCATTGATCTCCTCGGCGCCGGCGATATTCTCCGGGTTCGCGTCAGCTTGTCTCCAGGGCTGACGGAGCTGCGTGGAGATCGCCCGGCTCAGACTGATCGGAGAGAACTCCTCCAGTGAAAAAACGCTCAGAATAAGGCCGATTGGGTACCAGATGAAGATAAGCACGACCACCGCCAATAGCGGCTTTCGCAGCAATGTTCCCATTAGGAATCCGAGCGAGACGAGGAAAGTGAGAACTAATCCCACCACGCCCAGAGAGGTGACAACTCCATAGACGGTCACCGTATCCTCGGGTACCGGGCGTTTCGCAAGGATGACCAGCACGACCGCCGGGACGGTTACCACCAGGTAGAGACCCAATACCAGCACGACCCTGGCCGACCATGTGGCCAACAAATATTCACAGCGGCCCACCGGACGGCTCAAAATTCCGTCCGCCAATGCTTCGGTTCGGGCCCCTGAGACCGGGCTGACCCCGAGCACCACAACGACAAAGAACCAGGGAAAAACCAAATACGGAAACAAGAGCGAAGCGATGAGGGTCCCGTCTCTGAACTGAGTCCAGTTCGCACCGATAAGCATGAACGTCAAAAGCGCGGTGGCCCCAAGCCAGAGACGGACCAGCCGGCTCTGCCACATGGATATAAGGTCATGCTGGAAAATCGCCATCCAGAGCATCATTCGTGTGCCGAACTTTCTCGTCTCGACGAAAGCCGATGCCGGAGCGGCGGAAGTCTTAGCGTTGGAATCCATGGGCTTCATCCTCCTGCAGCAGTTGAAGATAGGCGTTCTCGGTCGCATTCTGACCGGAATGGATTGCCTGGAGTGAAAGATTACTCGCGTCGAGAAGGTTCAGAACATCCGCAAGCGTGCGGGAGCGGCTTCGACCATCGGCAATTCGCACAAGCAGTGCCTGGCCGGCGTCGACCCGTGCATCGATGCCCTCCAGATTGTTGACCTCCTGGGCCAGGCGCCTGATGTCGTCTGGGGCGCCTTCCAACTCCAGGGTAAAATCATGGCGATGAAGACGCCGCTTCATATCCTGCATCGAACCGGCGAAAATCATGCGCCCCTCGTGCATCACACCCAGATGGTCGCAGATTTGATCGATGTCGCTGAGTATGTGTGTGGCAACGACAACGGTCTTGGTCTTTCCCAGCTCGCGGATAAGATCCAACGTGAATCGCCGGGCCGAAGGGTCAAGACCGGCTGTGGGCTCGTCCCAAAGCAGCAGAGGCGGCTCAGCAACAAGCGAGGCGGCAATTCCCAGCCGAGTACACATCCCGGTGGAGAAGGTCTGTATCTTCTGATCAGTGGCCCCGAGTAATCCCACGGCGCGCAGCAAGGCCGATATCCGCGGCTTGCGAACCTCACCTGGCAGCCGGCACAACTTGCCGAGAAGATCCAGGTACTCGATGGGCCGCAGGTTTCCGGGCAATTTCGGATTCGTGGGCAGATAGCCAATTTGCGAGCGAACGCCGACCGCGTTGGGCCCGCACGACTTGCCGAAAACCAGTGCCCGGCCGGCGGTGGG
>JBDREF010000468.1:0-3248 GCA_043820045.1 Planctomycetota bacterium | reverse complement strand
ATGATTTCCAAAGGCGAACTATCACAGACTTCTGAGAAGAAAACCAGTATCCGTTTCGGCGAGCTGCTCTTATCCAAGGGACTCCTGAACCGAAGGGAGCTGACCGAGGCGCTGAACGAACAGCGCAGCCAGGGCGGCCGTCTCGGTGACATCTTAGTCAAACTCAAGCTGCTCGGCGACGAGGACGTCAGAACCGCTTTAGCCGAACATCTCTCGACAGAGCGCGTTCTGCTGGACGATAGAGAGATAGACATGAACGTGGCGCGACTCGTGCCTGAGGGTATCGCCAAGCGGTTCGGTCTTGTTGCTATCGGCGAACAAGACGACAAAGTCCTGGTCGCGATGGCCGATCCGCTCGATATTGTCGCCACCGACACGATAACGATGAAAACGGGCCGGGAGATCAAGCCGGTTCTAAGCTCGTTGCGGGAGATCCACCGGGCGATAGAGAAGGTTTATCACGGCTCGGACCTCGACGAGCAGCGGCTTCGCGACCTGGTCGAGCACGCGGTCAACACCGACGACGATGCGGAAGAGGCGACGCAGGACGAGCTGATGGAAAACGCGCTCAGTTCCATGGAAGCCGACATAAGCGTCGAGGAAGCCGCCACCAGGGCGCCGGTTATTCGCTTCGTTGACCTGCTGCTGCGGCAGGCCGTAAAGAGCAGGGCGAGCGACATCCACGTCGAGCCGATGGAGCGAGCGATGGCGATTCGTATGCGTATCGACGGCATCCTGCAGGACATGGTTCCGCCGCCGCGAAAGATGCAGGCGGCGATAGCCACCAGAATAAAGATCCTTTCGAAGATGGACATTGCCGAGCGCCGGCTTCCTCAGGACGGCCGATTCAAAATCAAGGCCACGGGCAGGGACATCGACGTTCGCGTCTCGGTAATCCCGACGATATACGGCGAAAAGGTCGTTATGCGAATTCTCGACTCGGCGGCCGTGAACCACAACCTCGACCAGTTGGGATTCGACGCGGATCTGCTCGAAGAGCTTAAGCTGATGCTCTCGCAGCCGCACGGGATCATTATCGTCACCGGCCCGACCGGCAGCGGCAAGAGCACGACCCTGTACTCGGCGCTGAATTACCTCAAAAACCCGAGAAAGAATATCACCACCGTCGAGGACCCGGTCGAGTACCGTCTGGGCGGCATCAACCAGATACAGGTAAAGCCCGAAATCGGGCTGGATTTTGCAGAATCGCTCCGGGCGATTCTCAGGCAGGACCCGGACATAATTCTCATTGGTGAGATTCGCGACAAGGAAACCATCGACATCGCTATAAAAGCCTCGCTCACAGGCCACCTGGTCTTGAGCACGTTCCATACGAACGACGCACCGAGTGCCATAAGCAGGATGGTCTATATGGGCGTCGAGCCCTATCTGCTGGCCTCGACGGTCAACGTGATTGTCGCCCAGCGGCTCGTGCGAAGGATTTGCGACCAGTGCAAGGAGCCGACGACAATCAACGAGGGCGTGCTCAGACGCCTTAATATCAGCCCGGAACAGGCAGCAAACAGCGTTTTCTACCACGGCAGAGGCTGCCGGGCCTGCGGCGGAACCGGTTACCTTGGCAGATTGCCGATTTTCGAGTTCCTTTCCATGACGCCGGATATTCGCGACGAGGTCTCGACCGGCGCCACGGAGTCGAAAATACGGAAAATGTCGCGTGAGAGAGGCTACAAGAGCCTGCTCGGAAGCGGCGTGGACAGGATGCTGGAGGGTGTGACTACCGCCGAGGAGGTCCTCGGCGCCGCGTTCACCGAAAGCAGTCCCGTACAAAGGCAAAAAATTTCTGGACAGCCGCGAACTTGAGGCTTATATTATGCGCAGGTGAGACATACGCAATGAAGATAAGGTACCATAGATGATAACTTACAGATATATAGCTCGTGACGTAACAGGCGAGGTCCGCGAGGGACTCACCAAGGCCGCCTGCGAGACCGATGTCTTGGGCTGGCTTCGTGAGCAGGGCTGCACCCCCGTATCCGTGGACATTGTCTCCACAGGAACGAGGAGAAGGTGGCGCATGAGCGTATTCGAGAGAATCCGGTCTGCGGAGTTAGCTGCGATTTTCTGGCAGTTGACTACCATGGTCGAGGGCGGTATCACCATTGCCGAGGCGATGGAAGCGGTTGCCGAGGATATCGAGAATACCAAGCTCCAGAGAGTGCTCCGGCGGATGTTAGCCCGGATAGAACGGGGCGGGACATTCTCCGAAGGAATGGCCGAGCATCCGCAGATATTCAATCAGCTCTGCTATGCCCTTATCTTAGCCGGCGAGGCGGGCGGCAATATCGGTGCGGCGTTTCGCCGTGTGGCCGAATACTTCACCAGCCGTGACAGATTGGCCCGGAAGGTCAAGAAGGCCCTGGCATACCCGCTCTTTGTCGTTGCGTTCGTGGTCTTCATCGTGGTTGTCATAATGACGCTGATAATCCCGCGTTTCCGCGAGATGTTCGAGCAGTTCGGACAGGGTAAGTTGCCCCCTTTTACCCGGGCCTTCATGGCGGGCTATGACCTGATAATGAACAACGGCCTGTACGTCGTGGGCGGGATAGTCCTTTTCTTCATTTCAGTGACGCTTGCCTACAGGTATATCGGCACGATTCATTATATGTTCAGCGCCCTTGTCCTGCGCCTGCCTTTGTTCGGCAAGTTGATAAAGCAGGCCTTTATCTCGACGTTCTGCCGGACGATGGGCAACCTGCTTAGAGGAGGCGTATCGGTGCTGGAAGTCTTCGACATTGTCTATGAGATGACGGGCAACGACGTCATCAAGGCTGCGATTAGCCGGACCCGGTCGGACGTCGTCGGTGGCTCGGCCATCCATTTGAGCATGGCCGCAACGGGATTTTTCCCGAATATGGTAATAAAAATGGTCCGGGCGGGCGAAGATAGCGGCTCGCTATGGAGTGTGTTAGAGAGGACGGCCGATTATTACGAGGAGAAGGTCGATGCCCTGATAACGACCATGACGGGGCTGCTCGAGCCTCTGCTGATAATAATCGTCGGTGCAATTGTCCTGGTTGTGGTATTGGCTTTGTATTTGCCTATTTTTCAGATTTCCGATATCAGAGGAGGATGATATAATTGGCAAGTCAAGAGAAAACTAAGTAACGTTGTCGCCCGAGATTTGTGAGGAGGGCGGAGAAGAGATAGTATTGTCAACCGTATGTTTGTATTGACAGGAGAGACAAAAATGAAGAGTAGAAAAGGTTTTACGCTGATTGAGTTGATGG
>JBDREF010000467.1:0-5456 GCA_043820045.1 Planctomycetota bacterium | reverse complement strand
CAAGCCGGAGTTCTTCAACAGTAACGGGCCCTTGCGAGGGACCAAGCGAGACCTTTATGAGGGCGGCATACGAGTCCCGATGATTGCACGCTGGCCCGGCAGGATTGCACCTGGCGGCACGTGTGCCCACATATCGGCCTTCTGGGACGTCCTTCCGACGTTCGCCGATATTGCCGGCGTACAGAAGCCGGAAGGAATTGACGGTATCTCTTTCGCAGCCGCTCTGTTGGGCAGGCCGCAGCAGCAGCACGAGTACCTGTACTGGGAATTCCACGAGGGAAGCTCGAAGCAGGCGGTCAGAATGGGCGACTGGAAAGCCGTACGGCCGGCACCTTCCCGGCCGATTGAGCTGTACAACCTGACCTCCGACATAGGCGAGGAAGACAACGTCGCCGACAAGCACCCGGATATCGTTGCAAAGGCCGAAGAGATCATAAGCAAAGCAAGGACGGATGCTGACATTTGGCCGCTGAAAGACAAGGCCGAATGAAGCTCGTTCTGATTCATTATACTAAGTCTCTACTGTCGGGATGTGAAATCCCGTAGCGGGATCAATTCTTTGGGATTGTAGTTGCAGGATTCCCCTTGCCGCTGTTACCCGGATGGTATATGATACCAATGGCTGCCGTAGGGCGAGTAGGCGAAGCGTGATTGGGATTCACGCAACTTTCCAGTCTAAGGATGAATCATGCGGCTTTGGACCAAAGTGTGGATAGCGGTTGTCGCGGTGTGTATCGTGGTGAGCGTTTACGAAGCTCCTAATGCCGTACACCTCTGGCGATTCATACGGCTGATACAAAAGAGCCGACAAACCGGCAGCGGCAAGCTGGACATCCCTGCAATTGTTACCGACAAGCTCGTCGCCGCGGACCATGAAGCCGGCGACATGCTGAGGTATTGCCTCCAGTGCTACAATGAAAATTCGAATATGGAAGACCTGGCCGCTCTGGTTGCCAAATGGCCGGATAACGAGTTCCTTCTGTCTGAGTTGGCCGAGCAGCTTGCGACGTCGAGAGTTGTTGATACCAGGGCGACCCTGACGCTGGTGGACAGGCTGCTGGAACTGAACGGCGACAACGCCCACTACCAGTACATGAAGGGCTGGATTTTCCTGACGGACCCAAATCGTCCTGACAGTCTCGAAAAAGCCCTCAAGCAATTCGAATCAGGCCATAATCTGCCAGAGTTCTACCTGCCATACAGCAAGTACCAGCATCGTTTAGGCCAGCTCTACAAAAAGGCCACGATGATGTGGGAACGGGCCACGTTCGATTCATTTTACATGAAACTCGCTAAATACATATTTCGCTCGAGCGGACTGCCCGACAGGCTTACCGGCGACCATCTCCGCGATCTGATGATCTCGGTTGGCGGGATAGCCGATCGTGTTATCGAAAACACGGATGATATCGAGACTCTGCTTGCTTGTGCGATATTGCTTGGCCCGCCGGAGGAATTTCGGTTAAGAAAATTGGATATGTCCGAAACTGAAGCCTGGGAGAGTCGGTTCCGGCTAGCTCGTTCAGTCGCTTTGTTGCGCGCGATAAGGAAAAGGCCTTTTTTCGACATAGTCCCGACTATCAATACCGTCTTAATTGTGGTACTTGCTGCATTCTTGTTCTCCTCTGTGATTTATTCGATGTTGGCAGAACCGGTTGAGACTCTGTGTTCCTGGTTACCGCCGCGGCGACGGCGCAAGCCAAAGGTCTGTGAGAACATCAAGCCATGGTTTCTGAGTGATATCGGTCTTGCGGGAATCGTGGTTTTGCTTATATTGTGGGAATTTACAAAACAAAAACCGGAAGAGGATTATCCAGCGTGGACGATATTATTTTCCGTGATATTCATACCCTGGAGTATGGTCCAATTTCACCTTATCCATCCGGTCAATCTGGCTCGATTACGGAGCCCTGGCTTATGGCTGGGCTTATTATGTTCGTCACTGTGGTTCAAAGGTGCCGTCTTCTGGACTTGGGGCAGTCTGAGCATTTCGGACTCGGGCTTAGTACAATATGGCTTGGTTCTTCTTGAGTGGTCAGCGCTCTGTGTGCTTATCTGGTCGGAAGCGACATATCAATCCGAGTTGTTCATAGAAAAGCACCGTCGTTATGTTTCCCTCATTGTGGACTGGGTAGTAATTCTTATGGCCCTCAGTATTTTTGGACCGCTCTATGTGCAAATGGAACGCTCATTCGACGATAGGCTGTCGCAATACGGCCCGCTTCCTGAGGCCACTGAAGAGACGTACAACTATGTCATTCTTGGTCATGGGCTTTCAGAAGAGCTATCTGAGGATGAAAAACTCGAGGGCATACCAAGATACTTCGAGTATGCAGCGTCGAATGACATAGAGAAAGTCATCACCGAGCGCCGAACTGCAGGCCGGCCGATTTCCGACAACCGTCTTCGAGGAATGCTGCAAAATTGCGGCCGGGATGCGCGTCCCATTATCCTTAGCGCACTCGATGACCCCAACGCTTTTGATGTGCTTGTCATTCGGGCTGAGTGGGGCGATAGGAGCGTGAAGGAGCAGCTCGAGCGCATCTATCGGGAGAGATTGGCCGTTTATTCCGAGGCGGGTCCGGAGTCGCCCATGCAGGGTCCGTCCAGCTTGGGAGAATTGTTGAGGCTTGCGGGAACCCTGGCCTCTGTCGGCGATGGCGCCGAGGGGCAGGACCGCGTGTCGCACCTGATGGAGCAAGTCGTGGAGAAGACGCAAAGTCTGGGTACCGGGCCTTCCCTCAGCGATCCCCGACATGCTGACCGGATCATGCAGCCTTTCTGGGAGTCGCTGAACAAGCTGCCCGAGGCAAATGCCACCAATCTGCTGAAGCACTACCTCCGGCAGACACAGTTTGTGGATCTTTTTACGGATCGGAGACGCGACATAGCCCAATTGACTGCTCTGTTGGCTGGGGGCGACAGAGAGCTTGCCGAAGAGGTCGTCGTCGTGCTGGCCGGATTGCCAAGTGTGACAGAGTCCGCAGATGCGCCCTTTGCCGAGTCAGAGGAGCAGCGAACCATGAGACTGACTCGGTATCGCGACCGGAATAGTTCGCGATGTCTTGATGCAGTCTTCGCTCATCTGGGCACAGGGTCGATGCGGCTGTTGTTGGAGCATCTCGATTCCGGCAACGAACAGTTGCGGGCATTCGTTGTCTGGCGGGTGACGAGCCTCGGATATAACTGGTCTGATGAGCAATTGGCCGCGATGCAGAAGGACAGCTACTGGAAAGTCCGTTTGAATGCACTCTTTGCGTGCGACCCGGACCAGTTGACTACGGCTCTCGAAGATCAAAGTGCCGTTGTGCGGGTTGTTGCACAAATGTTGATTCAAGCCCAGAGCCGATAAGGGGCCGCTCTGTTTGTTGCAATCTGTGCTCGCCCTCATTATAATGCCTCCGTAAGTTACACAAGCGGTGCACATATTTTTTGGAAATGTGAAAGGGGTGTAATCATGCGATTTCGATATTTGATGGTTTTCGTAATGGTGTTTGCAGGAGGCGCTCTGACGCAAGGTCAGGAATACGGCTCGCCCGACCGGGGTCAGCCAGGCGACAAAATGATTCAGTCCCGGCTCGCCGGGATTGCCGGAGAGATTCACGGTCGCTTCCTGGAGGGTGTCAAGTCGGCCGAAGACTGGGAGAAGCTTCGCCCCGGATACAAGGAGGAGTATTTTCACATGTTGGGGCTCTGGCCGATGCCGGAAAAGACCCCGCTTAAAGCTACTGTAACCGGCACACTCAAAGGCGATGGCTTCGTTGTTGACATGCTGCACTATCAGAGCAGGCCAGGGTTGTATGTTACCGCCAACCTCTACAGGCCGGCACGCATCGATAAAGGCCGTCGCCTGCCTGCAGTGCTGTATGTGTGCGGGCATTCCATGCGGGGACGAAACGGCAACAAGACCGCCTACCAGTCGCAGGGCATGTGGTTTGCCCGGCACGGATACATCTGCCTGGTCCTCGATTCGCTGCAATTAGGCGAAATCGCGGGGATTCACCACGGCACGTATCGTGAAGGCCGTTGGTGGTGGCACTCGCGGGGTTATACCCCTGCGGGCGTCGAGTGCCTGAACGGCATCCGCGGCATCGACTATCTCATCAGCCGTCCCGACGTGGATCCCGACAGGATCGCCGTAACCGGCATCAGCGGCGGGGGAGCGGCGACTTTCTGGATTGCGGCGGCGGACGAGCGCGCCAAAGTTGCGGTGCCGGTCAGCGGCATGGCCGACCTGCCATCCTACGTCTCCAACCGGGTAATCAACGGGCATTGCGATTGCATGTTTCTGTACAACACGTTCCAATGGCCGTGGACCCGCATCGCCGCACTGGTGGCGCCGCGGCCGTTGCTGTTTACCAACAGCGATCAGGATGGCATCTTTCCAATGGATGCGAACCAGCGGGTGATCAATCGGCTCGAAAGAGTGTACAGTCTGTACGGAGCAAGCGACTTTGTTGACAGCGTGGTCAGCATCGGGGGGCACGCCTATCGCAAGGACATTCGCCAGGCGGCCTATCGCTTCATAAACATGCACCTGAAGGACGACCCGAGCGTGGTCGAGGACAGCGAGGTGGATCTTGTGACAGGCTCCAGCGACAATCCGCGGCATCCGATTGAGCCGGAGAAACTTCGCGTGTTTCCCAATGATTCCGATATTCCCAGGGACGAATTGAATACGACTATTGACCGGCATTTTGTGCCGATGGCGAGTGTTGCTCCACCGGGGAATGGCGCGTATGAAGTCTGGAAAGCCAAAATCCTGGCCGAACTTCGTCGCGTTACGTTTCGATATTTTCCGGAACGAATTCCACCGGCGGAACTGCTTGAGCAGGTTCGACCTGATGATTTAAGACTCACCTCGGAATCCGGAATCGAAGTGCATCTGCAATACGCTACAGCGCTCAAGCCCGCGGGGGACGCCAGGCGTGTTCTGATGGTCGTACAAAATCCTGATTCGACGGAGCCGGTTTCCGATTGGGTACGCCGCGTACACGAAGCGGGCGACCACGTGTACGTGTGTGCACCTCGCGGCGTCGGTCCGACCGCCTGGACCCGCAAGAACCCGCCCAACTGTGTCGAACGTTCCCACGTCCTGTTGGGCCGGACTGTCGATACGGGCCGGGTGTGGGACATCATTGCGGCGGCCCGTTATCTGCGGAGCAAGTACGGCGAGAATCTTCCCGTGTACGTACTCGGCGAGCGTGCTGCCGGTGTCCTGGCGGCATACGCGGCCTTGTGGGAACCGCAGATTGAGGGTGTGATGTTGAATAAGCCGTTACTGTCGCACATGGATGCCGAAGCACCTCAGTTTCTGAATGTCCTGCGCGTATGTGACATTCCGGATGTGCTGGGGATGCTTGCACCGCGTACGCTCACAATTTACGGCAATCCTGATTTACTGGGCAAAGTCGGTCAAATCTATGCCGCTGCCGGGGCTTCGGCAAAGTTCATTC
>JBDREF010000466.1:0-5056 GCA_043820045.1 Planctomycetota bacterium | reverse complement strand
GATCCCGGCAACTACGACATGCGCCACAAACAAAGCAGCCCCGCAATCGACACCGGCAGCGCCGCCCTCGCCCCGCAAATCGACATCGACGGAATACCCCGCCCCCAGGGAGCAGCCATCGACGTCGGCCCATACGAATTCAAAGACGCCCCCGCCCCGACAAACGAATAGAACCCGGAACGTCTCCCGCGAAGCGCAACGCCCGGCCAACGCCATTCCCGGAACACTCGACTCCTGCGCAATTCCGAGAGCAAAATCCCCCTCGTCATTCCGAACACAGCAGCCCCCTTCCGTCATTCCGAGCGAAGCGCAGCGAAGTCGAGGAATCTGTTCCTAACAGTCATTCCCGCGCAAGCGGGAATCCATCGCTCGGTTTCTGGATTCCGGCTCAAGGCCGGAATGACAAAGCGCGTTTCGACCTGCAAGCCTGCTTGCGGTCTGTCCAAACCTGCCCAAGCGCATGAAGAAAAGGATATTGGGCAGTTAATACTGCTTGATTGCTGGTTACCTGTCAGGTATAGTGTTCCAATAAGAAATGGTAGGCGAGTTTTCTTCGGTGAACGAAACGTGTTTCGCAAAAGGCCTTTGTGAGCTACAGCCTTCGCGAAGACAGTAGACATATAGCTATTTTGAGTTCAAAATAATTATGATAATACCCGGCCTATGGTCCTTCACGGTCGACAATATGCGACAGTGTGGAACCAACGTTTCACTACAAGCTGTACTATACTCTTCCCAGCTCAGTTGGCTATACCATTATGGTTGCAGTGACCTGAGCTCGCAGTAGGCAGACCATAGGTCGGGTTAATATTCGATAAAACGATACGAAATGAAAACGCAACTAGAAGCGTCTGACGAAGAGATTGAGCAAAAGATTGTTCATCTAATTAACCGTGCAGATGTTGCAGATCTGTTGGAAATACCGGACAAGTTCCTGTGTGCGATACTATACGGCGTCAGAGAGAGAAAGAACTACTCTACATTTGAGATACAAAAGAAGTCGAAGAAGACACGCATAATAAACAAACCACCTAAGAACATAGCAATTCTACAATCTAAGCTTCACCATGCTTTGAGTCTTATATACAATCCTAAGAGATGTGTTCATGGTTTTGCTCGCAAAAGAAGTGTCGTGTCAAACGCGCAAAACCATTGCCGAAGGCGCCACTTACTCAATATCGATCTTAGAGATTTTTTTCCTTCAATACATATTGGGCGTGTGAGAGGGGTTTTCATGAGAGGCCCATACAATATGGGAGAGCAAGCCGCAGAAGTCGTTGCGCAGATATGTTGTCTGGATAACGGCGAATTGCCACAAGGGGGAATTACTTCACCGATCATATCGAATTTGGTATGCAGAAGATTAGATTCGCAATTAACTGAGCTTGCAAAAGAGGCAAAATGTCAATATTCTCGGTATGCGGATGACATCACGTTTTCGACTTTTCAAACAGTGTTTCCTCAAAGAATAGCGAGAATCAATGAGGGCGAAGCAATCTTGGGCGATGAACTGATAGCGATTGTTCAGAATAACGTTTTCGAGGTAAATCCAGAAAAGGTTAAATATGTACAAAGAGACCTTAGGCAGGAAGTGACTGGTATCACCGTTAATGAATTCCCAAACGTCAAGAGGCAGTTCATACTTTCGATTTCAAGTGGTCTATATTCATGGAGCAAGTTTGGTTACAAGCGTTCGAATAAAGATTACGCGCAAAAACTTGGAATAGATGACTCCTGTGTAAACCTGAGTAATGTCCTGAAAGGGCGCATCGCATATCTGAAGATGGTAAAAGGGGAGAACTCACCTCTCTTTCGCAAGATGGCCTTTAAGTTCAACAGCTTATCGGAATCAAAAATAGGAGTACGTGAACTTGAAAAGATTGAGCCTTACCCTCTTCGCGGAGGGTATCCGAAGAGTCAAATGTGGAACTTCTGGTTTGAACGATATAGAGAGCTTATTGCATTTCTGGAAATCAAGAATGACCGCGGCGATCTTAGAACTGGTACAGCCTACGATATCGGGAACAATCTACTTGCAACTGCGGGACATAATTTAGATTTCCCTATTAACAAAATATGGCTAGGGGATAGTGAGGTTAAACACGAAACCGTCGATAATCACATCTATAAATCCAGAAAGGTTGATGTTGGTCTTATAAAACTCAGAGAAGGACAACGCAAGTTAAATACGTGGATACCCACCCAGTCTCGATTACCAGAAATTGGTGAGGAAGTAGCTGCAATCGGATATCCTGTTTTGCCCCAACGTGATGCCACCCTTGTAATGCATATGGGTATTGTGGAATCATTGCCTATAAATCAGTCAAAAGACAGAAGGTTCATACAAGTAAGCTTCCAGAGTGGCGGAGGGCTTAGCGGAAGTCCGTTGGTAGATAGGAAAGGTTTCGTTGTAGGGATTATGATCGAAAATATTTTCCAGTCAGCCGAAGCATACGTACCTGGCAGGCCATTTGGCCAAGCAGTGCCTATAGAATACCTTTACAGGTATGTTAACAAGAATTAGGAAAGAATGCTCGGGCAAGTTAGGCACCGACTGCCCAATTGACCGGAGAGATTGTGACGGTTGGGAAGAAGAAAACATGGCTCTTTGTTGTTTATGCTGTCTTTATGATGGGTTTTATCTTCCTTCGTGCGGGGTGCGTGTCTGGGAAAATGAGGGATGGTCGGGGGGCATTAGATGCTGTGATGGCCCTTGGCTGACTGGGGGTTGAGACAACTTTGTGTCGAGGGGCGGCGATGCAAAAGAAGGGCAGATCGCTTCAAAAATATCAGGGGAATGGGTTGAAACGTACGGAGGTCGTCGGGTATCATCGGACGTGCAATCCCGGCCCTGGATCCAATGTCGCGCCGGGACTCGGAAATCCTGTTGGGAGAATCTTATGCGAAAGTTGCTGCCGTATCTTGTTGTTCAGTTCTGTGTGCTCCTCTCGACCGCGCCGGCGCAGGATGTGAAGACTACCGCCGTTTACGGCCGTATCAAGACCGGCATTGACGCTGTTCCGGCGGTCAATACCCACGATCATCTGATGGCGTTCGAGAAGATTAGCCATCGAGACAAAACGGACCGCGGCGAGGGCATGACGCTGCGGAGCATCTGGGCCGGCAGTTATTTCACATGGATTCATCCGCTGGAACCCTGGCCTGAGAACGGCTCGTTCGATACGTGGTGGTCGAAGGCTCGGCACAACTTTGACAACGCCAGGGCAACAAGTTTCTACCGCTATCTGCTGCCGGCGTTCCGCGACCTGTACGGCGTCGATTTCGATACGATAACCCCGGAGCAGGCGCGGGACTTAAACGATAAGATTTTCGAGAACTACAAAACCGACAAGTGGCTGCACGAGGTCATAACGCAGCGGGCGAATATCGAGCTGATGGTCGTCGATGCCTATTGGCGTCGCCTCGATTTCAAGACGGATTACCCGTTCACGGTGGCGCTGTGTAACGTCACGAGCGTCGTGCGAGGTTTCCATCCATCCGAGTTCAGCGACCCACTGGACAATCCGTACGAGTTCGCCCGCCGTAACGAAATCGAGGTCAAATCGCTCGATGACTACCTGCTCCTGCTCGATAAGGTGGTGGAAACGGCGCGGCGGGAAAAGGCCGTCTGTCTGAAGAGTACGCTGGCATACAACCGGACACTGCAATTCGAGAACGTGCCGAAGGAACGTGCGGCCGCTGCTTTCGGACGCCCTCGCAAGGAGCTGACCGAACGCGAGATAAAGGACTTCGAGGATTTTATCATGTGGAGGCTGGTCGAGCTAAGCTCGAAGCACAACCTGCCTTTTCAAATTCACACAGGCCAGGCCAGGATTCAGGGCTCCAACCCGATGCTGCTGGTTGACCTGATTCAGGCGAATCCGAAAACTAAGTTCGTTCTGTTCCACGGCGGCTTTCCCTGGGTCGGCGAGACGGGCGTGATTGCCATGCGATTTCGCAACGTGTGGATCGACTCGGTGTGGCTGCCGACGCTAAGCTACACAATGGCAAGGCGGGCCTATCAGGAGTGGCTCGAAGCGGTCCCGTCGAACCGGATAATGTGGGGCTCCGACACGGGCACGGCCGAAGGGATTTATGGGGCGACTGAGTTTACGCGGCAGTGCCTGGCCGAGGCACTGGCCGAGAAGGTTGTCCGCGGCGAGCTGACCGAGGAAGATGCAAAGCGTGTCGGCCGGCAGATTATGCGTGAAAACGCGCTGGAGTTGTTCCCGCAGCTCAAAGAGAGGCTGTGGCGAAAGTAAGATGGTAATGATAAGGTAACGTGACGGAATCGTATGTTGACTATTGAAGAACGTCTAAAGACTTTTGCGAGGCTGAACAATTCACTTTTGCCCACGCCGGTGCACAGGCTCGACTGGCTATCGGACGAATACGGCGTAAATGTCTATTGCAAAAGGGACGACCTGACAGGCTTCGGATTCGGGGGCAATAAGACCCGCAAGCTCGATTTCCTGCTCCCTGAGGCGCTCGACTTGGGCTGTGACACCCTGATTGCCATCGGCGCGAACCAGTCGAACTTCTGCCGAATGGCGGCGGCCTACGGCACGGCCTGCAATATGGAGGTCCATCTCGTACTCGGCGGCAGCGAGCCGGCCGGTCCGACGGGGAACCTGCGGCTGGACCATCTGCTCAAGGTTACATGTCACCATGTTGATTCGGCCGACTGGGGCGACTGGGCTGGCGAGGCGGAGAAACTTGATGAACAGTTGACCTCGCGGGGCGGAAAAGTATATCGCATGCCGGTCGGCGGTTCCACGCCGCGCGGAGCGTTGGGCTACGTTGCCGCGTTCGCCGAGATAATGGCCGATCAGTCGCTGCTGGGCGTGGAATTCGACGCAATCATTCACGCATCTTCGTCGGCTGGGACGCAGGCGGGCCTGGTTGTGGGCAAGGCGGTGTCGGGATGGAGCGGCAGCATAATTGGCATCGACGTGGCGAAGACCAGGGCCGTATTGGAGAAGGAAGTCCTCGACTTGGCGCGAGCGACGGCCGCCGAGATAGGGGCCTATGTGGATTCTTCGAGCGTCGTCGTCGA
>JBDREF010000465.1:0-19460 GCA_043820045.1 Planctomycetota bacterium | reverse complement strand
GAGGACAGGCATCTTACGACGCTGCGCCTGACGAAACTCTTGATGAACCAGAATCTGCGGTGTTCGCTGTTTACGTACTACTCGCCTACGGACAAGGACGTTTATATGCGCCCGAATGTCAACTATAAGGTAAGCGATAATACGACAGTGGAAGTCGGCGGCAACATATTCTTCGGCGACTACCCGCACACCTTCTTCGGGCAGTTCCAGAACAATACGAATATGTACGCCGGCCTGCGCTACAGTTTCTAAGCCTCGGGCGCTTCCGTCTCGCTCTGCTGTTCCGGTACGACCACTACGTTAACGGTGGCAGTGACGCCGCCGCCGAATTTCAGCGTTACTGCGTGCGTCCCGACCTCCTTGATGTGCTCATGCAAATGCACCACCTTATCGGCGATTTCGAATCCCTGCGAGCGGAGATTGGCGGCTATCTGGTGGGCGTTGATCGAACCGAACAGATGCCCCACCTCGTTGGCCTTGGCGGCGACAACAGCCTCTGCCCCGTCCACGGCCTTGGCGGCCTGTTCGAGCCGTTTGCCATCGAGCTTGCGCTGCTCGGCGCGTCGGGCTTTTTCCTCGGCTATCGCCCGGATGCTGGCTTCGGTCGCCGGTTTCCCCAAACCCTGCGGGAGCAGGTAGTTTCTCGCGTATCCCTCGCTGACCTCGACGACGTCTCCGAGCCAGCCAAGTTTGTCAATATCTTCACAAAGCAAAATCTTCATATTTCATTCCTCGTATCTTGTGAATCGCGTCGCGTGCCAAAAATCAAGCCGTAAACGGCAACAATGCCATGTACCTGGCACGTTTGATTGCGCGTTTGGCCTTCCTCTGGCAGCCGGCGCAGTTGCCGCTGCGCTTGCGCGAGTATATTTTGCCGCGATTAGTCAGCAACTTCTGCAGAGTCGCAATGTCTTTGTAGTCAACATGATCAATGCCTCTTCTGCAAAAACGACATTGAGTCTGCTCGCGAGTCCCCACAAAACCCGGTTTCCTTCTGTTGTTATCATCATTTCTTCTTGGTGCCATTCTTTACCCCTGTCAATTGGTTATTTTCCATCGCCTGTTAGCCGTCTTTACGAACCTTGGAATTCAGTTTACTGCTTCCCGGGCAGTCAACGGCAAATCGTCGATAATCGAACTAAAACGGAATATCATCGTCACCCGCCGACTGCTGTTGTGTTCCCTGGTACGCGTCGCCGGCACCCTGGCTGCCCTGGTTCTGGCCACCGCCGCCTGAGCCGCCGCCAATAAACTCGAAATTCTCTACAGTAACCCTGAGCTTGCTGCGTTTGGAGCCGTCCTGAGCCTCCCAGCTATCGAAGGTCAGGCGGCCTTCAACAAACAAAGAATTTCCCTTCTTGCAGTATTTGTTTACAACCTCAGCCCTCTTGCCGAACATCCTGCAGTCCACAAAACAGGTCTCGTCCCGCTGAGTGCCGTCCTGGCCCGTCCACCTGCGGTTCGTAGCAAGTCCGAAATCGACCACGGCGGTCTGGTTCGGCGTATATGACAACTGCGGGTCACGGGTCAGATTGCCCATTAGCAAAACCTTGTTGAAATTAGCCATACTTACACTCTTCCTTCCGTGTTAGTCGTCCGCCGACATTTTCGGCTCCGAATCCTCTGAACTCTCTGAGTCATCATCCGTATCGTCGTCCGATTCATCCTCTTTGTCCGGCTCGGGCTTGCTCTCTTCGGCCACATCGTCCTCCTGGTTCGGGTCCTCCCGGTCCTGTTCGGCCTCAGGGGCTCTTTCCTCAGGAGTCCTCTGGCCTTCCTTTTCAGCCTTCGTAGCAGGTGTATCTTTTTCAATATCCTCCGCTGTCATCCAGTCGGCGTTGAGGATAAGAACACGTATAAATCTCTCCGAGAGCTGAACGGCCTTTTCAATCTCGTCGTTCTTCTGGCCGTCCGACGTGAAATAGCAGAGTATATACGTGCCCCTTGATTTGCGCTTGATATCGTAAGCCAGCCTTCTATCGTCCCATTTTTTTATGGAGACAGCCTCAACCTCTGCTCTTTCGAATATCTTCTTGATAGCCGCGATAATACCGTTCCAGTCCGAGCCTGCGTCGCCGGAATCAACAAGAAACATCGCCTCATACAATTTTTTCTTCGCCACAGTTTCCAAGCTAATTACCTCCCGCTAAATTACGTATTGGGTATTTGGCTCAATGCCACGTACATAACGCACAACGGTTACTCACTAAAAACATTAAACTTATTCATCGCCGTATCGATACCATGCTCGATCCAGCAAAACGTCGCATCCCTGGCTCTTTCTATCGCCGCTGCCAGCAGCGGTTTCTCGTTGCCCGACGGCTTATCGAGTACAAAACCAACGGCGTCTTGTTCGCCGCTTTGGCCGATACCGATCCGGCAGCGGGCAAACTCATTTGTGCCAAGCCTGGCTATGATATCCGCCAGGCCATTGTGGCCCCCGGCGGAACCTTTGGGCCTCAGGCGAATCTTGCCCGGCTCAAGATCCATGTCGTCGGTTATCACGAGCAGGTTCCTGACGTTGAGCCTGTAAAAGCCGGCAGCCGTCGCGACCGCCTGCCCGCTGCGGTTCATGAACTGCCAGGGCTTAAGCAATATTAACTTTTTATCTGCAAATTCGCCCGACCCGAAACGAGCGCCAAACTTTCGCTGCCTTACCTCTATGTCCAGCGTCCGAGCGAGCGAATCAACGACCCTGAACCCGGTATTGTGCCGCGTATCAATATATTCATCGCCCGGATTACCCAGCCCGACGACAATTTTCATATCGTCCATAGTTCGCTTGCGTCCAAGGCGGCCTACTTCTCTTCCTGAGCTTCTCCCTCCGGTTCCTTAGCTTCGCCAATGACCTCGGGAGCAGTCGGTACTTCCTCTTCAAGCTCTTCGGTGGTCTTGGCTGCGGCAACGAGATGGCAGGTAACCAGAAGCGTCTCCGGAGAGCTTATCAGTTTCACACCGCTTGGCAGCCCAATTTCGCCGGCATGAATCGCACTGCCGACGTGCACGTCCTTTACCGAGACTACGATCGCTTCCGGGATATCGGTTGGCCTGCACTCGATTTCCAGATGATCGACATGTTCCTCGATGATGCCGCCCTCGTGCGTGCCGGCCGCGATGCCCTTAAGCTCGATCGGGACGGTTACCTTGATGTTCTCGGTCATATCGACCCGCATGAGATCCGCGTGAATGAGTTTCCTGCCGAGGTGGTCATACTGCAGCTCTTTAACGATCACCTTTTCCTTCTTCTTGCCGATCTGGACATCCATCAGCCGAAGGCCGTGGTGCAATCCTTCGGCAAAGTCGTGCGCATCCAGAGAAATAGCCACCGGTTCCTGCTTGTGACCGTACACGATAGCCGGTATGCTGCCCTGCTTGCGCATTTTATGGACGGCCTTAGAGCCGGTTCGTTCTCTTACTTCCGCTTTCAGAATCAACGTTTTCGCCATAATTTCCTCACTTCAATCCGAAGCTCAATACCATTGAGATTCACAACATTATCTCGATTCGATCAAACTAACTCTTTATCCGGTCGAAGCCGGGCACTTTCAGTTGTTCGCCGCCTTTCAATGCGGACTGATGCGCTATAATTCCCGGGACCGTCATGGCCAGGGATTCATAAATATCTATCGCCGGCTCGCGATCCTCTACTATCGCGGCTATGAACTCGTGCGTCAGGAACGTGTGCGAGTCACCATGGCCGGTCTTTACCCGCATTGACTGCGGCAACCTCTGCATGTAATCAGGCAGCTCGGTCCATTTCGGGGCCTGCGGGCCGTGCATGCGGAACGGCTGGCCGCTGACGTAGCTTGGCATAAAGAAGCTCATGTCGGTTCCAAACCACTGGGCCCGCTCGCCGGCATTCGTCCCGGCGCCGGCCTTGATGCAGCGGCATATATGGCCGCGGTCGGTTTTCATCAATGCCACACCGGTATTGAACGGGTTGTCATACTGGTTCTTTCCAACGCCGTAGCCGTCCATGCCCTGCGGAGCGAGCAGGCCGAGGCAGGACACTTCGGTAAGGCGCTCTTTAGTTACGCCGATCAGAAAGCCCGTCGAATGCGTCGGGTAGTGCATGGGGGGATAGCCGTATCGCCATGTACGCTTGCCGTCGTAGCTCCAATATTGTTTCCGGAATGCCTCATCGACCGGATGATAATACTCGACCTCACTGTAGAAAAGCTCGCCAAAAGCGCCTTGATTGTACAGGTCTCTGGCTGCAATCGTGTACTGGCGATAGTAGCTGGTCTCAGCCATCATGTATTTTACGCCGGTTCGTTCCTTCACGGCCCTTAATTGCTCCGCTTCTTCCAGGCTCATGCAGGCAGCCACCGCGCACATCACGTGCTTGCCCGTGTTCATTACTGCGGTGCAGTGGCGGGCATGGTCCGGAACGCCGGTGAACACCGCGACGGCATCAATATCTTTGTCGAGTATGAGCTTCTCAAGCGACTCATAAGAGCGGCCGCACTTGTAAACCTTCATCAGGTGGTCCCGGCGGTCCGCACGCAGGTCGCTGACCGCATGGACAACGCAATTCGGATGCAGATGCCACTGAAAAGAAGCGCCGAAGCCGCCGCCAACCACGCCCACGCGAACCTTCTTGTCCGGATTAAGGGGCTTATACGTCCCGGAATCCGGCGTCGTAACGGCGTCGGCGGCGTGGAGATTCGAAGTAAGCGTCCCTGACGTTCCGGCCAGCAGAACACCGGCGCCGGCGCGCCCCAGCAGCGCCCTTCGCGAATAACTACTCTCCATGTTGTGCATCTGTTGTTTCATCACAAAGCGTTCTTCACTCGTTCAGTCTGCAACTCAATCCTTACGCCAAGTCCACAGCCGGCTCATATGCTCTTGAACAAGCTGCTGACCGATTCATTCCTGTGAATTCTCTTAATTGCCTCGCCCAACATAGACGCCACGCTCAAGACTTTGATATTGGGAATACTTTTCGCGGTTTCGTTGAGCGGTATCGTGTTGGTGACAACCACCTGGTCAATCGGCGCCTTGGCGAGCCGTTCCGATGCCTGGGCGGCAAAGACGCCGTGCGTTGTGCCGACATAAATTTTCTCCGCCCCGCGTTCCTTGACCAGGCTGGCCGCACTGCAAATCGTCCCGGCGGTCGCAATAATGTCGTCGCACATCAGGATGTTTCTGCCCTTGACCTCGCCTATGATCTCCTGCGCCTGGACCTTGCTGCCGCTGATGCGTCTTTTGTGTACAATCGCCAGGTCTCCGCCAAGGTTAGCGGCGTATCTGGAGGCGATCTTCATATTGCCGACATCGGGAGAGACGATCGTCAAATTGCTGATCTTCATATCCCAGAAATACTTGCTCAATACAAGCTCGCCGGTCAGATGGTCAACGGGTATATCGAAGAATCCCTGGAGCTGGTGTGCGTGCAGATCCACAGCCAGTACCCGGTTGGCGCCGGCGGTAGTAATGAGATTGGCCACAAGTTTTGCGGTGATGGGCACTCGTCCCTCATCTTTTCTATCTTGCCGAGCATATCCAAAATACGGAATTACAGCGGTGATCCGGCTGGCACTGGCTCTTCGCAGGCAGTCCAGGAAAATCAGGAGTTCTATCAAGTGCACGTCAACCGGCTCGCAGGTGGACTGCACGACGAAGCAGTCTCTGCCGCGTACGTCGTCTTCGACCCTGACGGCCTTTTCGCCGTCGGGATATCTTTCAATCTTTGCCCCGCCGAGCGGAATTCCCAAATACTTGCACACTTCGCTGGCTAACGCCGGATTACTGGTGCCGGAGAATATCTTCAAATTGTCGTTCAAAAACATGTCTTAGCCTTTTTTGCCCAATTCAGTTACGTTTTCCTGTGAAACCACCTTTCCGGCGCCCACATTAGAACCGGCTTTGAGTTCGAGCGGCGCTATAAGTACGGCCCCCGAACCGATGTAGCAGTTGTCTCCTATCTTTGTCTCGTTCACTTTCTGCCCGTCGAAATTGGCCGTTATGGAGCCGGCGCCGACGTTGACGTTTCTTCCCACGATTGCATCGCCGATAAAGCTGTGGTGCCTCGCCCGGACGCCATCGGACAACGTGGAGTTCTTGACTTCAGTATAAACGCCCAGGACAACATCGTTCTTCAATACCGTGCCGTCTCTCAAATAGGCGAACGGCCCCACCCGGCAGCCCTGGCCGATGGTGACCTGGCCGTGAATATACGTGAACGGCTCGATCACGGTGTCCTGCCCGATCTGTGCCCGCGCGTCGATCCAGGTGTTGTCCGGGTCAACTATCGTTACGCCGTCCTCCATCAGCCGCCGTTGAATCCTCCGCTGCATAATCTTGCTGGCCTCGCTCAACTGCGACCTGCTGTTGATGCCGATAGCCTCGTCCGGCGGCACCGCCGTAATAGCCTCGACCTTATGCCCGGTTGCGAGTATTCCGGAGACCGCATCCGTCAGATAGTATTCATGCTTGACGTTGTCGGGCTTGACCTTCTCCATCGCCTGAAAGAGAATCTTGTTATTGAACAGATAATTGCTCGGATTGATCTCTTTGATAGTTAATTGAGCCGGCGTGCAGTCGCTGTCCTCGACGATACCCTGCATGTTGCCGTAAGTATCGCGAATTATTCGCCCGTATCCGGTCGGGTCGTCGAGCACCGCGGTCGCCAGCGTAGCCGCCGATTGTCCGGACTCGTGCTTTTGTATCAGTGTTTTCAGCGTCTGGGCGCGAATGAGGGGACCGTCGCCGCACAGTATCATGGTCTGGCCGTCAAAGTCTTTGAGGTGCTCCTTACAGCAAAGAACCGCGTGGCCCGTACCCAATTGCCGGTCCTGCTCGACCCAGACGACATCGTCGGCGCCGCCGAACTGCTCCTTGACCTGCTCGGCGGAGAAACCAACCACCACGTAAATCCTCTTTACTCCGACCTGCCGGCAGGCGTCGAGCACATAGGCCAGCATAGGACGGCCGCAGACTTCATGCAGAACTTTCGCTATCTGCGTGTTCATCCGCTTACTGATACCTGCCGCTAAGATTATCGCTGCCGTCTCGGCCATAAAATCGCCTAAAATAATTGATTATTGATGAATTGCCGCTAAATAATCATTTATCATTCATCGTTAATCATTTCAAAGCTACCCGACCAGGACTCGAACCTGGAATATGGGCACCAAAAGCCCATGTGTTACCAATTACACCATCGGGTATTGCAAATGATTATTGATAAATGATTATTGCGTTACGATGCTGCACCAATTAATCAATTATCATTCATCGATAATCATTCTTACCATCTGTCACGGGGGCCGCACTGTTCCGGCCCGAGTTGGCCCCGCCGGAGGCTTGAGTCGGCCACGCCGTGATACTGCCGACCCCAAAGAGATTGATTAATCCCAAAGCTACCCCGTGCGACGGAGCGGTCACAATGAAGTAATTGTACCAACCAAAAGGCCCGAATCAAGAAGTTTTCTGCAAAAAAATCTCAAACTGCCGGACAAGGGGTAATTGACGCATAGAATATGTACGACACGTGCTCGCTGGCGAGGTAGCGAAATGACAAAAATGCAGATAATTGCCAAATCCGTGCTGACCGTCCTGGGCATCTACGCCGTCATTACCCTGTACTATTTCTATCCCGTGGGTTCCGGGTCCGCGACTGGAGGGGCTGCTGTTGGGCGTGATATAGCGTTTTTCTGCGTATTTACGGCGTTTGCAGCGGTCGTAGTCTATTTTCTGGCCTTCAATAATGACGGCCTGGCCCGCAAAATGGCAGGCCCCGGCTGCCAGGTGGACCGCCGAACCCAGATGGCGTGACTGGTCAAATCGTTGCGAGTAGGACTTGTCTTTGCGGGCCTGATGCTACTGTCCAAGTCCATACCCACCATATTAGAGGCCCCTTCTTCTCTCGGCTCGGGTATCGACAATATATTCATATTCAACAGAATGCCGCAGGTTGAAGGATTATTGATGCGGGAACAATTCAGGAGTATATACGATTTTCTCAAAGCGGTGCTGGCCCTTTATCTTATCTTCGGCGCTCCGCATTTTGTCCGCTGGCAAGTGAAGAAAACTCTTGAACAATGTGCCTCGCAACAGGAAAGCCAATAGCCGACCTACCGTACACGGCCGGTTCTTACTTGAATCTGCCGCTTCACTTGGAGCCAGGTCTTGCTTTCCGTCAAACCATACGCCTTCGCGCCGGCTACTTCTGTTGCGGTTTCCAGGGCGGAAGCGGCGTCGGATTTGTCTTTCAGGCCCTTGAGAAAGCCGGCCAACAGGAAATCGCCACAGCCGACCGTTGATACCACCTTTTTGCGGCCGATACATCGGCTTTGCCACGTGCCTTCCCGAGTAACCAGGACGCTGCCTTTACTGCCGCGGCTTATCAGAACGACCTCGACTTTATCGAGCCATTCGGCGCCTGCCCGGGCCAGGTGTGCCGGGGTATCACCAATCTCGCGGCCCGCCAATTCGCACAATTCAGCGACGTTGGGCTTTATCATCCAGACGACGCCGGTATCGACTATCCTTCTTAGGGGCCGTCCCGATGTATCGAGCACAATTTTTGCTCTGCGGGAGGCGCAGAGCCTTACGATGCGAATCACATCCTCCAAAAGTTCTCCATCGTCCATCGTCCCGGCGAAGACACAGATGCTGCCTTTGCTCACTATTCTTTGAAGGTCGGCCTGCATTTGTCTCAGAGCCTTCTTCGACGCCAACCGGCTCTCATTGCGCAGGTGCATATCGCGGTTATTGGCAGTATCGACGATGGTGACATTCCGGCGTGTTGCGCCGGCAACTGCCGTCATCTTGACCACAAGCTCGCGTTTCAAAGCCTTCATGGCTTCGAGCATCTGCGGGTAGTCGTCGCGCCCCCAGAGCCCGGCGGCGATACTTCTTTGACCCATCCACGCCAGTGCCTTCGAAACATTGAGGGCCTTTCCTGCCGGGCGGGTGGTCTGTTCGTCTATAAACTGATGCGAACCCCAATCCAGGTTACGGCCGCGGCAGGTGATGTCCCACGCAGGTGAAAGGCCTATCGTGATGATTGATGTTCTCTGTGGCATTGACACTCCAATGAACTCTGTTTATGTAACCAGCCAGTCCGCTCCGAGCTGGCCGCAGGCGGCTTTGATACCCCGGCCCATCCGGAAGCGAATGGTCGTCTCGACTCCGGCGGCCTCCAGAACCGAGGCGAACTCCTTTATGCGCTCGCCGCTGCTCGCGGCGAACTCGCAGCCAGGATAAGGATTGTGCTCGATCAGGTTGACGTTGCACATCAGGCCGGCCAGCAGTTTGAGAAGCATTCCGGCGTGGCGAGTCGAATCGTTCAATCCTTTTATCATTACGTACTCGAAAGTCACGCGCTGGTGCGTCTGGCCCTGGTAGAAGCGCACGGCCTTGAGCAGTTCGCCCAGCGGGTACTTAGCGTTTATGGGCATCAATTGGGTCCGCAGGGCATCGGTCGACGCGTTGAGCGAGACCGCCAGCCGAGGACGGACGTCTTCGGCCGCGAGTTTTCTAATCGCCGGCGCGATGCCGCATGTGCTGACGGTAATATGGCGGACGCCGATGTTCTTGCCGGCCGGGTGGTTCAAGATGCCGAGCGACTTGATAACGGGGGCGTAGTTGGCCAGCGGCTCGCCCATGCCCATATAAACGACGTTGCTTATCCTGCCGGCATCGGCCTGCACAGCGTTGACCTGATCGACGATTTCCGCGGCGGTGAGATTTCGTCGTAATCCGATCTTGCCCGTGGCGCAGAACAGGCAGCCCATCGTGCAGCCGGCCTGAGTCGAGAGGCACAGCGTCTTTCGCCGGTCGTCAAGCAGCAGCACAGTCTCGATCGGCACGGCGTCGCTCAGCACGAAGAGATATTTGGCGGTTTCGTCTTTGTCGATCAGTTTTTTCGAGAGGGCAAGGCGGGAGATGCGGTATCCTCGCTCGGCCAGTTTGACTCGAAAGGTCTTGCTCAGGGGTGTTATCTGGGAAATCTCCGTCGCGCCATCGACGTGGATGAAGCGGAATATGTACCCGGCCAGGTATTTCTTACCGCCCAGGTCAACGACTATCTGCTCAAGCTCGCCGAGCGTTTTATCTTTGAGGTCCCCGGTTTTCATGGGCAAAGTTTACCAGATGTGAAGGCCGTTGTCGAATTGCTGAAACCTGATTTGAAGACTTCAAGGCCGTTGCTCAACGTCTGTTCTCCGGCCTCAATCGTCCTCGCTCTCGGTGGCCATGTACTCTCGCTGGCCCTCGCTCACGTAGGCCGGCTCAGATAAAACCTCGGTCTCGGCCAGGTCTTCGTACCCGGCCTCGGCGTCGGCATCCATCTGCTCACGGACATGCTCGTACTCCTCCAGCGTCATTGTAACCTCGCGCGCCTGGCTTCCTTTGTACTCGCCCAATATTCCCGCGGCGGCCATCAGCTCGATAATGCGCGAAGCCCTGGCGTAGCCGATGCTCAATCTTCGCTGGAGCAGTGAGACGCTGCCTCGCTTGGTCTCCAGGACGATACGAACCGCATCATCGAACATATCGTCTCTGGACATCTCGGATGTGTCCACCTTCTTGAGCTGCGTAAGCTCCGGATGGAACTGCGGCTCGGCAATCTCCTTGAGATGCTTGACGATTCGCTTGATCTCACCTTCATCCAGGAACGTGCCTTGGGCTCGGACCAGTTCGCTCGTACCGGGCTTGAGGAACAGCATGTCACCCTCTCCGAGGAGCGTCTCGGCTCCGTTCTGGTCGAGGATAATCCGGCTGTCCATCCTGGCCGCCACCCGGAAGGCGATCCTGGTCGGCATGTTTGACTTTATTAAACCCGTAACAACTGTCGCCTGTGGGCGCTGGGTGGCGAGAACGATATGAATTCCGACAGCTCGACTCTTCTGCGCGAGGCGGACTATGTAGGCTTCGATCTCCTTGGCGGCGGTCATCATCAGGTCGGCAAGCTCATCGATTACGATCACGATATACGGCAGCTTCTTCGGAATCTTGGCTTCTTCTTCCTCGGTGCTCGGATCGAAACGGTTGCGGATCTCGTCGGCATCGAGCTTGTTGAATTCGGCGATGTTCTTGACTCTCGCCTCTGCCAGCAGGGCATATCGCTCGTCCATCTTCACCGTGGCCCATTCGAGTATCTGCACGGCCATCTGAGTCTCGGTGACAATCGGGCACATCAGGTGCGGAATCGTATTGAACGCTGTCATCTCGACCATCTTCGGGTCGATGAGGATCATCTTGACCTCGTCCGGCCGTTTCGTCAGCAGCACGCTGACAATGATGCTGTTTATGCAGACGCTCTTGCCCGAACCGGTCGTGCCGGCGATAAGCAGATGCGGCATCTTGGAAAGATCCGAAACAATCGCTTCGCCGGAGGAATCCTTGCCGAGGTAAAGCGGTATCTGCATCTGCTGCGGTTTGCCGCCCGCCAGTTCGATCATATTCCTGATGCGGACTCTTTCTTTCTCACTGTTCGGCACCTCGATGCCAATGGTGTGTTTGCCCGGCAGCGGCGCCACTACGCGGACCGCGCCGACGCCCAGGGCCCGAGCCATATCGTTGGATAGTGAAGATATCTGGCTGACCTTAACGCCTGCCCCAAGCTGAAGCTCGAACATTGTCACAACCGGGCCGGTATCGGCTGCCACGACGCGCGCGTTGACGCTGAACTCGGAGAGCAACTGCTCCAAAGCGCTCGCCTTGGCCTTGACGACTTTCTCCTGCTCAGAAGCACAGGCGTACTCCGGCTCAGCCAGCAGCTCCAGCGGCGGCAACTGGTAGTCATCATAGGATGGCTGAGTGAATGTGCTTTTGCGCGGCTGCGGGACCGGGAGGGGCGGCTTCTTGATCTCCATCTGCCTAACCGGAATACTCTCCAGGGGTTTTGGCTCGCTGACTTCCGGCGGTTTCGGTACTTGACTTGGAACGGCCGCCGGCTTCTGCCGGGCGCTTAACTCGCGCCAAATTTGATTCAAGACGCGTGAGTGCTGTTTTGCCGCCGAGAAAGCCGGCACCGCCATGCCAATGACTCTTATAGCGACGAAGCCAAATCCGTGTATCACCATCAGAATCAGACCGTCCGCCAGCAAGATCGCCCCGACTATCGAGATGGCTGCAATTAGTATGAAAGTGCCTAACGAGGCAAAATGCTGTCGTAATAGTTGCGTGGTCCCGATACCGAGCATCCCGCCGGAGCCCAGAGGCGGAAAATCAAAGAACCGATGAGGCCACAGACAGTGAAAGCTCATCGAAGTCGCTACCATTACCAGTCCTAATCCAATCATTCGTAAAACAGGCTGATCTACCGGCCGGTTCGCAAGCCTGGTGACCGTAAAGTAGATTGCCGAGACCAGGAGAACAAGGACACCGGGACCAAGGTAATAGAGCAGGTAGTACGCGCAAAAAGCACCTATTGAGCCGCACCAGTTTTTGATTGGAGCATTGTTGGGGGACACGAGTTTGCTCGGCCAATCGCCGATGTCGAAACTAAGACAACTGCATAGGAAGACCAGGCACACGCCGACCCCGAGACAGGCAAGCGCAGTGCGAGATATCGAGTGTGCCGCCTCGCGTTCAGAACCTCTCTTGTACGATTTTTTCTTTTTCACCCTGTTAGCCCGGGTTCGACGAACCCCTTTTCAAATCTCGTTTCTATTCCCCGTCGCAGGACTTCCGAGGAGGTTCACGCCTCCAGCCGTTCCGTGCGTCCAATAACAATCGCGTTCTCAGTCCCGTTATTCGGCCCGGTACTGCCATCAGTACCATCGGCGATGTCCCGCAGCCGGCTTCTGACCAAGACGCCACAACTAATCTATATCGGCACGCCTTTGGCATTCTCTGCAAAATTGGTCTGCCCCGCCCGCTCCGATGAGGGACATTCGTGGCTTGCTTGTCGATGAGCCTGGGCTTCGAGCGCGCAGACCTGCTTCTTTTTATTTGTCCGGATAGGTTTTTATGAGACTGTGACCTGAAGCCAGGCGGTGCTGCCGCGCTATTTTTCTATCTTTACAGTCTGCTTGGCGCTTTTGCGTCCGAGGAGTTCATCGGCCTGTTCGAGCGTCTTGGGCGGCCATTTTCCCTCTGACTGCAATTGCTTCAGATGATCGAGTTGTTTGATGCTAATGATGGTTCTGCATTTGGGAAATCTGCCGCAGCCCATGAACGGCCCCTTCTTGCCCTGTCTTATGACCAGCTCGCCTTGTTTGCACTTGTGACATTTGATGCCGGTCGGCTCGGCGGGCGGTTTGGGCGGCAGGACGTTGCCCTGCTTGTCCAGCTTAAGCGTGGTCTTGCACTCGGGATAGTTGCTACAGCCAAGAAAGGGACCGAAGCGGCCGTTCTTGTGAATCATCGGCTTGCCGCACTTGGGGCATTGGTGCTCCGAGACTTTCTCTTCGAGCATCTTGCCTTCCTTGTCGCATGGGCAGGCGAACGTACAGTCCGGATATTTCGAGCAGCTCAGGAATTTTCCGTTCTTGCCGAATCTGTAAACGAGTTGCTCGCCGCACTGTGGGCACTTGTACTCGCTCGGAGTCACTTCGGCTTTGGCGTGTTTCATTTCCGCCTGGGCCGTCTCGAGACTTTCTTTGAAGGGGCCGTAGAAGTCTTTCAAGACGCCGAGCCAGTCAAGGTGCTGCTCTTCGATCTTATCGAGCTGTTCTTCCATATAGCGGGTGAAGGCAATGTCCATTATCTTCGGGAAGTACTCGTTAAGTTTCTCCGTGACTACCTCGCCGAGATCGGTTGCGAAGAACTTCTTGTCTTTCTGCTCGACGTAACCTCTTTCCTGTACAGTGCTTATTATGGAGGCGTAAGTGCTTGGCCGTCCTATGCCTTCTTTTTCCAAAGCCTTTACCAGGCTCGCCTCGGTATAACGCGCCGGCGGCTTGGTGAAATGCTGCTCGGCCTTAATATCGACCGGCGCCAGTTGCTGGCCGACTTTCATCGAGGGCAGTTCCTGTTCGTTTGACGATACCGTCCAAACCCTGGTGAAACCGTCGAAGACGAGGAGCCGGCCGGTACTCCGGTACCTGCAGCAGCCCACCGAAGTCTCGGCTGCTATATCCAGATTCGTCACATCCCATTTGGCCGCTTCCATCTGGGAGGCCACGAACCGGCGCCAGATAAGGTCATAAAGCTTGTATTGCTCATCGGTGAGAAACGGCCTGATATCGGAAGGTGTAAGATCGACGTCAGTCGGGCGGATGGCCTCGTGCGCCGCCTGCGCGTTCTTGCCGGAAGCGTAAATCTTGGCCTTGTCAGGCAGATAAGGTGCTCCGAACTGGGTGTTGATGTACTTTCGAACCTCCGTTACGGCCTCACTCGAAAGGTGCGTGCTGTCCGTTCTCATGTACGTGATGAGACCCAGAGAGCCCATCGAGCCCAAGTCGATACCTTCATACAACTGCTGCGCCACTCGCATGGTTCTTTTTGCCGTAAAGCCCATGCGATTTGCCGCCGCCTGCTGCAGTGTGGAGGTAATGAAAGGCGCAGAAGGCCGAGAGACGGATAGCTTGGTCTGCAAATCAGAGAGTTTGAACTGCGCCCGCTTTAGCGCATTGAAAACGCGCTCGGCCTGTTCCTTGCCGGACGCCTTGAAGTCTTCATCGCCTATCTTGTACAGCTCGGCCTTGAGTGCATTGTGTTCGGCCAGCCATTTGCTTTGCTCGGCAAGTGTCGGCGGTCTGTCCGGCTCGGTCTCCGTCCGCATGAACTCGAGCCATTCGGCGCTGTAATCGCTCTGAAGATCGGCGGAGAAAACAGCGGGGATGAGCCAGTATTCCTCGGGTTTGAACAGGCGAATCTGCTTTTCTTTCTCGACTATGATCTTGACCGCGATAGACTGCACACGGCCGGCGGAAAGACCCCGGGTGACTTTCTTCCACAGCAGCGGGCTGATCTGATAGCCGACAATCCTGTCGAGGATTCGCCGGGCCTGCTGGGCCATAACCTTGTCCATGTCGAGCTTGCCCGGCTCGGCAAATGCCTGCTGTATCGACGACTTGGTTATGGCGTTGAAGATAACGCGGTAGGTTCTCTCGGGCGGGATGCGGAGCAATTGCGCCAGATGCCAGGCGATAGCCTCTCCTTCGCGGTCAAGGTCGGTGGCCAGGAACAGTTTATCGCAATTCTTCGCGGCCGCCTTCAATGCCGCCACGGTGCGCTGCTTGCCGGGCATGATGTCGTAGGTCGGCTCGAAGTCATTTTCGATATCGACGTTGAGCCCCTTGGAAGGCAGATCCCGCACGTGTCCCATTGAGGCTTTCACCTCAAAGCCAGGACCGAGATACTTGTCGATCGTTTTCGCCTTGGCGGGCGATTCGACTATTACCAGAGATTTCTTGGATGTGCTCGATTTTGCCATAATATAGTACTCGGTCGTCAGTATTCAGCCCCGGATTTCACCTTGTGGTAAAGAACAAATCAGATAGCAACAGTGTGGAAATGCCGCAAAACGGCAACGATTTCCCCGATTTTACGTGCTGATTTCCAATATTTTAGTTTACATACGTACCCATCGGCTATTTGGCCGGGAAAATTTAGAACAGGACAAATACTGCTCGGCTATTTAAATGTCAAGGGAAAACAATTATTGGGTTTACAGCGGCAGAATAATCAACAAAGATTGCCCGGCTTGTTGTTTGATAGTCGCATTTGCACGCGCCAGCACGGTCCTGGCATAGACGCGGCCTAATCGTTTCCGCGAAGTTTCTCGAGCAGCGGCTTTAGCTTTCGGAGGGCGCTGCCGCGGTGCGAGATTGCGTTTTTCTCATCACCGGTCAGTTGTGCTACGGCTCTGTGCAGGTGCGGCACAAGGAAAACAGGGTCGTAGCCGAAGCCGTTTTCCCCGATTTCCCTTTCTGTTATGAGACCTTCCAGCGTTCCTTCGGTTTCGATCAGGGCTTTTTCAGGGCTCGCCAGACACAGGCAGCATACGAACCTGGCCGTCCTTCTGTCTTTGGGAACGTCTTTGAGAAGCTCCAGCACTTTTGCAATGTTCCGATGGTCGATTAGTGTTCGATCTTCGTCTTTCGTCTTTTCGCCTGAGAATCGGGCGGATTTTATGCCGGGGGCCCCGCCGAGTGCATCGACAACCAGGCCCGAATCATCGGCAATGGTCCAAATGCCCGCCGCTCTTGCATAGCCTAATGCTTTCTTGCGGGCGTTTTCGGCGAAGGTCGAGCCGTCTTCCTCGATTTCCCCGATTTCCCCGACGTCGGCAAGAGACAGCCACCGAACATCGCCGCCGAGCATGGCCCTTATCTCGGCAATCTTGCCCGGGTTGGTCGTCGCTACGAGAATGTTTCTGTTTTCTTCTGACACAGACGACAATGATACATGCCAATAGTCAAAATGCAAAATGCAAAAACTTCAGAAGTCATTGCCGCAAGGCTACAACCCCGCGATCAGGATTTTTAATATTTGATAATTGATTTTTCGCCCGAATGGCTTAATATCTGGCCAAAACAGCGTTTAGTATCTGGAGCATAAAGATGGACGAGAGCAAAATTGTTGCCGAAGGTATAACCTTCGACGATGTGCTGCTGATACCGGCCCAGAGCGATTTTGTGCCGAGCCAGGCGGACACGCGCACACAATTGACGAATAATATCGAGATGAACATACCAATCGTCTCGGCCGCGATGGATACCGTTACCGAGGCGGCATTGGCGATAGCACTGGCGCAGGAAGGCGGAATCGGCATAATTCACAAGAACCTTTCTATCGAGGCGCAAAAACGAGAGGTGGCCAAGGTTAAACGCTCCGAGCACGGCGTCATTCTCGACCCGGTGACACTGTCGCCGAATCAGCCGGTCAGAAGGGCGCAGGAGCTCATGGTCGAGCAGAATGTTTCCGGCATTCCCATCGTCGAGGGCAAAAAGCTGGTCGGCATTCTGACTCGCAGAGATCTGAAGTTCCTCAAGGACTACGACGCCGAGATAAGCTCCGTGATGGTGAAGAATAATCTTGTCACCGGGCCGGCGGGCACGACGCTCGAACAGGCGAAAGAAATCCTCAGAGAACACAAGGTGGAAAAATTGCTGCTGGTGAACGGCAAAGGCGAATTGGCCGGATTGATTACCATGAGGGACATCGATCGCGTTCAGCAGTATCCGATAGCGGCCAAGGACCAGCGAGGCCGGCTTCGCGTCGGTGCGGCCGTGAGCGTCCACGATTACGAGCGAATAGAGGCCCTGATAGCAGCCGACGTCGATATCATTGTTGTCGATACCGCCCACGGCCATTCGCAGAACGTTATCGATACCGTAAAGAAAATCAAGGCCGATTATGACATCGACGTTATCGCCGGTAACATTGCCACCTCGGAGGCGGCGGAGGATTTGATTGCCGCCGGAGCAAACGCTGTGAAGGTCGGCATCGGGCCCGGCGCAATTTGCACCACCAGAGTCATATCCGGCGTGGGAGTGCCCCAGGTCTCTGCGATAATGAACTGCGCCAGGGTTGCGGAAAAGCATAACATTCCGGTCATCGCCGACGGCGGCATAAAGCAGTCGGGCGACATAACCAAGGCAATCGCCGCCGGGGCATCGAGCGTGATGATAGGCTCGTTGTTCGCCGGCCTGAAAGAAAGCCCCGGCCAACTGGTCATCTACAAGGGCAGGCAGTTCAAGGAATACAGAGGTATGGGCTCGTTGGGAGCTATGGTCAAAGGCTCGGCGGAAAGATACGGCCAGAGCAGCTCGACGGAGGTCAGCAAGCTTGTGCCGGAAGGCGTGGAAGGACGGGTGCCGTACCGCGGGATGTTAAGCGAGTTTGTCTATCAATTAGTCGGCGGGTTGCGGGCCGGCATGGGCTATTGCGGGGCGCGAAACATCGAAGGGCTCAGAAAGAACAGCCGGTTCGTTCGAATCAGCGCCGCTTCGGTCAGCGAATCCCATCCGCACGATATCCAGATAACCAAAGAGGCCCCGAACTATTCGGCGAGCCTGCCGTTCGAAGGTTGATCCTGGCTCGCCGCACCGTCAGGCGTCCCATAGGGAGGGCGTCGGCCTGCGGAAACCACCAAGTGGGGGCGGTCCCGGAGCGACGGGATGACGCGCGTTGTGTATCAATTGTAAAAGGAGTTTAGCAAGTGAGAATCTATCGACGCAACGGACTGTGGCTGAGACTGTTTTGTGCCTGCCTGATACTGGCCGCCGGCTGTGCGAGCCCCGACTCAAGCTGCAAATTAACCACAGAGAATCCCGGCGCGCCGAGAGAGAAAGATAATAATCATGCCCTGAGCGAAGTCCAAGGGTCAGAAATCTCTGCGTCCTCTGCGGTAACAGCGAATCAGCCTGGGACAACGAAAAGCGGCAAGAAGGAACCGCTCTGGCTCAAAGAAGGAAAGGAAGACTTTGCCAAATGGCCCGACAGGCTCATCGAAGATTCGAAAGAGAGTTTTCTGCGATTGGATAACGCCACTGCCCTGCTGTTAGCCGGCGGAGCGAGCATAGCAATGCACAACAGCGACGCTGATACGCATATCGAGGGACATTTCGACAGGCATCCCGCGCTGCATAACTGGAAAGACGAGAGTCTGAACATAATCGGCCATCCGGCGCTGCACCTCGGGGCCAGCGGCGTATGGTACGTGCTCAGTGCTGAGAGCGAAGACGAGTTCAACAGGCAGCGAGCCTGGACGATGAGAAATGCCCTTACGATAACATGGCTGACGACAATGGGACTCAAATACGCACGAGGTAACGAGACCCCGAACGGCAAAGACTACGCATGGCCGAGCGGCCATACATCCAGCTCGTTTACGGTTGCTTCGGTGCTGGACGAGTTCTACGGCCCGAAGGTAGGCATCCCCGCCTACGTGGCGGCCTCCGCCGTAGCTTATCGAATGATGGACACCGGCGACCACTGGGCAAGCGACGTCGTCTTCGGCGCGACTCTCGGCTGGGTAGTCGGCCACGCCGTAGCAGGCAGACATAAGGACCTCGAAGTCGCCGGTTTCAAGGTAATGCCGTACGTGAGCAACACCGAAGAACCCACAACCGGCATCGGCCTGCTAAAGAGATTCTAAGAACCAACGCGCGCCGTCATTGCGAGCTTGCCCCTTAGGGGCGGAGCGAAGCAATCTCAAATGCAACGAGGTATCTTGCGGTTATCGCACAAGAGATTGCCACGACCACATTCTGTGGTCTCGGGATGACAAGCCGTGTGCAATAGTCAATTCATGGCTTCGCCATAGCCAATAGTCAATGATCAATAATAGATAGTCAATCGAAAACAGTCTTATTTCACCAAGTGTCCAATCGCTTGTGAATGGGGCTTAGCAGTACTAAAAATGGGTTTTTGGGGGGTTGACTTGACTTTTTGGCGAATCTTACTATATAAGTGTGGTGCGGCGGAGTATTCTGCACCGCACTTTAGTCCTCCGAAAATGTTGGGGAGGGGTGCATTACTTATACAAATACCGGTTCCGTACCGTCAATAGAAGGATACGCCGTATAAATGGCAGGGATGTTCGATAACAGCAT
>JBDREF010000464.1:0-16171 GCA_043820045.1 Planctomycetota bacterium | reverse complement strand
CCAGGTATGCCGTAAGGGCCATGATAGAATTGGCCCAAAACGAGGCAAACAGGCCCTTGCAGCTCAAGATTATTGCCAAGCGACAGGACATATCGATTAAATACCTTGAGCAATTGATGGCAGTCCTCAGGTCGGCAGGCTTTGTAAGGAGTATCCGAGGCTCTAAAGGGGGGTATGTGCTCGCCAAGGCCCCGAATCAGATTAAACTGAACGAAGTTCTGCATAGGCTGGAAGGCACGGTAGCAACGGTCGAATGTGTCGAAAACGAAGATTGCTGTTCACGATCTGCTGACTGTGCGGCCAGGTATCTCTGGATGCAGGTAGAGCAAGCTATTGAAAAAGTCCTGGAAGCGACAACCCTACAGGATTTGGTCGACAAGGCAAATGACGAGAAGGAATTGGATTATCAGATATGATACAGACGGAGAAGAAATTATGAGTGCGATATTCGAGGATATCACAGCTGTTGTAGGATATACTCCATTAGTTCAAATTAACAAGCTCGGGTCAGGCAAGGCCACTATTCTGGCCAAGCTCGAGTCCAAGAATCCAGCCGGAAGTGTGAAAGACAGGATTGCCTTGTCTATGATCAAAGCCGCAGAAGAACAGGGTAATATAACTGAGGGCACGGTCGTGATTGAACCGACCAGCGGCAATACGGGTATCGGCCTTGCATTCATCTGTGCAGCGAGAGGGCATCGTTTGATATTGACGATGCCTGAGTCGATGAGCATCGAGCGAAGGAAGATATTGAAGCTGTTCGGTGCCGAGCTTGTGCTTACTCCCGCCGAGCTGGGCATGGCTGGAGCGATTCAAAAAGCCGAAGAGCTTATAGCACAGAATCCCAATTCCTTTATGCCGCAGCAGTTCAAGAATCCGGCGAACCCTCAAATCCACAGGGATACCACAGCCAAGGAAATTCTGGCTGACACGGACGGCCAGGTTGACATTCTTGTTGCTGGTGTCGGTACCGGTGGTACTCTCACAGGCTGTGGCGAGGTACTGAAGGCAAAGAACGAAAACCTGAAAGTTGTGGCAGTTGAGCCGAAGGACTCACCTGTGTTGTCAGGCGGAAATCCCGGACCGCATAAGATACAGGGAATCGGAGCGGGATTTGTGCCGGATGTTCTGAATGTCGACATTATCGATGACATTATCCAGGTCGCAAACGAAGATGCTCTTGAGACGGCCCGGCAGCTTGCGTTGAAGGAAGGTATTCTTTCCGGTATAAGTAGTGGCGCCAATGTGTGGGCCGCAGTACAGCTTTCGCAACAACAGGAAAACGAAGGCAAAGTCATCGTGACCTTCGTATGTGACACCGGCGAACGATATATCTCAACTGAAATGTATGGTTAAAACCCAAAACGTGCAACGTTTTGAAAGATTCCAACAATGCGGAAGACCAGGCTTACCGATCAAAAAATTAAGGATATAGTTGACGAAATAACCCAGACCTACAAGGGTGATTCCGGCATCAATTTTATCGACGTCTCTAATCTACCCGTGCGGGACAAGATTTTAGAGGTCCTCGACCTGCTTACTGAAATTCTCTTTCCGGGCTATACGGGCAAAAGATCGGTAAAAAAATCGAATATCGAATTTATCGTTATCGATATTCTCTACCACGTATATTCGGAGTTGTCCGAACAGATAGAAAGAGCTTATAAGTATCAATGCAATATGGAGGATTGTGACACCGGGGACTGCCGGGCAATGGCGGAGGATGCCACGTTGTATTTATTGACACAACTGCCGAAAATCAGAGATCTGCTGAAAGGCGATGTCGGTGCCGCATTCGATGGCAATCCCGCGGCGAAATCCTACGAGGAAATTGTGATAAGCTATCCCTGCATCACGGCCATTGCGACCTATCGCATTGCCCACGAATTGTATCTCCGGCAGATACCGTTGATTCCGCGGATAATGAGCGAATGCGCACATTCCAGGACCGGAATTGACATACATCCGGGAGCGACAATAGGCAGGAATTTTTTCATTGACCACGGCACGGGTGTTGTAATCGGTGAGACAACGATAATAGGTGACAATGTAAAAATCTATCAGGGCACGACCCTTGGGGCGATGAGTTTTCCGAAGGACGAAAGGGGAAGGATCATTAAGGGCAAGAAAAGACATCCGACGATAGAGGATGATGTAACAATTTACGCCGAGGCTACCATATTAGGCGACGTCACGATTGGCAAGGGCGCAATCATCGGCGGCAACGTCTGGGTAAAACAGTCCGTACCCGCCGGATTTACCGTAACCACCGCTAATGCCGATCTGGTATGCAGAAATCCCAAAGCCGACGGCGGTATTTACGAGATATGAAATGAATGAGCAGCTAATCAAGCAAATCGAAGATCTAAAAGCCGAGCGTAACGCAGTGATACTCGCCCACAACTACCAGCCCGGTGAAATACAGGATTTGGCTGATTTTACGGGCGACTCGCTGGGTCTCAGCATCCGGGCTTCGCAGACGGATGCGGATGTGATCGTGTTCTGCGGCGTGCGGTTTATGGCGGAGACCGCTGCGATTCTCTCGCCGGAAAAAACCGTGCTCCTGCCGGAGAAGTCCGCCGGTTGTCCGATGGCTGATATGATTACCGCAGAGCAATTGCGAGGGCTGAAAGAACAACATCCCGGCGCGATCGTAGTCTGTTACGTCAACAGTACAGCAGAGGTCAAGGCCGAGAGCGATTATTGCTGCACCAGCTCCAACGCGGTTGAGGTCGTAAATTCTCTGCCTGAAGACAGACGCATTATCTTTGTGCCGGACCAGCATCTCGGTCAGTTTGTCGCCGAGAGAACCGGCCGGAACATGGTGCTATGGCCCGGTTACTGCACGACTCATGTGCTGATGACCGCCGACGATATCAGGGCCGCCAGGGCCAAATATCCGGATGCGATCGTAATGGCGCATCCGGAATGCACCGAGCCGGTCAAGGAGTTGGCGGACGAGTTGCTCAGCACGGGCCAGATGCTCAAGTTTGCCGCCGGGAGCACGGCGAAAAGATTCATAGTAGCCACAGAGAAAGGAATAATTCACGCTCTGAATAAACAGAACCCCGAAGCCGAATTCATCGCCGCCAGCAGCAGGGCGATATGCCCCAATATGAAAAAGATTACTGTGGACAAGATCGTTGCCTCTTTGGAGGATATGCAGTACAGAATTACAGTCCCCGAGGAAATAAGAACGAGAGCGGAAAGGTCTCTCAACAGAATGGTGGAGATACTACCTTCGAAATAGGAAAGGATTTGAGCAAATGACAAAAGAACCCGAATATCATTTGGAAACTCTGGCCCTGCACGCGGGCCAACAGGCGGACTCAGAGACGCTAAGCAGGGCCGTGCCTATTTATCAGACTACGAGCTATTGTTTCAAGAGCACGGACCACGCTGCGAATCTCTTTGCGCTCAAGGAGTTTGGAAACATCTACACACGGCTGATGAATCCGACTACCGATGTGCTGGAGAAGCGATTGGCTGCGCTGGAGGGCGGCGTAGGCGGCCTGGGCATGAGTTCGGGCCAGTCGGCTATATACGTGAGCATCTTTAACATCTGCGGCGCCGGCGGGCATATCGTCTCCTCGAATTCACTGTACGGCGGAACCGTTACCCTGTTCAGCCATACATTTGCAAAGCTGGGCATTGAAGTGACTTTCGTCGATCCGAAAAAGCCGGAGAACTTCGCCAAGGCGATAAAAGACAATACCCGGCTGATTTATATCGAGACGGTCGGCAATCCTAAAAACGACATTCTGCAATACGACAAAATCGCCGACATCGCCCACAAGCACGGCATGCCCGTGATTTGCGACAATACCGTTACCACGCCGATACTGTTCAGGCCCTTCGACTACGGCATAGATATTGTGGTTCATAGCTGCACGAAGTTCATCGGCGGGCACGGAACATCCATAGGCGGGGCGATCGTCGATTCGGGCAAGTTCGACTGGACAAACGGCCGATACCCAGACCTGACCGAGCCGGACCCAAGTTACCACGGCGTCAAATATGTCGAGTCTTTTGGTCCGCTTGCGTACATCATCAAGGCCAGGACCCAGTTCCTTCGAGACATGGGCAGTTGTATGTCGCCGTTTAATGCGTTCCTGTTCCTCCAGGGAATCGAGACGCTGCATCTGCGTATGCCCAGGCACTCTGAGAACGCGCTCAAACTGGCGCAATGGCTTGAAAAACAGAAAGCAGTCACTTGGGTCAATTATCCGGGGCTCGAATCGCATCCCGATTACAAGCTGGCGATGAAATATCTGCCCAACGGGCAGGGCGCCCTCTTAGGCTTTGGAATAAAGGGCGGCAGAGACGCCGGCATCAAGTTTATCAACAGTGTCAAGTTGGCAAGCCATCTTGCCAATATCGGCGACAGCAAGACATTGGTGATTCACCCGGCCAGCACGACGCACCAGCAGCTAAGCGAGGCCGAACAGCTTGCGGCGGGCGTTACTCCCGACTACGTTCGTGTCTCGGCTGGCACCGAACACATTGACGACATAATTGCCGACGTTGACCAGGCGCTTAAGGCCAGTCAGGGGTAAATGAGAGATAGTGAAGGATTCCCGCTCTGGCGGGAACAACGAAATACGAAACGTGAAATGTGGGAAACAGAGCCATGTGGGAATATACAGATAAGGTAAGGGACCACTTCTTCAATCCGCGGAACGTCGGCGAAGTAGAAGAGCCGGACGGTGTTGGAGAAGTGGGGTCTCTGGCCTGCGGTGATGCTCTGAAGCTTACGTTCAAGCTCGACGCCAACGGCAGGATCAAAGACGCGAAGTTCAAGACGTTCGGCTGTGCCAGCGCCATTGCTACGTCGTCCGTGCTAACCGAGCTGATACAGGGCCTTACGCTGGAAGAGGCTGCCAAGGTGACCAACAAAGACATCGCCGACTACCTGGGCGGGCTGCCGGAGCAAAAAATGCACTGCTCGGTAATGGGCAGAGAAGCTCTCGAAGCGGCCATCGAGAACTATCAGGGCGGCGGCAACAAGAAGCATGAGATTGAAGGCAACGTTGTCTGCACCTGCTTCGGCGTGACCGACAGGGAAATCGAAAGGGTAATACGCGAGAACGACCTGATGACCGTCGAGGAGGTCACCAATTACTGCAAGGCCGGCGGCGGATGCGGCGGATGTCAGGGCGAGATCGAGAAGTTGATAGAGAAGACACAGGGCGATAAGGTCAAGGAAGTCCCCGTCTCCGCGCCCCGGCGGGCCGGGAAACTCACTAATATTCAGAAAATGCAGTTGATCCAGCAGACTGTGAACGAGCAAATCAGGCCGGCGCTGCGGGCCCACGGCGGCAACATTGAACTGATTGACGTCGAAGGAAACAAGGTAGTCGTAGCCTTCAGAGGAATGTGCGCCCAGTGTACGATGGCCGAGCTTACCATGAAAGATGTAGTCGAGGCCAAGCTGAGGGAATTCGTTTCTGAAGAGCTGTTCGTCGAAGAAGACAAGGACTCGGCGGACCCGCAGCACAATCACAGGGGATAACAGATGACAACCATATATTTCGACAACAACGCCACCACAAAAGTAGCAGAGGAAGTGCTCGAAGAGATCAGGCCCTTGTTCTGCGACTTGTACGGCAATCCTTCGAGCATGCACACGTTCGGCGGACAGATAGGGCGCAGAATCCGCCAGGCGCGGGAGCAGGTGGCTGCTCTTTTGGGTTGCGAACCGAGCGAGATCATTTTCACCAGCGGCGGCACCGAAAGCGACAACACCGCTATCAAAGGTACGTTGGCCGCTGTACCTAACAAGCGCACGGTCATTACAACCAGAGTCGAACATCCCGCCGTACTGACAGTCTGTCGCGACCTTGAAAATCACGGCTATAAGGTCGTGGAGTTGAGCGTGGACAGGCAGGGCCGGCTTGACGTTGCGGAACTCGAAGATCGGCTCGACGACGATACTGCCCTGGTCACGATAATGTACGCAAACAACGAGACGGGTGTAATATTCCCGATAGAAAGAATCGCCGATTTGGCTGCGAGCAAAGGGGCGGTTTTTCACACCGATGCAGTGCAGGCGGTCGGCAAAATACCGCTGAACCTCTCTAAAAGCAGTATTGACCTGCTGAGCCTTTCAGGCCACAAGCTGCACGGGCCCAAGGGCATAGGCGTTCTCTACGTCCGCAAGGGCACGCGGCTGTCACCCTTTATGTTAGGTGGTCACCAGGAAGCAGGCCGAAGGGCCGGAACGGAAAATGTGCCTGGTATCGTCGGTCTCGGCAAGGCATGTGAACTGGCGGCGGGCAGCCTCGAAGAGGAAAACAGCAAGGTCAAATACCTGCGGGACAAACTCGAAGTTGCGATATTGGAAAAGTGTCCCGATTGCCGGCTGAATGGCGACGCGGATAATCGACTGCCCAACACCTGCAACATAAGCTTCGAGTACATCGAGGGCGAAGCGATTTTACTGATGTTGGACAAGTACGGCATTTGCGCCAGCAGCGGCTCGGCGTGTACATCGGGCTCACTGGAACCCAGCCACGTCTTGCGCGCGATGGGCGTGCCCTTCACCGCCGCCCACGGCTCAATCCGCTTCAGCCTCAGCAGGTACAGCACCGAGGAAGAGGTGGACTGCACAATAGAGAAGCTGCCGCCGATCATCAACCAGCTTCGCGAACTCTCGCCGTTCGTGGCCAAGTAGGTAAATTCACAATCGACCAGAAGCTGATCGTTTGAATCCGGCCGTATCCGCGTATAGGCTACGTCTGGTTGCTCTACAGGCCAGCAGCGGCCAATCGGAGGACGAAGAAACAATTAGTCTGCTTCTCTCGTATAATTCTTAAAAACTGTCGCGTTCTTCAGGGGAGGCAAAAATGAAAAAGCTGTGTACTTCCAACGGTCTTACTGTCATTTCACCACATCGTCTCTTAGGCCCGGCTCTGTTGGCGGTAATAATGGTTACTTGTCCGGCCCGGGCTTCGGCTATCACGGCTGAGCTTGTTGCGTCAGGCCTGAGCCGGCCGCTCTACGTCACTTCTGTCGCCGGCGACGTTGGCCGCTTGTTCATCGTCGAGCAGCATACCGGGCGGATTAAAGTATTGAATCTAAATACGGGCATGGTCAACACCACGCCGTTCCTGGACTTAGACGGTCTTGCGACCGGCAATGAACAGGGCCTGCTTGGACTGGCGTTTCACCCCGACTACGCAGTCAACGGATTCTTTTATGTCAACTTCACTGGGGCAAATGGAACGACCAATATCCGCAGGTACCGGGTATCGACGGTCAACCCGGACCTTGCCGATGAGGCCACCGGAACCACTGTTATGACCTACAGTCAACCGTTTGCAAATCACAACGGCGGCTGGCTCGGGTTCGGGCCGGACGGATTTCTCTACATCTGCTCGGGCGACGGCGGCAGCGGCAACGATCCCGGCAATCGCGCCCAGGACATAACCGATCAGAGGCTCGGCAAAATAATGCGCATCGACATAAACGGCGACGATTTCCAGGCCGATTCGAGCCGCAACTATGCAATTCCAGCCGACAATCCCTTTGTCGGGACCACCGGCGACGATGAGATTTGGGCGTACGGCCTGCGCAACCCGTGGAGGGCGAGCTTCGACCGGCTGACCGGCGACCTCTACATCGCAGACGTCGGCCAGAACCAGCGAGAGGAGATAGACTTCCAGCCTGCATCGAGTAAAGGCGGGGAGAATTATGGCTGGCGGGTGATGGAGGGCACAAACTGCAACTTTCCCAACGATCCATCGCCGTGTAATGATCCGAGCTTCACACCTCCGATTTACGAATACCTGCACACGGGCGGGCTCGACGGCGGTTATTCAATAACGGGCGGCTACGTCTATCGCGGGCCGATCCACCAGCTCCAGGGCACGTACTTCTTCGCCGATTATGTCAGCAATCAGATATGGTCGTTTCGCTTCGATGGAACGGAGATAACCGATTTCACGAACCGTACGGCCGAATTGTCCGGCGACGGCGGCTCGGTCGGATCGATCTCGTCTTTCGGCGAGGATGTTTCCGGCAATCTCTACATAGTGGATCTCGACGGGGAGGTATTCAAGATAGTGTGCGGTCCTGGGGACTCCTTACGGAGGACGACCAGAAGGGGTGATTTCGACGGGGACTGCGACATAGACCTGACTGATTTCGCCGCATTCGCTTCAGCCTGGCTTAGCACATCCGACCAAGGGCGATGGAATCGGCTCTACGATATTTCGGAGCCGGAAGACGGTGTTATCGACATGCTGGACCTCGATGTCTTTGCCTCCAACTGGCTGTCGGATTTCCGCCTGGCAGCACATTGGAAGCTGGATGAGGCCGAAAGTACCATTGCCGGCGACATTGCCGGCGACAATGATGGCACGCTTCATGGCAATCCTCTATGGCGGCCTTCCGGCGGCGCCATACGTGGAGCGCTCGAGTTTGACGGAGTCGATGATTATGTGAGCACGCCCTTTGTGCTGGATCCTGCGGACGGGCCGTTCAGCGCGTATGCCTGGGTTCGAACAGATGTTCCGGGGCGTACGATTGTATCTCAGGCATACGGTGCGGGGACCGGTGAAACATGGATAGGTACCGAACCGTTGCAGGGAAAACTTATTAGCGGGTTGGTGCCTGCCGCTTCCGGGCGGGTTGTCCCGCCTGCACTGGCCTCGGAGTATGTAATCACGGACGGCCTGTGGCATCATATCGGTTTTGTTTGGGACGGTTCACTTCGGCGCTTATACGTGGACAAAGTCGAGGTTGCCGAGGATGACAGCCCTATCGCTTTGTTGAAATCCTCGAAGAGCGGCTTGTACATCGGTGCGGGAGAAGGCCTTGATGCTGCGAGCTTCTGGTCCGGCCTGATTGATGACACTCGCGTTTACGACCAGGCGGTTGAGCCTTGAGAGGGCTGGCGAGCAAATTGACCGCGCAAATGCTCTTGGAGTGTTCGTGCCCGGTTCTGCTGGAGAGGCTCATCTGCCGCCGGGTTGCGCCGAGCAATTCCGTGCGGGCAGAAACCTTGGTTTCAGCATCGAACATGGCGGACCTGAGTTGTCGATAGAATCCGCTGCCGATCTGAATCAGGTTTCCGCAGGAACTTTGTCGCGTCCCGGACTTTTTTTGGACTTTCCGAGCGACTGGGGCTCGGCTACCTTGCGGTAACCCAACGCCTTTATGACCTCCAGGATTTCTGTCCAGGTTGGAAAGGGCCGTGTATTCTTTCGCTTGTATTCGTCGATGGCCATAAGAAATTCAAACTGCTCATCGGACATTTGCCCTTCTTCAGCGGATTTGCGGTCGTCCGTCAATCGCCTGCCTGGTCCGCGCCTGCGGTCGAGCCCCAGACGCCTGTCGACAACACTTCCCCTGCGCTCATCGCTGTCGCGACGCTCTTGAAAATGCTTGTTTTCCATCTTTAGTAATCCATTCTAATATTCGTCTTCGAAAAAGTCGTCGTCGAAATCGCCCTCGTCTTCCTCGATGGCGAAATCGTAGAAGTCATCATAGGCCTGCTGCGATTCGATTATCACGTGGGCCTCGTCCAGAAATTCTTCGGCGACCATTACGGCAATTTCCTTTGAGCCAATGGAATGTTCGTTGTTCTCGTTTATCACCGCGTGGATATCATTGGCTTCCAGCAGAGTCTTGTATTCGCTGGCTTGCTCCATATCCTCGGCGAAAGCGACGACAACAAACCCTTCCACCCTGGCCTGCGCTTTCTGAGTTTTTTTGGAACGCTTTGACATTTTATTCCTCCGAGACATACTGTTTTCCAAACGTTCTCACTACACGTCAGGAGTCCTTCCTCATCTGTCCCGATACACGGGTGGGACAGGCCTCCAAAATTCTTGCCCGATTAATCTCGTCAAATTAGCCGACGCAAATAATCAAAAATTGCGAACTTCTCGAAAAATCTCTTCTCAGCAGGTGTTGGCTCTCGCTATCCGCTTTTTTCACTATCGACTCCATAACTGCAAAAATTTAGCCTTATGGCCTATTTTTTTGTTGCATATTGTTGTGCACCTCTATAAATAAGGGCGATTGAGGACGTGCCGGACGTGAGGATCTGATGCCGGCCTATTATATTTTAACCTTTTCAATATGGAGATTTTTAGAATGGCAAAAAAAAGAGAATCTTTGGTTGTAGCGAGCAAAGTTAAGGCTTATATCAAAAGCAAGAAGATGATGACCTCATCCGAGGCGGTTGAAGCTATCAGCGAAAAGGTCTATGCAATGCTCGATGCCGCTATAGTGCGCACCAAGGGCAACCGGCGCAGCACTGTCAAAGCACAGGATCTGTAGCCCCCGGCCAAGGTTGGTTGGCGTCGGGACGCGGGGCTTTTCCGGGCGGGCAACCTGGCACAAATTACCATGTTTGACAGGAGCCGTTCCGCTTACTTGACTGTGGAACGGCTTTTTCTTTGGCTATCGACCTATAAAATGGCTCTATCAACATCAAAATTAACGGTTTTTTGAAAGATTTTTTCAACTTATTCCGCTAAAATCCCGATTTATAAATAAGCGTTGGCGCATATATCGTGTTTTTAGCCAACTTCGGGTTAAGATTGGGTGGTGTCTTGTTGATGAAGGGGCTTGCCGGTAGTTTGCAACTTGGCTGGACAACCAAGCATTATCAAACCGATGTTGTTCTGGTGCCAGGTGTTGCAGGAAATAGGATGCTTCATAGTAAATTGCTGGGCCTGTTATTATAGGACTGGACCATCAGGTGACCATATGAGAATTTTTATGTTAGGCTGGGAGTTTCCGCCGTTCATCAGCGGTGGGCTGGGTACGGCGTGCTACGGCCTTACCCGAGCGATGGACCAGCTTGGCATGGAGGTTACGTTCGTGCTGCCAAAGATGGTCGAGGGCGAATATGCTACTCACGTCAAATTGCTGACTCCAAGTTCGCGGACCAGTAGCGGGACTTTTGGATTCAGCGATCTGAAAAACGTCAGCGTTCATGCTATCAACTCACCTCTTCAGCCGTATAACACGCCAAGCACCTACGAGCAGCGGATAGAAGAGACTCTGAGGCGAAGACAGCAGTTGCGCGAAGGCAAGATAAGTTCGGCCAGCCAGTTCATAAACTCGACCGACTATAGTTGCGACATGTACACGGAAGTCCATCGCTATGCCGCGATTGCCGCCGAGTTGGCCAGGGGCAGGGATTTTGATATTGTCCACGCCCACGACTGGATGACTTACCCGGCGGGTATTGCAGTTGCGGCGGTCAGCGGAAGACCGTTGATTGTGCATGTGCATTCGACGGAATTCGACCGAAGCGGCGAGCATGTCAACCAGATGATCTATGACGTTGAGCGCGAGGGTATGGAGCGTGCGGACAAAGTGATTGCCGTAAGCCATTTCACCCGCAACATCGTAATAAGCCGATACGGCATCAGCGGCGATAAGGTCGAAGTCGTGTACAACGGCGTGGAACGCAACGGGGGCTGGTCGCTGGGCGAGACGGGCATAGAGCGAGACGAGAAAATAGTCTTGTTCCTGGGCCGGATTACAATGCAAAAAGGGCCGGAGTACTTTCTGCAGGCAGCCAAGAGAGTCCTTGAGATTATGGATAACGTCAAGTTCGTAATGGCCGGCTCAGGCGACTTGATGCACCGCTCGATCGAGATGGCGGCGGAACTCGGCATTGGGCACAAGGTGTTGTTCACCGGCTTTCTGCGCGGTGAAGACGTGCAAAAGATATATAAAATGGCTGATTTATACGTGATGCCCTCGGTCTCCGAGCCGTTCGGGATAGCACCGCTGGAGGCGCTGGACAACGATGTTCCTGTCATAATAAGCAAGCAGAGCGGCGTCTCGGAGGTCCTGCTGCATGCGTTGAAGGTCGATTTCTGGGATGTCACGGAAATAGCCAACAAAATTATTGCGGTGCTGAAGTATCCGCCGTTGCAGATGACTCTCAGAAGCCACGGCAACTTTGAGGTCAGAAGGCTGCGATGGAAGGATGCGGCCGCCAAATGTGCCAAAATCTACGGAGAGTTATTGGTTCCGGTGTGATTAGCTGGTAAGTAACAGACTCAATATGATATCCCACCGCAGCAGACCGGGCGGACATTGGGCGGGAGATGCGATATTATGTCTTCGGTATGTTTCTATTTTCAAGTACATCAGCCGGTGCGATTGAGGCACTATACGGTATTTGACAAGAACGATCAGTACTTCGACGATTACAAGAACGGTTCGATTTGCAGGAAGGTGGCGAACAAGTGCTATCTGCCCGCCAACAGGCTGCTTCTGGACATAATACGCCGTTTCGAGGGCAGGTTCAGGATATCCTACAGCATAACGGGTACGCTGCTGGAGCAGCTCCAGCGATACTCGCCGGAAGTGATGAGTACTTTCGACGCTTTGGCGGAAACCGGGTGCGTGGAGTTTCTGGCTGAAACGTATTATCACAGTCTGAGCTTCCTGTACTCACGCACCGAGTTCGTAGAGCAGGTGAACAAGCACGTCGAAGCTATCAACTATCTCTTCGGCCAGACGCCGAAGGTGTTCAGAAACACGGAGCTGATATATAACAACGATTTGGCCCTCCTTATCGAATCAATGGGCCGCTTTGACGCAATAATAACCGAAGGTGCGGACCACATATTGGGCCACAGGAGTCCCAATTTTGTCTATCAGCCGAGCGGCTGCAACAGACTCAAGCTACTGTTGAAAAACTACTCCCTCAGCGACGATATCGCCTTCCGGTTCTCCAACCGTGATTGGCCCCAGTGGCCTCTGACGGCGGATAAGTTCGCTCAATGGATACACAACGTCAACGGCAACGGCAACGTGGTCAACCTTTTCATGGACTATGAGACGTTCGGCGAGCACCAGTGGGAGGATACCGGGATTTTCGATTTCATGCGGCATCTGCCCGGTGAGATTCTCAAACACCCGGACAACAACTTCAAAACGCCGAGCGAGGTGATACAGAGCTATGACAGCGCCGGTACGGTCGATGTGCCGCATATCATAAGCTGGGCCGACACCGAACGAGACCTTTCGGCCTGGCTCGGAAACGCGATGCAGTCAAACGCCATCCACGAGCTGTATCGGATCGAGAAGAAGATCAAGAATACCAATGACGAGAAGATCATCACGGACTGGCGAAAACTGCAGGCATCGGACCATTTCTATTACATGTGCACGAAGTACTTTGCCGATGGCGACGTACACAAGTATTTTAATCCGTACGATTCACCTTATGACTCTTATATAAACTTTATGAATGTGTTGTGTAATCTGAACAGGCGTTGTTCCGGGGAGGCGATTGGGGACTCATTCTCTTCCGCATTAGAACTAAACACAGCTCAGAGCGTTTCCGCCGCGGGGTCGCAAGACAAAAACCCATCCGATTTACAACCAGTAGATTAGACGTCCTGGTTCTCGGCTACTTGAAGCGATACTAGTTTTACCCTCATCACAAATTCTGTGGTGGAACAGTATGTTGTGAGAAGAGCTTCTGACGGGGCTAGGATTGTGCCGTAATAATATCTATCGGAGTATGACTGTGTCGATATTGCAGAAACTTGAAGATGCAACGAGCATATTTGTGCCAACCGACGACCAGCCTGTAGAGGACTTGTTGGCGAAGGAATGGCTATTGACCAACGGGCGCGGCAGCTACGCATCTTCGACGATTGCAGGCTGCAATTCCAGGGCCTACCACGGGCTGCTCATCGGCTCGTTGAGGCCGCCGGCCAATAGGGTAATGGCGCTGGCCAACTGCCTGGAGATGGTAATATGCGGCTCCGAGATATGCCATATCTCGACTTTTGAATTCAGCGACAAGTTTGCTCCGGCTGGTTTTGGCTATCTGAAAAGGTTCCGCCAGAGCGTGGGGGTGCATTTTGACTATGCGTTGGCCAAAGTGGAGCTGACCAAGTCCGTATATCTTCTGCGCGACAGGGACGTCGCGGCGGTCGTGTACGATTTCACGAGCGTACGCGAGCCGGTGGAGTTCGTTTCGCGGCCATTTGTGGGCCTGAGGGACTTCCACACTCTGCAGAAATCGTATGCCCAGTTGTGCTCGCGCCGGCTTGACTCGGACGCGGCCGCACTTGTTGTTCGCCATGATATGCCCAACAGTTGCGAGCTGCTTTTGACATGTCCGGGTGCGAAGTTCGAGAAGGACGAGCAATGGTGGCTCAATTTCGTCTATCGGGTTGACGGGGAGAGGGGCCAGAATTTCACTGAAGATTTGTGGGCGCCCGGCTTTTTCAAGTGCCGGGTGGATTCGCCCATGCGAGTTGTCTTGTGGGCGGAGTTAGCGGACGGCGGACGCCGGGCGCAGGGAACACTGGATCCTGCACGCTATACTCCGAGCTATATTGACACGGCCTGCGAGGAACTGCACAAGCACCAGGAAAGCCTGATACACAAGGCGAGAAATGTGAAGCGTAATCTCCGGTTCCCGATTTCCGGTTTCCAGCTTGAAAACTCGACTTTGGACGCGGCAGACCCGGATTTCTTCGAGACACTCTGCCTGAGCGCCGATGCTTTCATTACGAGACGCCAAAGCGGAAATAAGTTCAGAACGACTATACTGGCCGGCTATCCGTGGTTTGCAGACTGGGGCAGAGATGCCCTGATATCCTTGCCGGGCCTGCTGCTTGTGACCGGAAGGTTTGACGAGGCCAAGTCGGTACTGACAACGTTTGCCGCAGCGGCGGACGACGGCATGATTCCGAATCGTTTTGACGACAACAGCGATACTACGTACTTCAACAGCGTCGATGCCTCTCTCTGGTTCATCAACGCCGCCTTTCAATATCTGGAGGCGACCGGCGATTCGAAGACCTTCACAAAAGAGCTTGTGCCGACAATTCGCTGGATCGTCGAGTCCTATCAGAAGGGCACGCGTTTCGGTATTGGCGCCGACGCCGATGGGCTCATAACCGCCGGCGACGACCAGACGCAACTGACCTGGATGGATGCCAAATTTGACGGCGTCGCTTTTACGCCCAGGTGCGGCAAGGCGGTGGAAGTCAACGCCCTTTGGTATAACGGCCTGCGCCTGCTGGCCGAATTCTACGACGGCCGCAATGCCAAAGACGCAAGCCACTACAAGTCGATGGCGGAAAAGGTCGGCGGAAGTTTCTGCCAATTGTTCTGGAACCAAAGCAGCGGGTACCTGAACGATTGCATCCTGCCCGACGGCTCGGTCGATGAGAGCCTTCGCCCGAATCAGATATTTGCCGTCTCTCTGCCGCATTCGCCGTTGACTGCCCAAGAACAGAAATCCGTGGTCGCCAAGGTGCAGAAGTACCTTTTGACCCCATACGGCCTGCGAACGCTCGATGTACACTCGCCAAACTATAAGAGCGAATACTCGGGGCCGCCGAGAGATCGCGATGAGGCTTATCACCAGGGCACGGTCTGGGCGTTTCTGATGGGCCCGTTCGTAGAGGCCTATCTGAAGGTCAACGAGTCCAGCCCCCAGAGCAAGGCACAGGCCGCCGAATTCATCCAGCCGTTGCTGCGACATCTCACCGAAAACGGCTGCCTCGCAAGCGTCTCGGAGGTATTTGACGGCGATGCTCCCCACAAGCCAAGAGGCTGCTTCGCCCAGGCCTGGAGCGTAGCCGAGCTTATAAGGTCGTACCAGTTGGTCAGCAGCTAAGAGAACACGGGGCGGGTTTCAGCCTTCTTCTTCTCGCGGCTGTCTCGGCAATGCTGCGGTACTCCGAAATTGGCTCCGACCGGCTCTGAATTGGGTTTGTTTCCTCTGTGTTCGGGACTGGGTGGATTTCCATAATCCCTTGTCGAAAAGGACTTTACGCTTAGTCGGTCGCCTGGAAATTGGCTTTGTTTTTCACAATCGGGCCTTTCATCCGGCGGCGGGCAGGCATTCGCTGCCGATTGCTCCTCGGCGGTGTTGGCCTGCTCCTTCTCTCGCAGTCGCTGGAGTCTCTTAAGCTCGGCCATCGTCCTGAACAGGCTGTTCTCGATCCTGCGTTCGTACATCAGCAGCCGTTCAATCACTCTCGAATTGGCCCAATCCCTCGTAGCGATACGGCCGAGAGGCAGGTAGTCGGGCGATTGGAGCGGATCGCTTTCCGAGTGGCCCCATGCCGAAGTCAGACTTTTGGAATTACAGTCGATTAACTCGTCGATAACCTGGCGCTGCATGACTTCGGCGCGTTTGAGCCGCCACGCCAGGCTGATAATC
>JBDREF010000463.1:0-34703 GCA_043820045.1 Planctomycetota bacterium | reverse complement strand
GACGACAGCTTATTCAACTGCCTCACTTTGTAGTGGTTCATATTCGGTGCTATCCAAAGGATTTTGTTTGCCATCTGTTTGGGTTCTCTTGCCGTGGGGCTAAAGCTCGATTCCCACACATGGGAGCAGTTTATTCAGCTTTCCGAAGGACAGCAGTGCTTCTATCTCCGTATGCAGCCCGGTATTGCCGGCGAGGTACTCCTGCCATGTCTGCCTGATGCGTGGTAAGTCGAAGACTTCATCCGAAAAAATGCCTGCATCATGTAGTATTTCTTCGATTTTCCCCTTGTACGAAGGATCCTTGCGATACATCTGGTGCATCAGGACCCACGACCCTGATGTTCGGAGCACAGGCTTGCTCTTAGAAGCGGCAGCGGGCCCCCTCCTGATCTTACCAAGCACGGGACGTATCTTTTTTGCAAACGCACCAATGGCATTCGGGAAAGCCGGGGGCAGGAACGTGTTAGCATCGGGGACAAATGGCAGAACCCTGCCCAAGTTACGCAACGTCCATTTGTGTAGGACGCCCACGTCTCTTAACGTCGATGGTATTCGCAGGTTGATCTCGTCCACCTCGTTGTCGAAGAATATATTTCTCTCGCCTGCCAAAGCTCTCAGGCATGTAATCATATTAAAAGTCGGCGTTATGCTGACGTCTGCCCAGCGTAAGAATGTATCCATCCGGTCGGCATCCGTATCGGAAACATCCACGACAGATTTCGCGTATTCACTCAGCGCATCTCTGTACGCCCCCTCTACTTTTTTCCTTACGCCCTCTCGTAGAAAGATGCCCAGTCTGCGAGTGTCCTTTATGGAATATGGCACAGATGAATGCATTATTTCGACCAGGCTCTGCGGGTCACACGTAAAAGCCAAACCGTTGCGCGGCGAGAAATAATGCTTGTTGAAGTTCTCAAGAAGATCGCCGAGTAAGAATTCAACATCCGGGTTTTGTGAAGCTATATTACCGGCCGGCACAATAAAATGTGTGTGGCAAGTCAGGAAATTGCCGGAACTTATCAATGCGGCCGCATCCAAAGTATCAAGATACCAGTACGGCGACCTGATGATCGTCTGATGTTTAATTCCGAGAACCTTCGAAACCATAGAAGCAATCCGCGTCTCGGCATTTGGCATGCTTGCAAAGCTGACACTGTTCAAGGGTTTACCGAGAGCCGCCGCCGCAATTCTCGAATCAAGGCCACCGCTTAGAAAAATGTAAGGCGTTCCACATACTTTTCGATATCTGCGGCCCGATTCCTTCAGGACTCCTGCAATCTGTGCCCCCCACTCGCGAGTCTTAATCGCATTGTCAGGAGCGTATCTCCTTTGCCTCCACTTAGTCACATTTGCCTGCGTAGAGTCAGACAGAATTGCCTGCCCTCCGGCCTGCAAACAACGCATCTGATGATAAAGGCCGTGCGTACCTACATGCCTTCCGGTATGAAGCAGAGACCACAACCCGGCCGGATCAATCTTTGGATTGCTCGTCTTAAGAGCAGCTATGGCGGAAGGAAGATCACCTGCCAGCCACACATTGCCCTCTTTTGTAAACCAGACAGGCCTCGAGGCGAACCGGTCGGTGTATAACGTTGTCACATTTTTCTTCTGATCGTGAAACAGACAGCTAAAGGACCCGTTCAATGCTTTTATCAAATCGCTGCCGTGCTCAATCCAGAGTCTCAGTACCAGAGCGGCGGTGATTTCCTGACTGCCCGGTAGAGTTCCAAAACGGCCCAAACCGGTGATCACGCCGCACAGAACAATCGATATCCCGTCGTCTGCCTTCTTAATGTACACATCCGGAACTCTGAAGCGATTCCATGCCCACGCGATTGTTCTGGCACGATTTGAATGCGTATGTGTTTCTACTCGAAGCTCCGGCACTCCATCGACGCTGAACATTTCTCTGAACCTGCGCAAACGGTCCTCGAAATCGGCCCCAATTCCAATCGCAGTGACCCAACCTCCCATACCTAACGCCATCCTCTCGGAAGTTCGAATCCAATATTCGGCAACTCAATATCCGGAAAAGACAGATCTGGCTCACTATCGCCCATGAGCTTCCACCTGTCTATTCCCGGTGCTCTCGCCACAGACTTGAATAACCGATAATCCAATCCGACGGCTTTGACTGCCAGGGCATCGACCAGCACCGGATTGAGTCCTCCAACGATAATGGACGTCGGAACCGATTTGCCCGCCATGGGCCCCTCGCCCTGCTGCGAGACGATGCCGTCCACCAGTCCGAATTGCCTCCTCTGCGGAGTATCCTGCATTTTGCCGGCCTTGTCCGCATAAGCCGCTATCCTGTTCAAATCAAGAACGGTCCTCCAGATTGTATCGTTGCCTTTCCAGTTTCCGTGCTCGGTGTGCTGGCCAATCAGTATCTTGTTCTTTTGGAGGATATTTCTGAAAGACCTGAAACCAGGGACGCGATGTATGTGAAACCATTTTCTCAAAGTGCGGTACAATTTCCTCGAGGCAACATAGTGTGACGCCGGATACTGAGGAAACGAATCACCTTTGGGCGGAGGCCCGGGGCGATGGTGAGGCATGCAGTCCTTTTGATAAACCATGCCAATCATGTTTTTCAATGTCAGACTCACACCCGCCTTGCAATGACTTTTCAACTTGGCCACATTGATGATAACATCAGCATCCAGGATGGTCTTTGAAACAATGTATGTATGCGTCGATGAATTATGATACTTGTCGGTGAGACTTTCCCGCACGCATTTTGGGTCCATGTGATCCACTGTTGGGTCTGCAAGGGTATAATAGTGTACATCGGGGTCGTCATCGAATTCGGCAAAAAGGCTATCCTTGCCCAAATCTACATCAACATAGCCTAACGGATCTCCCGGAAGTCTCTCGTGATAGAAATTGCCTCGCCTGTCCTCTTTCAATATCCTGGGACGCAGATCTATCACTTCAAGGCCCCTGTAGCCTCTCTGGACGAGCTTATCCACCAACTGCTGAATTCCAGTAAACTCCATCAGAGATTGAAAATCGGCCCTTTCGAGCGGGTTGTCAGCTATGATCACCGAACCTCTTCCCTGCAGCGCCTTATACACATAATCGATAACAGGTCTTATGACGGAGCCGTGAACCACCGTACTGTAGAGAGCCTCTCTGCCCAGAAAATGCTCGTGCGTGACCAGATTGGGCTTGATCAGCACCTTATCTCCCGGCCCGATGATATCGGCAAAGGGATTCCATTTCGCGGTTCCGATGTTCTCATGGTCCAGCCCAAGCTGTTGCAGCAGGTCGCGAACCATCGGATAGACCAGGTTAGCTTCATTCGTCTCGCCCATCGAGGCCAGCTCCGGATACGCCTCAGGAGGATCAAAAGGAGCTTCGAGACAATAGTGCCTGACCTGGAGATTATGTATGTATGAGACTCTATTCGAGAATGTCATCTATCCTTGCCTGTTGGAATGAGAAATGGCCGTTCATTAGAAACCGTTTCTTATGTTTGAAAAATGCACATTCTATCCAGAAGCCTTTCCGCTTCCTTGTGTACTTCCCCAACCGTGATATCTTCAATAGCATCTTTTCTGATTATTACATGCTTATCACCATACGGCCCTGTTGCCGCTTCATTGCTGGTGTGCCCAAATAGCCCGATTACCGGGATCTTGAAAACAGTAGCAATGTGCATCAAGCCTGAATCGTTAGAGATGAACATCTTGCACAGGCTGATAGCATACATCGTTCCTTCAAGAATCAACCTTCCGCAGAGATTCAGCGGGACGGCTGATGATTGCCGGACGATCCGGTCACACAATTCAACTTCTTCAGGACCGCCGAATAAGACTATTTGTAAACCCCGCCTTCTTCCGAGCCGGCTTATCAGATCGGCAAAGTTCTCGGACGGCCATCTTTTGAATGCCCATGTTTCTTTGCACCCGGGATGTATGCCTATCGCCGCTTTATCTTCATGATATCCCATCCTTATCAGTTCTTTTTTCGTATTCGCGACGCGGTCTTTCGGCAAACTGATGTTAAACTGTCTGACGCCGGTTCCTGGATGCTTGTTCATCAATGACAAGAGCAATAAGTTGGATTCAACGTTGCTCTTATTATGTTCCAATTCGTGAACTCCACTAAAGAGAAAATCGTAGTTTCTATATCGCTCCTTATGCGGAGAGCGATGCTTGATACGATTTGGTATCCCCAGAATTACCGGTAAGAAAGCATCCCTAACCACATTCGACGGTAACGCTCCGATGAAGTACCTAAACTTCAACCTGTTTAGGATATGAATCTGACTGGCTATTCGCGAAAATCCCGACATCCTGTATTCCATTCTGTACGACTGCTTTATGTCAGGACAGAGATTTGCTATGGTCTGAACCCTCTTATTGACTATTGCATGAACTTCATAACCCGCGACAGTGAGCGCGTGTATCATAGGCAGAGCAAGTATCGCATCTCCTATGCCAGATTTAATCTGCATAAGCACTCTTTTATTATTCCTGCGTTTTTCCTGCCTTTTCAGCAGCCGTTCCAGAACCGTAACATAGGCGACATAAGTGATGCACCTAACTATGTATTTTAAAATAATCATGTGAAACAAGTGGTGAATCAAATGAGTTGCAGCTTCAACGCGATTTTCAGGATCACCCTTTTGGTATCGTGGAATTTTGCCTTTCGAGTTGTAAGCCACGGCGCCATCAGCAGGAGCGACATTGAGGAGGCATTATTCCCGGCAACAAAATCGTTGTACATATCAACAAGACGGTATCGTCTTAGCAGAAGATCAGAATGATTCCCACGGCTCCACTGCGACACCCTGTCTTCGCCTCGTATCGTGATATTATCCCTGATATTGCCGGCTGTTCTCGAAAGCTCAGGAGGTACCGGCAATAATGAAAACAACAATTCAACAGGGAGAGTAACAGCGGATATGTCGTTTGTATGCCTGGTTATTTTAGGTCCGTACTTTCCGCAACTTCTTCTTAGAAACGAAAGCGGGTTAGCGATTGCCCTAACGCTTGTCTTTGCTCGTGATTCAAACTTGAGAACTTGTAATGAGTCCGGAAATAGAGTATATGCGCTCACTCGATCCTCCGACGGCAAGCCGAAGACTTCTCTCGAAAGGCAGGCCAGGCTGTCCATAATTTGTGACAAAACCGCTATTGCTTCGCACAAGGTCCTTAATATTTCCCTGACTTGCTCCTTTTCGTCAAGAGAGAACCATGACTTTCGCAATTCAGAGATTTGGCGTGCAAATCCCCGTAGCCGGGTATTCATGGCGGTATCGGATACATCCTCAAGCAGGTCGATGTCGTGCTTGATGGAATTCAATTTAAGAAGCATTCGCCGAGCACTAATGCCCCTTCTCCGAGTAGCTTGATACACGATGTCGCACAGCCTGCTTAACGATGCTTCCGCACAAATAAGCCACGTAATCTGAGCGTTCTCAGCGCCGGACCCAAATTGCGCAAATGAATATATCTCGCCTGCAAGATTATGTAAATTGCTCGCAAAAAACAGATAGTTGACATATGGAAAAAGCGTTTCCGAAATGACAAACGGGTGATGGATGAAGATGTAGTCGTCAACTCCATTCAAAAACTCATAATCCCCAGGCGTCAAAACCCCGCCCTCTTTAAGAACCAAAATAAGATCCAGATCGGAAATCCCAGGGTCGCCTACGCTGCCGAGCTTATAGATGGCTGCAACCGCCGGGTGATTGCAGAAATAGTCTGCAAATTGCTTCTCGCTCCTGTCATACTCCTCAATAGATACCTGACGTGGGAAATCAACAAATTCGAGATTGTCTATCTTCATGCAACCCACTTAACTCAAGAAGGTGTGTAGCAAAATCAAGCATCTCATCCAACAAACGAGAATCGACTATAGAACTGCCGAACGGCCGGCACGGGTGCAAGTGTATGGAGAAAAACGGAAGCAAGAGCGGATTCCATACTCCAACCATATTCATAAGCCGCTGTCTAAAAGCGGAGGTGGCCTGATCCCAATTTAGACGTATTTCACTCACTTGCTCCATACACCGCCACGTATCCGACGGAACTCTTTCTTTCATAATTTGGAAGGACTTTTTCTTTGAGACATACTGCCCCTCTAACTGCAAAAAGAGAACAGGCAGCATCATAAAATGGCTGAGGAACCCCTTAAGATAATATGGTGTCTCGAGCCTTCCCCTGTCCTTCTTGACATAACGGCGGACTATTCGTATAGAGTCAAGAAATCGCAGCTTGCTCTCTCGGCTCGAATCTCTAAGGCGAAACGTCAAATTATTTCCCCTGCTCAAAATGCTCGTCGAGAGCCTGATGGCCGCCAGAGGAAGTATCGACTGGCTATAGTACCGCAGATCAGACTCCGTCAGGAAGAAATGGCCGTGATGCTGGAGTGAATCGAACTCATACAAATACCTTGTGCTCTTTATGAGAAGTCTTTCCAATTCTCTTATTTTGTCGGGGTCCTCCACGGCCTCATTCTTAATCACGAAGAGGGTGTCAAGGTCGCTGTAGTCCGTGTAATCCATGGTGGAAACGCTTCCGTGGATATAGGCCCCGGCCAGGTAAGGCTCCAGCTTTTTCCTGACATACCCGCATAACGAGTTGACCGGACAGAACTTCGAGCCGCGATACGAATTCTTATCGTAGCTCCGGGCTATTTCAACCGTCACCTCACGCTGATTATCAGCTTCGCCATCTATCCGCGAACCCAGCCACTTTACCGACTCGGCAAGGACTTCATACAACGATGCGGCCGATTCAATATTGCAGTTTTCGCACAGTAGCGCCTTCAGATTCAGTATTTCTTCCTCGATGCCGTTATGTATCCTGCGAAAGAACGGATAAGAGACCTTGCTCCTGTTTGACAAATACGTGCCACTGAGCAGTAACGTCAAGAGTCGAAGAGTTGCATCCTGTACTTGTTGTGCCTGATACACCTGTTGATCATTGCCCCACAAAATGCACACATTAGAACCCGGCAGTCATTCAGTCATATTCGCGGACATATCTCAGTCGGTGAAAAGAATTTGATACACCGACAAGCAATCTCCGGATTTTATTCAGAATCTCAAAGCCTTTGTTCCCTGTCAAAGTAGCAAGGAAATACATATACGCCTTCAACTGAAAAGGTCTGTTTACAATGGCCAGCCAGAACCTATTTCTTGCCGAGTGAAGGTCATTTGCCTTTAAGAATTGCTTTCCTGCTAAAAAATAATAGCCGGCAATCAGTTGCTTCTTGAGTTTCTCAGTTATGAGTTCTTCATCAGTTTCGGTGAACAATTTATCAAGGAACTTGAACCAATAGCGTTCTATCTGCTCTGCAGAAGAACTGCCACGCAGCCTTTCGAAATGATGTTGCCTGACCATGGCCAATGGGTCTCTGATTCCATATATTTTGTACTTCCTTGCTATCCTGACAATCATATCTCTATCATGAGAAGTCCTGAACTCTGGATCAAAACCTCCAGTCTCGTCCAAACAAGACTTTCGGATCAGCCATGTTGGAGGATGTCCACAGGCCACTTTTCTTAACAGAGTCTCCTTGAACAAATATCCGGACTTAAACATCTTTGAACTATAACCTGTTGCACTGAATTTACCCGCGTTGTTAATATAGATAATATTGGTATATACGAGTGCGAATTCACCGTATTTATCCAAGATTTCTACTTGCCTTTCCAGTTTCTGTGGAAACCACAAGTCGTCTGAGTCGAGGAAGGCGATGTATTCACCCTTTGCAAGTTTTAAAGCTACATTTCGTGCGGCGGCTCCGCCCTGGTTTTCCTGATACATGTATCTGATACGATTCATGTACTGGACAAGAGCACGCTTCGTGTCATCAGTTGAGCCATCATCTACAACAATTATTTCAAAATTCTTGTAAGTTTGAGATAAGACGCTATCAATTGCCTGCGTTAAGAGTTGGGCGCGGTTACAAGTAGGGATTATGACTGAGACCAACCCCGGCTCATAGTCTTCACTCATCGACCAGCCCTTGCACGCATTGCCTGCAACGCTGCCGGTCTTGTCCGAATTGTTCTGTTCGCCATCAGCCATCCAAAAGGCCTCGATAAATCTCGACAAGCCGATTATTCAATATGTCCATGTCGTAATTAGCTTCGACATGACCACGCACGCCCTTGTCCCTTTTAGACTATATTTTGGTGCTGAGATAGAAGCGTCGCCTGAGAATCCGCAAGGCCTCTTTCGGGTGTTCCAGAAAGAGCCTCCCAAAGCGAAGCAATCCGTGATAGTTTCTATTAAGAAAGCTCGGACTAACAATATTTCCTGTCTCCATACATAATACGTCCTTACCTGTGCGTATTGCAATCTCCATAGCCTGCCTCTGGGAACTCTCGATAAAGAATCGTGCGCCGGTAGTCTTATATACTTGGGCCTTGTATTTGGCATGAGATTGTGATCTCAGGCGAGCCGCTTTGTCCGGAAGGTCCATCATGATTAGATGTTGATACTTAAAGCCATGCTCGGCCAGCCATTCCTCGGTCAGGCTGCGATATTTCTCCAAACGACAGGTCACCAGCCAACCGACGGTCTTGCTCGGTATTATCCAGGGCTCTACCGTTCTAATGAACCGTTTATACCGCTCTCCATCGTCGTTCTCTTCCGGGGTAGGATCCCTGCACAGAACACCATCGATGTCAACACAGAAGCCCTCCATGCCTCCACGGTGGAAAACATTCCACTCAAAGAAACGCGGTGTCTGCAACATCTCGAAAAAATAGTCCACGACGTCTTGGCTCCCAGGCTTGACGTATACGGCACCGTAAAGGATGCGGTGTCGCAATTCTGCACTTTCTACCATTCTTTTTACGGCCGCCATCTGCTTGCCGCTCCAGACACTATCATCCACGACCAGAACTGTGCGTCTCGATGACAGCAATCCTCTTGGGTCATTACGTTTGTAACGGGGCCCCGTTTGGATCACCCTTCCTTCAAGTAATCCATCGACATCTGTTAGCGGTATATCCATATAGAGCGACAATAGATTTGCGACGAGAAGACCGCTGCGAGGGATTCCCACAATGAGTTCTATGTCTTTTGGCAGTTTTTGCAACCAAGCCCAGACATCTCTATTTAGCGCCGGGACATTGCGATAATTGATCATTCTTTCGTTCCCACCATGCCCAAGTTAATCCAACCGTGGTCATACCCACGGACTTCCTCGGGCCTCAATTCCCTGACATCAGTCAATCCAACTTTTTCAAAGAGAGTCTTTAGGTATCGAGGAGTAAACAAAGCTCGATGCCAATTTGGGTCAGATGGATCTCCCTTGCCGTCCCCATAGGTAAAGAGCCTTCCAGCCGCCCACACACACGGATCCTTTTCTGGGTTGTACTTATACCATCCGTCGAGGTGGCTAAGGTCATTCCCGTTCGTCTCTGCTTCCATTAGTACTTTGCAGATCTTAAGGCCGTTAGGAACCCAAAGCTCCAAATGGCTGCCAGGTTTTATGATCCGCGTCCACTCTTTGAGTGTGTCTTCCACCTTATACCAAGGGATATGCTCCAGTATATGGCTGGCGTACACTACCTCAAATGTATCATCGCTGAATGGTAGTGGTTTTGACGCATCCAGAACATAATCAACGTTTCTGGCCCACTTAATGTCAAGAGTCTCAAAACCTTGGATTCTCTTACCGCGTGCACCAATCTCGAGTTTACGCGACTCAGACCCTCCATTCCGCAGGAGTGTCACCTTGTTTGTCACTGTTCTGGCCCAGCAAGTCAACGAAGAACGTATCGCGTCTTTAAGGCATTCTGGCAGAATCCTCCTTGCTAACATGAGCCATCGAGTTGAACCATCTTTCGGAGCCATTATCAATCAGATATCCTTCTTTGTTCTCTTAAGCTCAGCAAGCAAACCTGCCAGATCGCCTCGCACCTGTCCGGATAACAGAATGCTTGCCAAGAAAATTCCACCTGCTGCGGTGAAGCACCAGAGCAATATCCATCCCGCGCTCTGCGCGCCGAGATGGAAGCGCATAAACTCAAGGACACAGTACATGACTACCGCTGTAGCCGCTGGATATGATATTGCTTTGAAGAAGTCAACAACTGTGATTGGAGAATCCCGAAAGGCGTATGCGAGGCATGGTACCGTGTTAACAGTAAGAATGCAAACCGTGTAAGCGATAGCTACTCCTAAGGCACCCCACGGCAGGCCTATGGCAAAAGACAACACAATTAGCGGCACGGCAATAAAACTCCAATACATCATTCTCTTGGTCCGTCCGAGTGAAACATAGACCCAGCCAACCGTGCCGACGACCGGCTGGACAATTGCTGCAAACGCAAGCACCTTAAAAATCGGACTGGCGCCAACCCATTGATGCCCAAGCACTATCATTATGACTTCATGGGACAACGCTGCCAACATCGCTACAAGAGGCATTGTGATGAATGCTATCGTACTTATTGCGCGGTAATAGTAACGTCGGTATCTCTCAGGATCATCCTGCAAACGGCTTAGCGTCGGAACCGCAACGGCGGAAATGGGAGCGGTTATTTGCCCAATTGGTAGCATGAGTAGGCCGTAGGCCTTGCTGTATAAGCCCAATTGGCCGGCTCCCCAGAACTTGCCGATTAACAGATTGTCAGCATTTCTGGCGAAATAGTTCAGGAGATTGAATCCGGTTAAGTGTCCTCCGAAGGCCAACATTTCGCGGACGCCGGAGCGCCTGACGGGCATGCCCGGCCGCCAGGGGCAGATTATCCACGTGACTGCGACGCGCATTATTGGATTCGCCAGGTGCATAATCACCAACGCCCAATAGCGCAGGCCGTAGCAGGCGGCGATTATGCCGGCGAGTACGCCTGCGGCTATCGAGACGATGTCAATTACGGCCAACGTGCCGAAACGCATTTGCCTTCGCAGCAGGGCCTGATGCTGAACCGTCAGGCCGCCGAATATTATGCCGCACGCCAAGGCTATTGTGATCCAGGTCAGCTTCGGCTCGCCGTAGAACCAGGTAATCGCCGGCGCGAGGGCCGCGGCAATCAGCATTATCACGAAACTGATCGCGACATTGATCCAGAACAGCGTGCTGATCTGGTCGTGACTGATCTCGGCCTTCTGGACGGTGGCCGCCGAAAGGCCCATGTCCTTGAACCTCTCGACGAAACCGGTGATCACCATGACCATTGCAATCAGGCCGAAGTCCTGTGGCGTCAGCAAGCGGGCCAGAACGACCGTCGAGGCGGTCTGGAGGCAGAACTTCGTCCACTGCGCGCCTATAGTCACGGCCCCGCCGCGAACGGACCGGCCTTTCAGATCCGCCTTGAGATGTTCGGTGTCGAAGAAGTTGTTCTGAGGAAGTTCTTCCGCCAAGATGTTGCCTTTTCGGTTGCGATTTTCCACCCGGCGAAATCAGCGGGTGCGTTTTTCGACTTCCTCACGGGACCGCCGGTCTGATTGCGAGGCTATAGCCTCTGTCCGGCGTCGATTTCTGAGTCCGAACCGGACGGCGAGTCTGTCTTGTTCGTCCGGAGGGTAACTATGTCGTGCTCGTCCATCAGGCGGCTGAAGAGGGCGACCCTTCTGCCCGCGGATTCGAGAGAGCCGTTCTTGCAGACCTCGATTCTCAGGTTGAGCGACGAGCCGGATCGGCGGTCCGTCAGAGGGATGCTCGCCTTCAGAAGTTCGTCGCGGCGGCCTTTGGGTTTGCCGCGGCGCTGCCAGCTCAGCGTGCGATGAGTGCCGTCGCGGTTCGTGACCGCCAGGTGGATGCTGAGAAAATCCATTTTCTCCGCCGCCGCCGAGATTGCCTGCCACCATTGGCCGAATGTCAACACCCGGCGGAAGTGCAACTGCGAGTCCTCGAAGCGCCTTACCTCCTCCTGTTCGCGATTGCTTATGGCGTATTTTCGCTGAAGCCCCCCGATCAGATCCTTCACGCGCATGTAGCCGACGGAGCGAAAGACAATGAGCTGGAACAGCAGGACACCCATGAAAATTATCAGAGAATTACCGTTCTGGATGACCATCATTAACATCCCGAGCCCGGCGGCAAGCAGCGTCACGACGTATATCGCAATCACTGCATGGCGATGATCCAGGCCGGCATCGACCAGCCTGTGATGGAAGTGCCCGCGGTCGGCGGAAAATATCGACCGGCGTTCGAGAAACCGCCGTAAAATCGCAAATAGTGTATCGAAGATGGGTATCCCAAGAGCCAAAGCCGGCAAAGCAAGGCCGACCAATACGGGAGATTTCGTCGAGCAGAGCACGCTGGATGAAGCAATCGTAAAGCCCAGGAACATACTGCCGCAGTCGCCCATGAAGATTTTTGCCGGATTGAAGTTGAAGAACAAAAAGCCGGTCAGACTCCCAAGCAGGGCCAGCATCAGCACCGCCATGACGACATTGCCGCTGTGAACGGCGAATACGGCAATGACTCCGCAGGCTATCGCGGAAATCCCGGCGGCAAGGCCGTCCAGGCCGTCGGTCAGATTAACCGCATTAGTTATACCTACCAGCCAAATCAGCGTCAGCGGCCAGGAGAACCAACCGAAATCGACCGTAAACCACTCCGGCACAACTACCGACTCTATCCGGATGCCCGCAGCACAAACTGCAACCGAGGCGGCAAACTGTGCCGCGAGTTTCACACGAGCCTTCACGCCTGCGCTCTTGAGATCGTCCACCAGACCTACAAGAAACATGAATCCGGAGGCAGTCAGCAGGACGACCACCTGCGGTAGAATGCCACGGAAGGCCGCGCCGATAACATTCGACAGGAACAACACAGGAACAGTCATACAGAGCATCGAGACAAATATTGCCACGCCGCCTATGTGCGACGTGGGCGTTTCATGCATATGCCTGTGGCCTGGAATGGCGGCGATCCGGAACCGGCGAGCAAGCCTTATTATCACCGGCGTAATCAACAACGCAACAAAAGCAGAGCCGAGATATACAAACATGTAGGTTTTCATAGTGATTTCCTAAGCTACCAGCCGATGCGAAGTGGCGGGAGTTTCGGACAATTTCATCGTTCCCACTCTCCACGTATTGGGCATTAACGTCTATGAGCCGTCCGCTTTGCGCGGACTTCGTCCCCGTCGGCGTACCCGACGAGAATTTTTATCTGATTTATGATCGGCTTTCGTATCCTTTATCGAGCGTCAAACGCAGATTGAAAGCCTGATTGTTCCATCGCAACTGAAACAGCAGCATTCCTAAAACCGTAGAAATGCCCATTTTCATCGCCCCGTGTGCCGTTCCCGACTGAATGTGCCATTTATTCTCCGCCTTTGTCCGAGCACACAGAACCCTCGTTCTCCTAAACGGCAGCAGACTTCTTGCCGGCTTTCTTTCTTTGGCGATCATGTCCAAAATAGCCATCGCCATAACCATAACCGACGGAGTAGCCGTATCGACTCTTGTTTGAAACGTTATTCACGACCACCCCAAGCACCCGTGCACCGACGCGAGACAAACCATCATACGCCTGCCGGCAAGCCTTTCGTGTCGATTTATCCGCCCTTAGCACCAGCAGCGTCACATCGCAGATCGCGGCAAGTATCTGGGCATCGGTAACCGGCAAAACCGGCGGCGAATCAATTATGATTCTGTCATACTTGGCAGCAAGATTCTCCAGCACTCTTGCAAATGCCTTGCTGTTTAAGACCTCAGACGCATTCATCAATTGGGCCTTGCACGCCAACAACTCAAGGCCCTTGACGTCGGTGAGCTGAACCGCTTCCTGAATATCCATGTTCCCTGAGAGCAACTCGATCAGGCCCTCATTGTCTTCGCCCGGGAAGACGAGATGCTGCATAGGGTTTCGGAAGTCGGCATCGAGGATCAGCGTCCTCTGGCCTGCCTGCGCCATCGCAGTAGCCAGGTTACTGACCATCGTTGTCTTGCCCTCGGCCTGCTTCGGGGATGTGACAAGGATTGTCTTGGCCTTGCCGTCGGGCACCCCGAGGAATACAGCTGTGCGTATCATTCGATAGGCTTCGGCCACGGGTGAATCAGGCTCAAGGTGCACTTTCTGTGCCCGGGCTGCCCCGCTTTCCTCTTTCGTCATTGCAGGAACGGCGCCAAGTACCGGAAGGCCGATCAGTGCCGATATTTCTTCGGCAGAGCGAAGCGTCTGGTCCATCAAATCGCGAAGCACCGCCAAACCGGCACCCAGCATAAGCCCAATCGCAATCGCGAAAGTCATATAACGCATTTTATCGGGCCCCGAAGGCGCACTTGCAGGACGCGCATCCTCGAGAACACTGATGTTGAGCGCCCCGACATCTTCTGTCACATCCAGTTCCTTAATTCGATTATTGAGAACACCACAGAGTTCTTTGGTCTGGTCCAAATCAGACTGAAGCACCGTGTACTCGGCAATTTGCTCATTCAGGTCGAGGGACTGCTGGCGCTGCTCTTCGTGGTATGTGTAGATCTGGTCTTCCTTTTCTTTGGCAGCGAGGTACTGCTGCTCGGCCACGGCAAGCTGAGCCTGCGCGAACTTGGCATCCGCTCCGGCAATATCAGACTTTATGCGGGCCATCTCGCTCTCAAGCGCTTTGACCGCTGGATGATCGGCAGTAACCTGACGCAAACAGTCTTCAAGGCGAAGCTGAAGTTCCGCCAGTCTGTTCTCGAGTTCTGTTTTCTCGTCGCCGGTAGAGACATATACGCTGCTCGCGCGCCTTGCTTCCACGGAATGTCTGAGCCTGACGGGATCGCTGACCATTGCCTTCGTGGATTCGTAAACGGACCTGGCATCGACGGTTGCAAGTTGAGCTTCAGTCAAAGCTAAAGACAGCTTTCCAAGCCGGTCCATTAATATGTTGCCCTGCTCCCCCTCCAAACTCATGGCAGGGGTTTTCTTCCTGAACTCCATTAACACAGCGTGCTTCTCTGCAAGCTCTTCGTCCCGTTTGGCCTTTTCATCCCGCAGTATCTTCAACACTTCAGCCGAGGCGCCGCGTTTGCGGGTTCCATGATAAGCCCTGTATGAATCCACAACTGCATTTACTATTTGCGCCGCTTCAGCAGGATAAGGCGAATCTAAGGATACATTAATAATATCGTCCTGTTTGCCAACAACCGCATTAATGGAACGCTTTAGATAACTCATGCTGTTGTTCACTTGAGCGAAGGTCTTCATCTCCCGGGCATTCAGTATCTTCAGTGCACCGGTTGCGATGGGGCTGGATTTGAGCAGTTCTGCCTGAGTATAAAGATAATTCTTGGATTGTGTCATCACCCCCTCTTCCGTTTTCGTGAAGACCTTAGGGCCGCTCTGTTCGACGTAAAGACGGGCGGTGCTGGTATAAACAGGGGGCATCCTGCCGACATAAACATACGTCGCGGCCAAAGCCACGGACGTAGTAAGCAGTAGGATCCAGCGGTTGCGCCATATCACTTTGGCCATGCTCTCGGGCATTACCCCAACTGCCGAAAACATCCCGGCACCTGGTCCTACCGCATTGCGATTATCGTTTTGGCCAATCATATCACTCCCCGAAGTCTCGCGTTCTTCGCTTAACCTAATCCTGCCATAAGTCCCAGGTATTTACATACGCACCCACATTGAGTCTGAGCACGTTGTCAAGGAACGCCTTTGTTCTTGTTCTCGGCGTATGCTCCACAGCTATCACATCGCCGGGCTTTATATGAGTTGTCGAAGCCTCGACGAACTTGGAGTCTTGGGCGATGTGGAGCGTCACGTCGGCAATACTGCCGTCCGCCTTCAGTCGATAAACAGTGGCATAACGAGGTTCAAGATTGAGGTTCAATCCGTCTGCGAAAGCAATCGCCTGCATGAGGTTGTACTGGACATCCGGCGGATATGGGAAAGTACCAGGCTTGTTTACCAGCCCTATGACCATAAACGGGATCTGTTCGATCCGCTCGATCAGGCGGACAAGCACTGGGGGACGAACTGTGGCGTACTTGGGATAATACGCATCAATAACATCGGATTCTATCTGAGTCAGCGTCTTGCCGGCCACCTCGATCTCACCGACGACCGGCAGTGTGACGGTTCCTTTCTCACTTACCCGGCAGGTATATGGAACAGTCCCTGCGGCTCCGCGTGTCCCTTCGGCCGTGACGACCTGCAATATGGCCGGCATAGTCAACTCAATGACTTCGCCGGGCATGACGCGATAGGCGCCGCCATTACCGCGAGCCCTGGACAAAAGTGCCGCATCTACATCAGGATGGCGAGGCCCAGCTTTTTCGAACTCTGTCAATTCCTTTGCAGATGGAGGAAGAACATGGTCGCCGCAGCCGACCAGGCAGGCGCATAGGATCGCTATAAAGAGACCGAAAAAGACACGTTTCTTGGATTTACATACTGTAAGATAATCGTACATCACGAAGTTCACTGCTTTCTGCCTCATAGAAGCCACCTGCGATAAGTGTCGTGGTCCTCACACGCCACCCCGCGTCGGTTTAAGACTTTGAAATTCTCTCCTTAGAAGCTCAAACGACAATCAATACACTCTGATCGTCTGCTTTCATGTCATCCCAGTGTTCAAATCCTCCCCGGAAATTCAGGTTGCGCCCGACTCTACTACCCCGTATACGTTCGTCTATGGTAAGCCGGCCAGGTACTTGCGTTCGTCTATGACCCGGGCGGCTCGTTTCTCCAGACCAACTGCTTGCCAGAGTCATGAACTCCATATCAGCATTTCGGCCAAAGTCGGCACCACAGCATATAGTACAGACAAAGGAAGCAACATCCATGCCGGTCTTACGCCAGACCGCCATCGTGCTTCCGTGCATGTGAGGAAATGCCGCAATAATTCGAAGGAAGAGGAATCAACGTCGCATCCTCATATCCTCCACAGGGCCTTAGCAACATGCCTCTCTTGGCGAGATGCGCATCAGATCCACACTCAGGCTAAGATCCTGCGGGCAAAACTCGACAACTCTTCTAATCCCTAAAATATATTATAAAGGTTTATTATACATATTTATCGTTGTTTTGTCAACACTTTTGTACCGGAAATGCAGGCAAATCGTAGCGCTGGGAATCCAGCCATTCTGGCCATAAAATCTTGTCAAATAAGAGCATATGTCAACATCGCCAGAGGTATCTGTTTCTTCCAAAAGTCCGATCACTCCGCCTGAAAACACCCTTCATTGGCCTGATAACAGCGATTCGCACAGAAAATCACGATTTTATGCCAGACTCAGAGGGCGGCACGCGGATTGAAGCTGGCTCTCGAATGTCATGGTGACGAAGGGTGAGCGAGTCCGGAACGAACGTTGTGAAAAATCTCGGCCAGTCCATGAAATAGTCCCGCCAACTTTTCTTAGCCGCTGAAGTCACGGACAGGTATAATGTGTTGGTAGTTGTGCCTGGAAATCGCGGCATGGATGCTTCGGAAACGACATGCCGCTGGCTTTCTCACGCCAAATCAGGGTTGAAAAGCGAAAGGAGACTGCAATGAACAGAAAACTGAATACCTATACGGCATTTTTGCTGGTAGTGGCGGCGACAGGTTATGGCGCCGAGACCCGCAGTGTAGTAGCGCCTGGGGCAAAGGTACAGAAACTCGCCGGAGACTTTAAGTTCACCGAAGGCCCCGCGGCCGATGTTGCGGGAAATGTATTCTTCAGCGATATCCCCAACAATCGAATCCACGAATTCTCACTGGACGGAAAGCTGTCCGTCTTTCGCGAGAACTCGGGCGGCGCAAACGGTCTCTATTTTGACACTCGCGGCAATCTGCTTGCGTGCGAAGGCGGCGGCCGGCGGCTGGTTTCTATCAGCCCGCAGGGGGATGTCGCGATATTGGCGGACAGCTATCGCGCAAAACGATTCAACAGCCTGAACGACCTGTGGATAGACCCGAAGGGAGGCGTTTATTTCACCGACCCTCGATATGGCAACAGAGACGGAATGGAGCAGGACGGCGAACACGTCTATTACCTCTCAGACGACCACAAGACGCTCATCCGGGTAATAAACGACATGGTCAGGCCGAATGGTCTCGTCGGCACTCATGACGGTAAATTGCTCTACGTCACAGATAATGGCGACGGCAAAACCTTCGTTTACAGCATCAATACCGATGGGACCCTGTCAAACAAAAAGCTCTTTGCCCCGGAAGGTTCCGACGGAATGACCATAGACAACGAGGGCAACGTGTACCTTACGACCGATGGGGTAGCAGTTTACAACAAAGACGGCAAGAAGATCGAGGTCATTAATGTTCCCGAGAGACCTGCCAACGTCTGCTTTGGCGGCGGGGACATGAGGACGCTCTTCATTACGGCCAGGACATCGCTCTATTCGGTTCGCACACGGGTCGCAGGCGTCAGAGGCCGGCAGGCAGTCGCATCGGCCGGGATTTGAAGAAGATATCATCAAGACAAGCGACTGGGATTTGAAGATCACCTTTATCGGTCACGGCACACTGATGTTCACTTTCGCCGGAAAAACGATCCACGTGGATCCAGTCAGCAGAGAGGCGGACTACGCCGGGATGCCCAAGGCCGATACTATCCTGATCACCCACGAACACGGCGACCACCTCGATAGCAAGGCCATCGAGCTGTTGCGAAAACAAAGCACACAACTGATACTGACCCGAGCGTGCTCGAAAACAGTGGCCGGAGGGACCGTCATGAGCAACGGCGACGTTAAAACGATTCAGGGGCTGAGAATCGAGGCGGTACCAGCGTACAACATCCTGCACAAGCGACCCGGTGGAACGCCCTTCCATCCTAAGGGCGAAGGCAACGGCTATGTGATCACATTCGGCGATAAGAGAGTGTATGTGGCGGGCGATACGGAAAACATACCAGAAATGAAACAGCTCAAGAACATCGATGTCGCCTTTTTGCCGATGAACCTGCCCTATACAATGACGCCCGAAATGGTCACCGATGCGGCCAGAGCATTCGAGCCGAAGATTCTGTACCCGTACCACTATGGACAAACAGACCCTGCGAAACTCATCGACTTGTTAAAGAATTCGCAGAACATTGAGGTCCGTATCCGTAACATGAGATAACCGCCCTGTGTTTGGGCCGATTTCGGCGCAGCGCTGTCACGGCATTGAGTCCTTGTTGCAATCAGAGGGTATGCTTTGTATTATGGCAGCGAAAGACTCTTTAGTCCGGCGTAGTAAACAGTGAGTATCCGGTATCTAATGAAAACCTCACACAAAAAGAAAGGGTAATGCAAATGAGAATCAGACAGAAAGCCGTATTGTTCATCGTTCTTGTCCAACTTCTGTTTGTGACATTGGTGTCAGGCCAGGACCAGAGCAGGCGCGAAATTCGTTTTCCCGATATATTGGGTTACAAAACACTCAAGTGTGATTTCCATATGCACACCGTTTTCTCCGACGGCTCCGTGTGGCCCACGGTTCGGGTCGAGGAGGCATGGAGAGAGGGACTGGATGCGATTGCGATTACCGATCACATCGAGTATCAGCCGCATGATAAGGACGTGCCGACCAATCACGGCCGTTCTCAGGAAATCGCTTCGGGACGCGCCAGAGAAGCGGATATCTTAATGCCGAAGAGCACAGAGATCACTCGCAGCACACCTCCTGGGCATTTCAACGCCCTTTTCGTCGATGACATAAACCTTCTGGATACCGAAGAATTCCTCGATGCGGTCGAGGCGGCCAACAAGCAGAATGCCTTCGTCTTCTGGAACCATCCCGGCTGGAAACCCGAGTTCAAGGGATGGTTCGACGTCCACACGACGCTTTATGAAAACAAATGGTTGCATGGAATCGAGGTAGCAAACGGAGACAGTTACTACCCCGAAGGTCATCAATGGTGCCTTGAGAAGAACCTCACCATGATGGGCAACTCGGACATACACCAGCCATCCATGTCGCACGAGACATCCGCCGAAAATCACAGGACGATGACTTTGGTTTTCGTAGAGCAGAGGAGTTTAGCAGCTCTGAAAGATGCACTCATGAAGGGAAGGACCGCTGTTTGGTATAAGAATCAGTTGATCGGCAGAGAAAAATACCTCGATGCGATTTTCAAGAAATCCGTAGAAATCGGCAAGCCGTACGAGCGGCGGAAAGAAACAATCTGGGTTAAGATTACTAACAGTGCCGACATCGATATTGATATGGAAAGAGCCGGGACACAGGGACCTGTGCAGCTAAAGCTGCCGGCGAATACGACGACAATTCTGAAGACAAAAATTGAGGAAACGGCAGAGCAGGCCAAACTGTCATATCGAGTGAAAAACTTCCTGGTCGCTCCGGAAAAAGGCCTGCCCGTGGATTTGCGGATAGATCTTCAGTAAGTGTTCAGGACAAGCTCATCGTCCTGCAATATTTCCGCCTTCGGATTCGGGACGAGAAAATATGTTGCACGACAGCCGGGGTCGGCATATTCGGTCAGCACCAAGCGGATGTCCGCCTTTGCCTGCGCATTGTAGTTGTTCGGATTCCAGAAACGTGCCTTGCAGGCCAGATCACCGGGGCGGACAGAGTCTTCCGGGCCGGATAACTCGGGCGAATCAGCATCAATCAACATAAGCCGTGCAATGTCCGGATCGAAATTCTCCTGTCGGTCCGGATTCAGGCCAAATAACATCGGGCCGCGCATGACGGCGACGCGCCCCGCCTGACTCTTCCTGCCCTTTATAAGCCGCCAGGCCATCGGCATCTCCAGCTTGATCCGGTCGCCGGGCCGCCAGGTGCGCTCGATCGTCAGGAACGAGCCGCCTTGAGCCGTTAAATCCTCTGTCTCTTGATTTATGGTCGCAGTTGCCTCGTCACACCAGTGCGGAATTCGCAGACGTACCGCGAAACGAGCCGCCTTTGACGGCGTCAGGTGAATGAGCACGTTGCCCGAATTCGGGTAGTCCGTTACCTGGCGCAATTCAAGCGAGAGATCATCCGAAACAGAGAAGTCAGCCGAAGATTCGGCATAAAGATTCACCGCTATACCCCCCTGGCAACGGTAGTATATCATGCCGGGTAATTCAGCGATTATCCGCCGGAAGTTGCACGGACAGCAATAAGTGTCTCCATCAAAATAGACGCGTGGCCCCTCGAAAGGCGCGTAATATCGAAGGCGGCGGCCATCGGGAGACTGAGCGGCAAACAGGCCGTTGTATATGGCCCGCTCCATGAGATCGCCATACAGAGATGCGCCCTCGACTTGAAGTAAGGCATCCAACCATCTTATCAGATACGCCGTAGCGCACGTCTCGCCAAGTTTGAAGAAGCCCTGCTGGTTGCTGTGCCAGCATTCGTGGTACCCGCAGAGCCCAGGTATCAGCAGGCCGTCCTCCTTCAACAAGAAGTCTAATGTCTCGCGCGATCGGGTGAGCAGCCTCGGGTCTGGCTGGATTCTATTCAGGCGCAGTTGGGCCAGGCATCGGCACAGATAGTGGTAGGCGTGTCCCTCAAGATTGCCCCACCGCCCCTCGATCAGTCTGACATTCCAGTCCGGCAACTTGCGATGATTTATGCAGAAATCCAGATATTGCCTCTCGCCGCTTTGTTCGTGAAGGGCAAGCATCGCTTCTTCCAGACCTGTCGTTGCGACATGGACCGATATCCAACCGTCCGTCGTCCGACTTGGATCATCGGACCAGCGCCGAATTATGTAATCCGCCAGCTTCCCAGCCGCACGCAGCGATGACTGCTCCCGAAAATATTTATAGTCAGCGGTCAGACCCAGGACGATGTAGGCCATTTCATGGATGTCCCACAATGACCACATTCGCTTCTCGGGTACACAGATACCGATATACCCATCGTCTTCCTGGGTTTTGATAGCCTCTTCAACAACATGCTTTTTCAAGGCCAACACTTGTTTATCGTTTGAATATGCGGCGAATCGAACCATAGAATCAATGAATTTGCCCAGACCTATGTAGCCGCCCATGCGGTCTCTTTGTCGAAACGGCAGAAGAAAATCCTTGTCGGAATCGAGCACGAGCACATTGTTGCTGATGGTGTTGTCAATCCGCCGGCCAATCTCGCCTCCGACCTTGACCTCGGTTACGTCAACGGGGACGAATGCTCCCGCACCTACTGCAAGAACACTCGATGTAGGCACAAACAAAATCAGTAGTAAAGTACAGAGGTTCTTAATGTTGTTATGGTTTCTCATAACGACTCGCTCCTTTGCATCAGTCTTCACACAGTTCGAGACACTGCTTACTGCAAATCTTCTGCGACGCAGACGAGATGATTCCTCGTGCGAAAGAACAGGGCCCCCTGCGATATTGCCGGCGTCGCCATACAGATTTCATACATCCTATTGACGCCTATCGATTTGAATACAGGACCTGCTTGCACAACATATATATCGCCATTCTCAGCAGTACAAAAGATTTTCCCGTCTGCTGCGACAGGAGAGGCCGAACAAGCAACAGACGAGGACCTTAGACCCTCGCGGTACGCCATCTTGCCTGTTGCAGCTTCAAAACAACTGAGGCTCCCCCTGTCCGAGCAGCAATATAGATAGCCCTGATATGCAATTGGCGTTGTCATATAGTTGCCGCCTTTGTCGTAGCTCCAAACGACATACTGATTGCTGGTTTCGCCTTCATCCAGCGAAATGTCTCCCTTTGCGGAAAGTCGGACGGCATAGATGGGCGACTTTCCCCCGTGGGCATTGGTGATATAGGCCAGGTTTCCTGCGACGACAGGCGTCGGAACCGGGATATCACCACCGCCTGTCATTTTCCAGATTTCTTTACCGGTTCCGATGTCATATCCTCCGATATGCTTGTATCCGTTCACAATAATCTGAGAATGCTCCCCGCCTGCATAGACAGTGGGCGTGCCCCACGTCGGGACATCATCCCTGGCCGTCTTCCACAACAAGGCTCCATCCTTCAAGGCGTAAGCGGCAATGAATGAATCCTTCTGAACATCGCACTGGATTATCACCATATCCTTGTGGATCACGGGCGAGCTGCCACCGCCCCACTGTGCCGCCGGACTGCGAAAGAAGCCCCAGTCAAGCACACCAAGGTCTTTTTTCCATGCCAAATTACCTTCCATATCGTAGCAGTACAGCCCTTCAGAACCGAAGAACGCAACGACAAAGTTGCCATCCGTACACGGCGTTGAATTGGCGTGAGTAGATTTGGCATGTCGCTTAACTCGCGGCTTTCCTGTGTACACCTGCCGGGTCCACATTATCCTGCCGTCTTTCTTATCTACGCAGTAGAGACGCCAGTCAAAAGCACCGTCCTCTTCTACCGACTTGACATCGCCGTACAGCCCCACCTTCAACGTCGATTCCGCACCGGCCTGTACAGCCGTGGTGACAAAGATACGATCACCCCATATGGCCGGACTGGAATGAGCAAGTCCGGGGACCGGCGTCTTCCAGCGGATGTTCTTGCCCTGTCTCAGATCCCATTCTACCGGTGCAGAATATCCCTCCGCCACGCCGGATGCCGAAGGGCCCCGAAATGAAGGCCAGTCCTGTTCGGCGCACATGCCCGGCGGGACAATGCAGAGCAGGACAAGAATGACGATGGCTAAGATTGTATAAAGATCAACGGGCCGGCGGTGCGGCTTGGTGAATACGTAAAGCATGATCGCTACTCCTCTTCTCAGGTCTCGCGGTCTGCCAAATCCTTCCGGCACACAGTCGCTTAATCTGCCACTTCTCGTTGAACGTGTGCACGGCCGGGCTTGGCCTTCTTGCCAGGTATCTGTTTGATTGGCATTCGCGAGGGATTGTCTTCGCACCACTCTCTGGCGTTCTGGAACAGTCTCAACCACGGCGAAGCCTCCAGACCGGACCACTCGGCCGGGCGGTACGGCCACTGCCAGATTTGAAACAGCCTTTCCGGATGGGGCATCAGGACCAGGTGTCTGCCGTCCGGAGAACATATCGCCGTCACACCCAGTTCCGAACCGTTCGGGTTGAAGGGATACTGTTGCGTCTCTTTGCCGTTGTCGTCCACAAAGCGTATCGGGGTCAGTTCACGGGCCTTGCTCAATATGCTCCGGTCGGGCCACAAGCACCTGCCTTCGGCATGGGCCACCCACACACCAAGCATGGAACCTTCCATTCCTTTGAGGAAGATGGACGGGCTCGGGCATATCTTCACGGTCACCAATCTCGACTCAAATATGCCGGATTCGTTCGTCACGAAGCGCGGCTGATGCTTACTATCTATTCCCTCCCAGGGAACCCAACCGAGCAGCGTCACGACCTGGCACCCGTTGCAGACGCCTAACGAAAAAGTGTCGCTTCGTTTAATGAAAGCCTCGAATTCATCACGTATGGTCTCGTTGAACATCATTGCGCCGGCCCAGCCCTTGCCCGCACCAAGAACATCGGCAAAGCTGAATCCGCCCGAGAACGCAACGCCGCGGAAATCCTTCAGACTCGCCCTTCCCTCGGCGATATCGGCCATCGTCACGTCCCACGGCTCGAAACCGGCAGCGAAAAACGCCCCCGCCATCTCGCGGGCTCCGTTCGTGCCTGCCTCTCGCAGGATTGCGACTTTAGGTTTGTTCTCAGCTTTCATTTTCTTATCCGCCGTCGGTGCGGGCGTAAAGGTAAGTTCGTAATGCGGCCCTTTACGACCAAAGCTCACCTTCCGCTCAGCCTCAGCGCAGGCGGGATTGGCCTGGAGCTTATCCAACTCAAATGACGTCTGCTGCCAGATAGCCCGCAATTCTCTCATGTCGGCGTCAAGAACCGTTTTACCCAGATACTTGACACTGATGCCGGGCTCTTTCGCCGCGCGGCCCAATACGGCCATGTTTCTGCCGTAATCGAAGCCAAAGTTGTTAAGTATTTCGACAGCATGCTCCATGTTCGCGGGAAGAACTTCAAGAACCAAGCCAAGCTCTTCGGCAAAAAGGGATTCAAACAGGTCGTGTCCCCCGAAGACCTCGCTGTTGTCGATGTTTATATCGAGGCCGCAGTTGCCTGCAAATGCCATCTCCAGCAGGCACGTAATTAAGCCGCCCTCGGAAACGTCGTGGCCCGACAGTACCAGACCTTGCCTGATAAGTTCCTGGACCGCCTCGAAACCTTTGCGAAGAAGACCGGGGTTCTCGACGTCCGGGGTCTCGTCGCCGAGCTGCTCATAAACCTGAGCCAAAGCGGAGCCGCCGAGTCTCCTTTTTCCGCCGGAGAGGTCGAGCATGATGAGCGCTGCCTCGCCCGGCCTCTTGATATCGGGTGTCACCACCTTCGTAACATCGGAACACGGTGCGAAGCTTATCATCTGAACAGTGCCAGGCGACTTTATGGGGTGTTTTTTGCCATCGAGCGTCGTCCATGCCGTCATTGAAACGGAATCCTTGCCGACCGGTATCCGCAGCCGCAAATCCTTGCACAGTTGCGTTGTCGCCTCAACGGTCTTGTAGAGACGTGCATCTTCGCCAGGTTGCTTGCAGGGCCACTGCCAGGTTGCGGAGAAATTGATCGATTCGAAATCCTCAATAGGTGCCCACACGAGATTGGTCAGTGCTTCGCCGAGGCTCATTCTTCCACCGGCCTCGGTCTTGACAAGGCCCTTAACCGGCTGCTCGCCTATCGCGGTTGCGATGCCCGTCGTGCCGAAGAAACTTCTGGCGGTCACGGCACAATCCGCCATTGTAAGCTGCAACGGCCCCACCGTCTGCTGTTGTGCGCTCAGGCCCCCTACCGAGCGGTCCACCTTGCGGGTTAGAAAATGTTTCGAGCCGACTTTCAGCAGACGAAGCACTCTCTCGAGCGCATCGCCGACGCTCAGACCCTGCGGCAGCTTCACCGGGACAAGCCGGCGCGGCTGGCTCTCACACTCTATCGTCATCTCCGGCAGATTCGCCAGCAAAAATTCCATATCCACGTCGATAGGAACCTTCTGCTCTCTGGGCGCATCGTCCGGAGCATCTTTGTCCGTGAGCATCAACCTGCCGTCGCCCGCCACTTCGCCAATCACGTACATCGGGCAGCGGTTCCTCCTGCAAATCTGCTCGAAGACCGGCAGACCCTCCCTCTCTACGATTATCACCATACTCTCCTGCGACTCGTTGCACCAGAAGACCAGAACGCTCATGGTCTTGTCGCCGCAGGGGATGTTCCGCAGCTCATACTTCGCCCCGTGCGGGTGAACGATCTCGGGCAACGCCACGCATTCGCCACCGGCTCCGAGGTCCGTAGTACTGACAATCGGGGACTTATCGCCAAGCTCGGCACAAGCCCGGATTACGGACTCGTTGCGGTTCTCCATTTCGGGGTTCGCACGCTGGACCGAATCGAAGTCCAGGTCCGCCTCCTGACCGCCCGCGTCCTTGCTGGAGCCGGATCCTCCGCCGAGGCCGATGGGGTATCTATCGCCCCCGATTTGTACGATCAAATGTCCTTTTCTGAGTTGCTTTTTGTGAGCGTGAGCATCGTTGATCACGCCCCAGTTCCCGGCCACCATGCAGGTTTTTCGCCATCCGTAATGCGCGCCGCCGCTCATCAACTCGAACGCCGTGCACGAGCCCGTCGTCAGGGGCACCCCGAACTTGTTGCCGTAGTCGCTGGCGCCGTTTGAGGCCTCAATAATTATCTCCAGAGGCGTCTGGAAACGCGAGGGATGGACTGCGTACTCCTTCTCCCAGGGCAGGCTGTAGCCGCTGATGAACAGGTTCGCCACGTTATATATGGCCATCGCCCCCAATACAGTCCCGCCTCGGCCTACGCCTTGTATATCGCGTATATTGCCGCCGAGCCCCGTTCCCGCGCCCGGATGGGCGCTGATGGTCGTCGGGTGGTTGTGTGTCTCGACCTTAAAAGCATCGCCGACTGTAACTATCGTAGTCGTAAAGGCAGACGGCAGCATGGGGTCCGACGGCAGAAACATGTTCGCCGGCTTTCCCGCCGTGACCGCGGCGTTATCCTCATAGGCCACGGTGACATTGCCGCGATTGGCCTTAGTTGTCGATCTTACCATCTCGAACAGGCTCTGCTCCATCGCCCTGCCGTCAATAACGAATTTGCCGTTGAACAGGTGGTGCCGGCAGTGCTCAGAGTTGAGCTGGCCGAACATGAAAAGCTCGACGTCGGTCGGATTTCGCCCCATTTTGCGGTAATTTTCGAGTATGTACCGCCGCATCTGCTCGTCGAGCGCCAGACCCAGTTGCTCGTTGGCGTCCTGGAGCACGTCGATCCCCTTTTCCAGAAGCGGAATAAGCCGGACCGGCTCGGGCTTTACGTCAGGCTCGAAGCTTTTGGGCGGCTCGATATACGGCTGCTCAGTCATCCTGTCGTGTATTAGTGCGACCATCTTCTCCCGCTGCTCGGCGGAGAGCTGCGAATCGTCCTTCATGCTGATACAAAAACGCCGGGTCTGCTCGATTCTCTTGATGGAGTCGAGCCCGCAGGCGGAACAAATCGAGACTGCGTTTGTGCTCTCCGGCGTTACAATTACGAGCCTTGGGCCGACTTCGCTAACATTGCCGCCAAAAGCGGATTTTTCGCCGAACATCTCCGGCTCGAACGTCTCGGTCAGCAGCCATTTTAGCTTATCCAACTCGTCATTTCGCAAAGGCCGGGCCGAATCGACGAGGAACCGCCTCTCTATTTTTACCGCCGTTATATCGCCGCACACCTTCTCCTGCAAGGTTGCAAGCCAAAGCTCTTCTTCGGTCGCCCACAACGTCGAACGACGAAAAAATGAGGTAATCATCGTCACTGCCTTTCTGCCCGGAGGCTGCCGCAAAACCATTGGACGAAGTCTTCCGATGCCTTCGCCGCCGTAAAGCCCCATTTATATCCGGCCGGCGCGCAATTGCAAATGGATTTTGTCCAATGCCGTAAACGCTCGCATGGAGAGACAGGAGTTCCGGAAGCTGCCGGTATTTCCAGGACAATCGCAATTCTTTCGGACAAATGTGGGGCGATTCTTCCTGCATCTCTGTTCTTGACCCCAAAATCCGGCTTCCCCGGCTCCTACTTCGGTCCGTGGCCTTTTTCTGCTCCGTGCCAGGTAGATTTGCACGCAGATTTTGCTTGACGTGGGCGCGTTCAATTTGGTACAAATAACGGTGTACGATGTTCGGGGATATTCTATTTCCCGGCTGGTGGAGTTGAATGTTGATTTTCAAGGAAAGGAGGCGGTTTCAAATCACGGAGGGTGTGTTCCTGGCAGACATGCGTGAATAAGCAGTGAAGTAAGGATTGTTATCGGTCTTTTCTTTTCAATACTCTTTTATGAAGGAGGACTATTATGTGCAAAAGAATGACGTATGTGGTTGTAGTAATGATGTTGGCTTTGGCCCCAATGAATCTGGTCTGTGCTGCCAGTCCGGATCTTTTGGCCTGGTGGCCGTGTGACGAGGGGGCAGGTACCGTTGTGGGTGACATTTCCGGCAACGGCCACGACGGAACCTTCGTAAATGGTGGTCCATCCTGGGGTCCGGGTATCCACGGCAACGCAGTGCAACTGGTCGGTCCCACTTTGATTGAAGTCCCCGCTCTGAATGTTGTGCTTACGGAAGCCACGATGGCCGGATGGATCAAACCGAACGGTTCACAGCCTGATTGGTCCTCGTTCATCATGACCCGCGATCCCGGCCTTGCAACCGGTTTCAACGTACTCGGTTATCAGTTGGCCTATCACTGGAATGATACTGAAAACTCATGGAGCTATCGCGGAGGCGACATGATCGCGGCCGATGATTGGACCTTTGCCGCTGTGACGATCGAGCCTGATAAGGCAACGTTCTATGTCAACGGCGTACCGGGATCCGTCAACATGGTTACTCATGGTCCCTGCACGTGGAATAGCAACATCTACCTGGGTGGTGATGGTGGTGCAGGTTGGGTCGCACGCAGAATGAACGGCGCCCTGGATGATGTTTCGTTTTTCAGCCGAGCACTGACGGCAGCCGAAATTCTGGATATCATGCAAGGTTTAGGCGCATATCCAACTGCCTCGAATCCCAATCCGGCTAACGGTGCCCTCCACGCAGATACATGGGTAAACCTTAGCTGGAAGGCCGGAGATTTCGCCGTCTCACACGATGTATATCTCGGCGACAGTTTTGAAGATGTTGACGCAGGTACCGGCGATACTTTCCGAGGCAACCAGACCTCAACCTTCTACGTTGCGGGCTTTCCGGGATTCGCTTATCCGGATGGCCTGGTTCCGGGGACGACTTACTACTGGCGAATCGACGAGGTCAATGATGCCGAGCCGAACAGCCCGTGGAAAGGCGACGTCTGGAGCTTCTCGATTCCGCCCAAGACCGCTTATAACCCCAGGCCAGCCGATGGCGCAGAGGGTGTGGCTCTGGATGCCAAACTCACGTGGACGGCAGGCTTCGGCGCCAAATTGCACACTGTTTACTTCGGGACCGATTTCGACAGTGTAAGCAACGCCGCCGGAGGACTCCCGCAGGGCACGACAACCTATAACCCCGGCCCTCTTCAGGATGAAAAGGTGTACTACTGGCGAGTTGACGAGTTCGATGCTTTGGCCACATATAAGGGTGACGTCTGGGGCTTCACGACTCCGGGTGCCGCGGGCAATCCACAGCCGTCCAATCGTGCGACAGGCGTGGCGATGACCGCGAAGCTTGGTTGGACGCCAGCGACTACCGCCGTATCGCATGATGTGTACTTCGGCACCGACAAAGATGCGGTGAAGAATGCAACAACTGCTTCGCCGGAGTACAAGGGCAACAAGGCGCTCGGTTCTGAGAGTTATGACCCCGGAAAACTCGCGTGGAATAGCGACTACTACTGGCGCGTAGATGCAGTCTATACCGGTGGTCCGGTCAAAGGTCTTCTCTGGAGTCTCACCACGGCCGATTTCATTGCCGTCGATGATTTCGAGTCCTACAATGACATTGAACCGCCGGACCCGGCGAGCAACAGGATATTCGACAACTGGATTGATGGCTTTGGAACCACGAACAACGGCGCTCTGGTCGGCAATGACATGCCTCCCTACGCCGAGCAGACTGTCGTCCACGGCGGCATCCAGTCGATGCCGTATGCATACGACAACAATCTGAAAACATCCGAGGCAACCCTGACGTTGACCGCACCTCGCAACTGGACCAGGCACGAGCTTGGCGAATTGTCGATCTGGTTCCGAGGCTACCCGCCATCGGTCGGCGGCTTCACGGAGGCTCCCGCAGGTACTTACACAATGACCGCCGCCGGCACCGATATCTCGGGCACGGCCGATCAGTTCCACTTCGCTTACAAGATGCTCACCGGCGCCGGCTCGATTGTGGCCAGGGTCGATAGCGTACAGAACACAAACGCTTGGGCCAAGGCCGGCGTTATGATTCGCGAGACGCTTGATGCCGGCTCGAAGCATGCCTTCGCGTGTGTCACACCCGGTAACGGCGTTGCCTCACAGGGCCGTACTGCGGCGGATGCCGCCAGTTTCAACACGAACCAGACCGGAATTACTGCGCCGCGCTGGGTGAAACTGGAGCGTGATGCGGGCGGCAACTTCACGGTTTCCCATTCGGCAAACGGCACTACGTGGGAGCCGGTGGCGAACGCAATTCCGACGAACGTCTCGATGACTTCGAACGTCTATGTCGGTTTGGCGCTGACCAGCCACGCCGCCGCCCAGACGTGCGAGGCCAAATTCTCCAATGTCACCATCACCGGCACGGTCAGTGCCCAGTGGGCGCATCAGGACGTCGGCATACTCACCAATGCCGCCGAGCCGCTTTATGTGGCTCTGGCGAACAAAACCGGCACACCTGTGGTCGTTTATCAGGACGATGCCAATGCTGCTACGATAGACACGTGGACCGAGTGGGTTATCCCTCTGCAGAAGTTTGCAGATCAGGGCGTAAACCTGGCGGACGTGGACAAGATTGCGATTGGCCTGGGGGCCCAGGGCAATATGACGACGCCCGGCGGCTCAGGCACTTTGTTCATCGATGATGTCCGGCTGTACCGACCGAGAGCGGCTTCTGCTCAGTGAGAACGGCTTTGCAGGAATAACATCAGGATTAGGCTTGGTCCGGGGCCTGCCCCCAGGGGGCGGGCCCCGGTTGTTTGATTACCGCCGTTGACGCGCCTCGCGAGCGCGATCCACGAGGGCTTTGAAAACCTTGTGCTGGACCGCTTTATCGAGCGTCAGTTCCGGATGCCATTGCAGGCCGACCACCCATCCTGTGTGGTTGGCGGAATCGGCCTCGATAGCCTCGACAACACCCCCGGGACCGGTCGCGGCGATTCTCACTTCCGAACCGGGCTCGCCGACTGCCTGGCCGTGCAGGCTGATGACTCGCGGCAGGTGCGTGACACCGAGGGTTTGCGCGAGGCCGCTATCGGTGGCCAGCTCTACGGCGTGTCCTCTCAGAGTCAGATGGCTGGATTTGAAGGCCTCCTCGTTACGGAGGTTTCGAACGCTTCCGCCCAGAGCGACGTTGAGTATCTGGCAGCCCCGGCAGATGCCGAGTACGGGCAGGCCCTCTTCGCGTGCTGCGCGAATCAGGGCGATTTCAAAATCGTCGCGCAGGCGGTGGACCAGCATGGTCGCGTTCGGATCGCCGTCGTAGAGGTCGGGGTCCACGTCTCCGCCGCCGGTAAGCAGCACGCCGTCGATCTGTTCCTCTTCGAGCAGGGCCTTTACGGCTTCGGGCCTGACGGGCTCGCCGGCGGCATCGGGCCGAAGCACCACCAGCCGCCCACCAGCCGCAGAGACGACGCGCTGGTATGTCGCATCGGCTATCCCCACCCGGCCCAGCAGCGTGTTATCCAGCGAGAAGGCAATCCGTGGGGCGTCTTCCGGCACGCACGCGTTCGTCCAGGCAGGATAGGTCAGACGGAACAACACAAATGCGCCGATCAGGACGGCCAGCGCGATCACGATCCGGCAAAGCCAGCGTCTCAGGCGCGTGGCCGGCGGCTTTGCCTCGGCGTGACCCTTGGATTTCCCATCATTCATCGTCTTTACCCGGCCCGCCTTCGCCCGTTATCAGTTCAAGGTTCACCCTTCCATGCCGCATGAAGACCGCCAGGGGATAGAGCACCCCTAGCGCCGCGAATGGATCGTCGCGCGAAAGGACATCGTAGATGTTGTCTTTGTGCTCTTCGAGAAGCTGCTTGGCCTTGTTGAACCGGGTCTTGACGTCGAAGTAATCCCTGAGACCCCGGAAGAGCTTGCGGACGCCCTGCCGTTTCGAGCCCGTGAGGAATTCATCCTTTGCCCGCTGCCATGAGTCGGTCAGGGCCTTCATGCCGCGTTCGTTCTCGGCGATCTCCTGCAGCGTGGCGAGAAAGGCCAGGATGGGCGTTTCGGTTCGGACATCGGTCCGGGTCTGCCCAACCGGATCGACGTGGCCTTTGACGGCAAGCTGAAAGAGCAGCCAGGGATAGTCCCAGCCCGATTCGACCGACTGGATCAGGCCGCCAAAGAAGCGCGGATTGACTTCTATCAGTTGCGGCTGCGCTTCGGGCCTGCCCTCCCAGCGGAAGTCCAGCTCCGCGACGCCGTGCCAGCCGATTGGTCCCATCAGCTCGGCGGCGATCTTCTCCATCTGCGGCGCTTCGACGGTCTGCCGCATGACGGTCGCGCCGCGCTCCGCTGGAAAGGCGCGCAGCCCTCGATACGTCATCGATGCGACCATCCTGCCGTGGTCGAAAAGCGTCGTGACGCAGTAGTCGTCGCCGGGGACGGCCTGTTGGATGATGGGATAGTCCTTCTCTTTGAGCTTGAAATACTCCACGAACTCCTTGAAGGTGGCCTTGAGTTCGTCGAGCGTCTTGACCTTTCGGATGCCCACGCCCGAAGCGGATTCTCGCAGCTTCACAAACGCCGGCAGCTCCACATCCGAAGCGATTGACTCAAAGTGCGCCGTGCTCTCCGGGGTCCAGGTCTTCGGGACAGGCAGCCCCCGCTCGATGGCATAGGCGGCGATGGTCCCCTTGTTGTGAACCTGCTCGATGTGCTCAATCTGCGGGACCGGAACTCGGATGTGCGGCTCGAAACGCTCCCTGTGACGGGCGATAAGGTACGTCTCCTTGTGAATCGGCATCAACACGTACGGCGTGGTTTCATCTTCGGGCTTGTGCTCCAGGACCACTTTCTCCAACGCGTCGAGGAAAGCTTCCGGCTCTTTCGTCGGATTGGGATAGCGAAAATCTGCGACACTGTATCTCGAAAACGAGGCCGCCGTCATTGCGTATTCATCGCCCGTGATGACTTCCACACCTCGCCGGCCGAGGCTGCGGGTAGCGACGAGTGTCTGCCAACCGCGAGCGAAAGTAACGATGGCCCGGCCCGCACTGCCCGCTCTTTCTATCTGTCCGCTCATATCGAAAGTCCTCCTTTGCCTTTGCACGACTGCCGTTCGTCCGGAATTTCCCGCATGCACGATTCCGCTACGTCCCTGAACCTTCTACAAATAGTACGTTACCAGATTTGCCTCGAAGCTTCCACCGTTTTTGGCCTTCTCGCCCGTGAACAGAAGACAGAGGGTAAAACACGGCACGTGGCACGCCATTTGGTGATTTTCCTTGACGGAAAGATGGGGGGTTTGGTATAAATGGAATTGGTGAAACTACAAGGATTGTACATTTTGAGGTGGATTCCCACCCCGTCAATTGGCGGCCCGTCTTTGAGGAAGGAGGTTACTACGAGTCATAAAGCACTTTTCCATGCAGAAATGAATTTCAACAGCAAAAAGAGGTGTATTATAGGTCTTTTTTTGAGGAGAACGATTATGTGTAGAAGATTAGCGATTCTGGCTTCCTTGATGGTGGTTCTGGGGTTGGCCGCAGGCGTAGTAAGTGCGCAGCCGCTCAATCAGGACCCCGGTCGAGACGGGATTGTGTCGGTGGAAGCAGAGCACTACGACAACAAGGCCCCAGGCCAAAATGGCACTGGATGGGAGGAAGTTGGGCCGACGGGAGGCTTTACCGGCATCATGGGTATGCAGGTCGCCAATGAGGGTTCAAACGACACCAACTATGCCGCCGAAAGTGCACGGCTGGACTATGAGGTCAACTTTGTCAAGACCGGCACGCACTACGTGTGGATTCTGGCCTGGGGTCCGGACGGAAACAGCGATTCCTGCCATGCCGGTCTGGATGGTGAGGAAATAGGCACTTCTGACCGAATTGGTGGCGGCTGGAACGCCGGATACAGTTGGAACAATGACACTATGGATCCCGAACCGGCCAGTTTTGAGGTCACCAGCACCGGGCTTCACACCCTGAACATCTGGATGCGCGAGGACGAGCTTATTGTCGATAAGGTCGTTCTGACCACTAACCCCGATTTCTCGCTCTCCGGGATCGAACCCGGACCGCCTGAAAGCTCGCGCGGTGCGCGGGTGGTGGCGTTTAGCCCGACTCCGACCGATGGCGCGACGGATGTGCCGCGAGACGTAATCCTTGGCTGGGAATCGGGGGCTTTTGCCGCCACGCATGATGTTTACTTCGGGAGCACGTTTGACGATGTTAACGACGCCGATAGGACTAATCCGCGCGGTGCCCTGGCAAGTCAGGGCCAATCGGCCGCCAGCTACACCCTCCCCCAGCGCCTGGACTTTGTTACGACCTACTACTGGCGGATTGATGAGGTCAACGCCCCACCCAGCACCACGGTGCACAGAGGCGATGTCTGGAGCTTCACGACGGAGTCGTTCTCTTATCCTGTTACGAATGTTGCCGCTACTGCTTCGAGCAGTTCTGCAAATAAGGGGCCTGAGAACACCGTGAATGGCTCGGGTCTTGACGGCACGGGCTTGCTGCATGGCAACATAGGTGAGAACAACATGTGGTTGAGCGATATTGCAGGGCCGCAGC
>JBDREF010000462.1:0-5694 GCA_043820045.1 Planctomycetota bacterium | reverse complement strand
AAGAGGTCTGCTTCGCCGCTGGAGTGGACTAAGATTGTGGTTGGCATGTCTTTGAGGAGGTCGTCGTGGCGGCGGTAGAATTCCGCTTCCGATTCGCCCTCTATTGGGTTCATGCCTAAGAATACGACGTCGGCTTTGGCCGAATGGCTCTTGAATACGTCTGCGAACGGCTCGGTCGATACGATGACCCGCCGTGATGCGTGGATTCGTGCGGCGTCGATGAGTTTGCGGACCGCGCCGCGAGACGATTCCCGGCCGGCGGCGTCGCGGATCACGCGAAGAACGCGGATACGGCTGTCGCGCCACTCCCAGTTCTGCGTCAGTAAATGCGCGAGCGTGGCCATGAGCGAGCCGTTCTGCTGGCCTCTCCACCAGATATCAATCCGCTTCTGACGCGGATGCTCCACCGGCAGGCCCTTGTCAACGACGACCACCACGCTCTTGCCAAGCGCCGCCATGTTCCAGACGTGACGGACCATCACCTCTGCGCGCTCCTCGCTGCGGGGCCAGCCGAACAATACCGTATTCGGCTTCAGCGGGCCTATCGAGTGGGCCTGGGCCAGGGTGCGAATTCCCTCGTCCACGTTCTCGGCAAAGACCACTTCCGGAAATACGGCCAGCGCGTTGTTCTGAAGGAATGAATCCATCGCCGAACGCAGGCTCTCGACGCGCGCGGCGAAGGTCTTCAAATCGCCCGATATCACCTGGGCCGCCGTAACGAGCCCCCGCCCGCCTTCCATCCAGACCGCGTACTTTATAAGCGTCATGTGCGTCTGCGTGTTGCCGGCCATGACTAAGAACGTGGGACGCCAGTTCTTCGGGTGCGGCGTCATACGGCGGAGTTTCTGCAGCGTTCGCACCGCCAATGCGTATTGAAAGCCCCGGCGGGCGTCGCCGAACGCCGAACGAAACACCCGGCGGCTCAGATATACGTATATGCCGGCGATGACAAGAACCGCCATCAGGGCGGCAAATGCGTCGATCAGCACCATCACCGCCAGGCACATGACGGCCCCGAGCAGAGAAGTCGTCCAGTGATAGAACCGGAATCGCGGCCTGAAAGACGGATTGGCGCCGAAGGACTCGACAAAGGCCGCAAGATTGATCATGCCGTACGTGCACAGAAAGAACATGGTGACAATCGCGGCGATCAGGTCGAAGGAGGCCATCGAGTCGCCGCCGCCGAGCAGCAGGATAACTGCGAAGGTAATAACCAGGGTCAGGGCAAGTCCCAGCCGCGGCTCGTCCTTATCCTTGGAACCGCGTCCGAAGATGCCGAGTATCGGAAAGACCTGGTCTCTCGCCAGGGCCTGCAGCACTCGCGGGGCGCCGAGGAACGAGCCGAAGGCGCTCGATATCATTGCGGCGAATGCCCCTATCAGAACCAGAAATCCGGTGCCCCACAAGGCGTTCTTCATCAGCATTTCGAATGGCTGGGCCAACAGGTCCGCCCGCTGCTGCGAACCGCCGCACAGGATGATTTCGGCCAGATAAACGACAAAGCCCACCGCTATGGCCGCCATCGTACCGCGCACCAGCGAGCGGGCGGGGTCCTTCAAATCGCCCGACATGTTGACGCCGGCCAGAATGCCGGTCACCGCGGGAAAATAAATCGCAAAGACCACCCAGAAGCCGATAGTGGGTTTGCTATAAGCCGCACCGAGATTCGCCTGGAGCAGCGCCGGGTCAAAGAGAACCAAGGCGCCGCCCAGAAAGGCAGCGATGGACAACGCCAGCAGGGTCATCACGACGTACTGGATCCGAATGGCAAGTCCCGAGCTGATCAGGTTCACAATAAACAGGACGGCCGACGTACCCAGGGCAATCGCGACAAACCACACGCCCACGCCCGGAAAGCGGACCACTACCGAATTGGTGAATGCAAGGACATAAAAGGGAACCGAGAGGGCCTGGGCCAGGAACAGGGCCAGGCCGATGGCGCCGCCGAACTGCGGACCCAGCGCCCGCGAGATTAGAAAATAGGCCCCGCCCCCGGCGACGGGGGTATTGGTAGCGATGGCGCTCATGGAAATGGCGGTCAGCAGACTTATAACTTCCGCAGCGCACAGGATCAGGATCGTATTGCGAATGCCGGCCTCGCCAATCACGTATCCGGCGCGCAGGAACATGATCGCCCCGAGTATCGTGAGAATCGAGGGGGTAAAGACCCCTGCGAACGTGCTGAACTGGTTTCCTTTTCGGTCCATATACAATCCTTTGCCGCCGCACCATTATAGGCGTACCGCGGCGGTAAGTAAACTTCTGTTTCGATTCGACGCGGGGCGGGAAAACCGGCGACAGGACCTTGACGGAACAGATGCCGCCACGGTAGAGTTATTGTTTTTGCGAAAAACGTCCGTCTAACAGGAGACTTAATGTGAAGGCAAACGACTTACGAAAAGGTATGGCAATTACGCTGGACGGGAAACTCTACGTCTGTGTACAGGCGACGCACGTGACGCCGGGCAACTTGCGGGCGTTTGTTCAGGTTAAGCTCAAATCGCCGATCGACGGAACGAGTGTCGATAAGCGTCTGCGTTCGACGGACGACCTTGAGCAGGCATATCTCGACCGGCGGGACATGGAGTACCTCTACTCCGACAAGACCGGCCATATCCTGATGGACAACCAGACATACGACCAGATTACGGCCGGCGACGAGCTGATTGGCGAGGCGATCAAGTTCTTCAAGCCCAATACGCCGTTGACGGTCCTGACACACAAAGGCAACGTTATCTCTCTCGAACTGCCCAAGTCGGTCGAGTTAGCCGTTACCGACACGACGCCCACTCCGAAGGGGGCGACAGTAATGAACCAGTTGAAAGAGGCTGTGCTCGAAACCGGGTTGAAGACACGTGTTCCACCGTTTATCGAGGTCGGCGACGTCGTCCGTGTGAACACTGACGACGGCTCATACATAGCCCGGGCAAAATAGCACGATCGTAGATTTCCTGGTGGTGATATATATCTGAATCTCGAACAGGCCCATGAGCATCACGCCGTTGTTGCCGCGGCTGAACATGTGCTGTGGCGGGGTCGGCGGATTACAGCAAGAGGAACTCGATTGTCATGAGCCTCGCATTGACTTGACCAGCCTGTCGTAGTCTGCATGAGAACCGATCCAAAACCAGGTGATCTCATCGCCCAGCACGATCCCAACGCTTCGGTAGTTTCTCGATACCCTGGCAGAAAATACCGACTTGGTAGAGTGGATCCGTTTGAAGTGCAAGCCCGGATGATGTGGGTACTGTTGGAACAGGCGGTATGCTTCTCTTGCCTGCCTCCGTGTCTCAGCAGGCAATTCCCCATAGTACTTCCAGAACCTGTCCGTGGTCGATGATTTCACAGGCGATCGAAATCCATGGGCTTGGATTTCCCCTTCTTGTGGGCATCAAGAGCCTCATCGGCGAGTTGGCCGAGAACATCCTGTGACTCGGCAAAAGTTCTGTCCCACTCTCTCTCGCTCTCAAGCTCTTCAAGCAACCATTTTGCGAGCGTATCTTGCTCGGTCTCTGGAAGCTCCGACGCCTTTTTGAAGGCTTCTTCTAACAGTTTCGTCATTTTCCGGCACCTCACATGATGGTTCTTCCACTTTAGAGCTAAGATAGCACAACTCGTCCGCCAAGTCAATATTGTTAATTGACAAGTATGGTCTATCGAAGTCTTCTGTGGTCTCAGGGTAGCGAGCGAATCCAGATATTGCGGAAGCGAACCGGGTTGTTGTGGGCCGAGAGGCTCAGCGGCAGTTTGCCGGGTATCGGCTTGTCATAGCGCGGCATAATTCGGTGGCCGGTCGGGCCGTATATCTGCTGGTTGTGGTGGACGAGCAGGCCGTTGTGCAGGACGGTGACATAGGCGGGCTTTTCGAGCTTGCCGTCTTTGAAAACGGGCGCGAAGAAGATGATATCGTAACTCTGCCACTGGCCGGGCTTTCGGCAGGCGTTGACCATCGGCGGGGTCTGGCCGTACACGGAGGCGGCCTGGCCGTCGGGATAGAGCGGCGTCGTGTACGTATCGAAGACCTGAATCTCAAAGAGGCCCATGAGCATCACGCCGTTGTTGCCGTGGTCCCAGTCGTTGCCCTGCGGCGGGTTCGGCGCCTGCCATTCGACGTGGAGCTGGCAATCGCCGAATGATTCCTTCGTCGCCAGCTCGCCCGTTACGGCGATAAGCTCGCCGTCCTCGATTTTCCAGTCGGAAGGCTTCCATTGTGAAAGGTTCTTGCCGTCGAAGAGCACGACTGCGTCGGATGGAGCGGCGGGGGACGTGGGCCTGCCCGGTGTAACTTTGGGCGGGGCCGGCCGGTCCGGGTCATGCACGTGATAGCCACACCACGGCAACACGGGCGTATCCTTGTAGCCGACGATACCGGAGCCGTCTTTGGCCTTGACGAGCTTTGTCGGGTCCTGGCCTAACACCATCTCGGCGGAGCCGAAGAGCAAAACTGCAACCACAAACGCGACCGTCAACATTATGATTACTCGATTTGAACTCATAGCATTTTTCCTCCCGCACCTGATCGGTGCATCAGTCCTTCAGCATATTGATTGCCTCGTCAACCGTGGCGCCCGAGTGAACCATTTTGCTCAGGGCCTGGACCATTTTGGTCGGGTCTTTGTGCTGGAATGCGTTACGGCCTATGGACACTCCCGCCGAACCGGCCTCCAGGGCGCCTTCGACCATCTTGAATATGTCTTTGTCGCTGTCCATCTTCGCGCCGCCTGCAATAACCACCGGCACGGGGCAGCCCTCGACCACTGAGGCGAAACTCTCGACGCTGCCGGTATAAACGACCTTGACGATATCGGCACCGAGTTCGGCTCCGACTCGTGCGGCGTGCTTTACGTTGTCAACGTTGTACTCATCCTTGATCTTCGCCCCGCGAGTGTACATCATCGCGACCAGCGGTATCTGCCATTCCGTACACCGCTCGCTGACCTGTCCCAACTGCCGCAGCATTTCCCTGTCTGTCTCGGCTCCGAGGTTTATGTGGACCGAGACCGCATCGGCGCCGAGCTTGATCGCCTCCTCGACGGTGCAGACTAATTCCTTGGCGTTCGGGTCGGGGCTCATCGCCGTACCGCCCGAAAGATGCACTATCAGGCCAACGTCCTTGCCCGTGCCTCTGTGCCCGGCCCGGACGATGCCCTTGTGCATCAGGATGCCGTTAGCCCCGCCGGCTACCACTTTGCCGATGGTCGTGCGCATATCCGCAAGGCCGTCTATAGGCCCGACCGTAACGCCGTGATCCATCGGGATAATCACCGTCCTGTGCGAATTGCGGTCGATTATCCTTTCGAGTCTTATCTTCTTGCCTATCATAGCCAAATCTCCAAAACAGGGTTTCTTCACACAGAATCTACCTTAAGCCGCCCAAAAGACAAGAAAAAAAGCTCCACCCCGCGCCTTAGAATACGTGAGACAAAGACTATTCATTTCTTGGCTTTCTTCCCCGACCCTCTTGACGGCACGGCGTGAGCCGTGCTATCCTCTTCGGCAATAGCGAACAGCAACCATGTATTGGCAACACCACATACTGACTGTCCAAGACTCTTGGGCCATAGCCCCTCTTGTCCGCGGACACAGAATGCAGGAGGTTTGAATGACCCAATCAGAGATTGAATCATTTCCAGCGGATGTAGCGCGCAAGCTCAAAACTTACGTTTACAGACTCATTGACCCGCGAAATGGGGA
>JBDREF010000461.1:0-8215 GCA_043820045.1 Planctomycetota bacterium | reverse complement strand
GGGCCAAATCCTCCATCTTCCATGAAGCACGACACGTTAAACCTCACGTGTCTTCGTGACACACATATTTACACCGCACGGAATGTTCGAAATGGGTAGGGCGGTGATCTTCCACCCCCCAATCCTCCGTTTTTGCAGAAGTCACCAGGCAAATGTTACTACAACCAAACTACAACCAAAAGATACAGTATCTGCGATTCTTGCGATATTTACCACTTGCTAAGCGCTGAAATGTACAGTAGTTGTGAAATAACAAAGTTTCCGCTTAGAATTAGCAAACCGTTGCCTTAAGCCGCTCGGCCACCTCTCCGAGTCGTTCGATTGTAGTATATGCCCTGCGTACCTGCATTGCAAGAACATATCGGGGAAAATGAATTCTTTGCAGCCGTAGGCAATTTTGTGGTTAAGACTATTGAGCCAAAGCTGCGTCCGCCGTATCCGCCCCTCAAAAGCCTGATACACTGCCTGTGAAGAGCTTTTCGATATCTCTTGCCACTATTTCCGCGATGATCCGCTGTTGTTCTGATAATATCGGCGGCGGCGTAACGACTGAGGCAATCGACTCGGCTTTCCGAGGCTGCCTGGGGGCCTCGACCTTTCTTCCCGGGCCTTTCCTCTTTGTCGCAGCAATCTTTCGCTGCTCGGCCATAATCTGCTCGGCCAGATCGAATTTCGGTATCCCACCGGTCTCTTGCATAATATCCTCACGTTCCGTCGGCCGCATTCCGGTCGGCTTCGCCTTTTTCGCCGCGGCGGGTAAAATCACGCTTTCTTCTTTTTCTTCGCACCTTCACGAGCGTACCCACGGGCGTAGTCGGCACGGCATCGCTGCTCGGTCTTGTCAGGGTGCTCGCCAAGTTCCTTGACCAGGGCCGAGTGCATCGCCGCGATGCGATCCCTATATTCGGCCTTACCTGCCAGATTGTTAAACTCGCCCGGGTCCGACCGGAGATCGTACAGTTCTCGCTCAGCCGGATGCTTTGCGTCAGCCGGAGTGTGATAAACGTACTTGTACCTGCCCATACGAATCATCGCATAGCCGGAGGCGATGTTGTGGGCGTAGTATTCGCTGACGGCGAGGTCCTTCCAATCGGCGCCGGAATCATCCAGCCACTGAACCATGGAGTCGCCGTCCCAGTCGCCGGGCACGTCAGCACCGCCAAGCTCGGCGATGGTCTGCACTACATCTACCAGCGAGCAGGCCTGCGTTCGTCTCTGCCCGCCCTTCCACCGTGCAGGCCAACTGACAATCAGCGGCACACGGCTGGCGTGCTCGTACACGCAGTTCTTCCACCACAGGCCGTGTTCGCCCATATTCTCCCCGTGGTCGGTGGTATATAATATGACCGTGTTGTCGGTCACTTCACTGTCGGCCAGACAATCCATGACTTTGCCGATTTCATCATCCAGCCACTGCGTCAGGCCGTAGTAGAGTTCACGACCCTTAAGCACGATTTCATCCGGCACGTCCTCCATGTTGAAGCCGATACGAAGATGCTTGTAGTTCCGCGGCTGCGATTCGAGGTGACCGGCGGGAATCTTCGGCATGGGGACCCTGCCCTTGTAGCGATCCCAGTACTCCTGCGGTACAATGATCGGGAAATGCGGTGCAAGGTAACCTGCAAAAAGCAAGAATGGCTTATCCGATGACTTGCGGTCTTTGAGAAACTCCACCGTCGCAGATGTCACATTGCGGTCGTGATTGAGGATGCTGGATTTGTCTCCAGGGTGAAATTCGTCGAAGCGTGGGGAAAGGCCCGCCTTGGGCGCGAGGTCGTCCGCGTCACGGCGCCCTCCTTTGCCGGTCTTGCGAGCGTTGTTCATGTTGCCGCCAATCTCCCTGAACCCATAACGCCTACTGGCGTCATAGTGCATCTTGCCGCAAAGCACCGATTCATAGCCGGCTGCGTTCATGATACGCGGCAGGGAAGGATAATCATCGCCGGCAAGCCAGCAGTCGTTGCTCCATGCCCCCACCCGCGAGGCGTATTTGCCGGAGGTAAATGAAAGGCGCGACGGCACACACAACGGCGAGTTGCAGTAGCAGCTCTCGAAAGTCACGCCCCGCCGAGCCAGGGAATCGAGATTCGCTGTCGTGACAATGTCGTTGCCGTAGCAGCCTAATACGCCTGCGTTGTGCTCGTCCGACATGATGACAATAATATTGGGCTTGTTCACGGGCTTGTCTTTGCCGAGCACCAGCCGGGACATCATCAACGCACCGGCGGCAAGTCCTGTGACCTTGAGAAATTCTCTTCTGCTCTGTCTGCTCATATTCATCCTCTCATCCTGGCTATAACCGTTTCACATAGGCGTAATATGCCCCGCGGGAAGCCCCTTCGTCGTCGATAAACCACGTCTGCAGACGTGTCTTGCCTGCCTTGAGCTTCACCCGGAACGTGACCTCCGCCGCATCCGGGGCAACCGGTTTGCTCTGATCCACATCTGCGATCTTGATTCTTGCTTTGGTCGCACTGATTGCCTTGCCGCCATCGACAGCGGTGTTGATTGGCGCGTTGACCTCGATCGGCCAGCGCCGCAGGGCAAACTCATACGTGCCGTCCCGCTCGACTTCCACCGCCCAGAAACCGTTGGCTTTGATGCCGTTTTTGACTGAGCCCTGGCTCCACGCCGGATTCGGGCTGTGCCAGTCGTGCGACATCAGTCTTGTCGGATTCTGCTTGTCCGAACCGATACTAATTTCACAGTAATCGTCGAATCCTTTGGAGAGGTCCGCCCACCAGTCTTCATAGGACCGCCGCAGCTTCTCAACGACCGCGGGATTTGCAGCGGCGATATCGTTCTTCTGAGAAGGATCGGCCTGAATATCGTAAAGCTCTTTGCCGTTGATCAGCCGCCAGCGCTGCGTCATAACAGCGCTATTGCGCCACTTCTCTGGATGTTCGATTCGCTGGGAATGAACCAACAGCGTACGGTCTGGCCAGCGGCTCGCATCGCCCTTCAACAGCGGTGCCAGACTGGCGCCGTCGAACTCGACCGCCTGCAGTTTCTTCAGGCTGCACAACTCTATCAGCGTCGGCAGAACATCGATGTGCGCCGAAAGCCGGTCTATATCGGCCGGCCCCGTCAGGCCCCCGCCGGGCCAGCGGATAAAGAACGGCACGCGGTGCCCCCCTTCATATCCCGAGCCCTTCTTGCCCCGCATTCCCCCTCCATACGCGCCCGATGTCCCGTTATCGGTCATGAATATAAGAATCGTGTTCTCCTCCAGGTCCAGCTCTTTGAGCCGGCGCACCAGGCGACCCATGTTCTCGTCGATGTTGGTAATCATCCCGTAGAAATCGGCCTGGTTGTTCGGGACGCCCTTGTCCCGGTACGGCTTGCTGTACTTGTCGGCCACGTTGTACGGCCCGTGCGGCGCGTTGGTCGGGACGTAGCAGAAAAACGGGCGATCCTTATTGGCCTCGATGAACTTCAAAGCTCCGTCGAACCAGATATCCGTGCAGTAGCCCTCGAACTTCTCCTCCCGGCCGTTATGAAAGTACGTATCGTCGAAATAGTCGTTGCCCCAGTAGTCGGGCCCCTGCCCAACCCCGCCTCCGCCATGGATCAAAACCTCCTGGAAGCCCCGGTCCTGCGGCCGGTACGGATAATTGTCGCCCAGATGCCACTTTCCGAAGATTGCAGTTCTGTAGCCGCTCGACGAGAATACGTCGGCCACCGTTACCTCGTGCCTCCTTAGGAGCGAGCGACCCATTATCGTATGCCAGACGCCGGTGCGCGATGAGTAGTGCCCCGTCATCAGCGCCGAACGCGTGGGCGAGCAGGTCGGATCCACGTGAAAATCGGTCAGCCGGATACTCTGAGCGTAGAGCCCGTCCAGATTGGGCGTGACAATCACTTCGTTGCCGTGACAGCCAAGGTCGCCGTAGCCCTGGTCGTCCGTCATTATCAGGATCACATTCGGCCCGCCCTTTCGCCCTCCCGATGTTTGACCCACGCCGGCACAGCTCGGCAATATCGACAGAGTGCCCGTCGAAGCTGCCACAAGGCCCGCTGCTTTAAGAAACTCTCTTCTTGATGTCTCGCCCATATTCTTATCTCCTTACCGTCAACTATTGCCCGCGGGCCCTATCGACAGTTGTGTAAAATCACCCGGCTCAAATTGCTCTATCAGCGAATTGACATCGTCAACGGTAACAGCTTTGATCGCACTTACATCCTCTTCTATTGTCTGATGCTGACCCAGGTATATCCAGTTGAAACCGAGATCGATCAGCCGCCCCATCGGCAGCTCGTTCTTGATAACCAACGAGCTTAATACCTTGTTCTTTGCCGTTCTCAATTCATCTTCGGTTATGCCGCTCTCGGCCAGGCAGTCGAAAATGCCCGTGACAATATCGAGTACTTTCGCAACATTCTCGGTGCTGCATTGGATGTAGCTGCAGAACGTCCCCGTGCCGTCCATCGCTCCGAACTGCATCGTTGCTGTTTCCGCTATAGCCTTATCAACCAGATCCCAGAAGAATCGCGACCCGACGTCGTCGCCTACGACGGTGCCCAGAAGCGCAGCGGCAAATCGCCGCGGGTCCTGGGCGGATACGCCCGCGCTCATCAGGCATATATGCTCGCGAGCCAGATTCGTCTTTTCAATTCTCTTTTTCTTCCTGCAGCCGTCGGAGTGCGTCAGCTTCCTTGCGACAACCTGCTCCCGCCATTTGCTGCAATAATCCGCCCCTATCGAGCGGATATGGTCCCACTCGAAATTTCCGGCGCAGGCCAGCACCATGTTGTTCGGCGCATAGCGCTCGGCAAAATAGCCCCGCATCTGCTCGGCCGTCAAATCGTCGATGCTCTGTTCGCTGCCAAGAACGCTGTTGCCGCAAGGATGGCCGTCGAAGTGCAGAGTCCTGCACTGGTCCATCACGTCGAAGCTCGGCAGGTCCTTATACATCGCAATTTCTTCTTTGATTACGTTCTTTTCGATATTGAAATCTTCATCTCGGAGCGCCGGTCTCATCAGCTCCGCCCACAACTGCGTAACCTCGGCCAGGTATTCCGGAAGAACTGCGGCGTAATAAACTGTGTTCTCTTCACTGGTAAAGGCATTGAATTGCGCCCCTGTCCGGTCGAACGCCTCGTTGACTTCAAGCGCACTTAGCTTCTCAGTACCCTTGAAAAGCATATGTTCGAGGAAATGCGAAACGCCGCTTATTTGCTCGGTCTCGTCCCGCGAGCCGGTTCTGACGAAAAAACCCACCGTCGCCGACTTGGCGGATTTGTTAATCTCTCCGATCAAGACCAGTCCGTTTGCCAGTTTCTCGCTCTTAAATTCCATTCGTCGTCCTAATTCACCGCCACAGCCTTCGGACCTATAGTCACAACCGTAAAGTCCATGAACTTATTGCCTCGCAGGAACGCCAGCACCGAATCGACCGTGGTCTGCTCGATTTTGTCCTTGATTTCGTCCAAGCTGCGAACTCTGCCCAAAATGTAATAATCGCTTCCAATTCCACTGGCCCGGCTGCTGGAGGACTCGCTGTGCAGGACTAAGGAGCTTTTCAGCCCCACCTTGGCCCGGGCTATTTCTTCTTCGCTGATTCCATCGCCGAGCCGGCCAAATTCGCCGATGACGCAATCGAGCGTCTGCTGGGCCTTGTCCGGCGTCGTGCCGGCGTAGCACATTATGCCGGCAGCTTCTTTCAGGCCGTGGTATCTCGCCCCGATGGCATAGCACAGCCCCCGTTTTTCTCTCACTTCTGTAAATAATCTCGCACTCATCCCCCCCGAGAGAACCGAGATCGCCACTCTCGCATTGTAATAGTCCTCATCCGTCGGTCCGACGGTTCCGGTCATCAGGGCGATATGAACCTGTGCACCATCATTTTTAATGTGCGTGTACTTTACCCCCCTGGGACCCGGCTTCACCGGCTTGGCGCTCTCCTGCCGTTCGGTATCGAAAAGCCCCCCGACCTGGCGGCAGACCGCATCGAAGTCGTATTTACCCGCTACAGAAAAAATCGTCTGCGAGAGATTGAAGTTGTCCCGCATGATCTGCCTTGAAGTCTCGGCTGTCAGGGCCTTGAGATCGGCGATTTCACCCACGGCACTGCGTCCCAGCGGGCTCGGATAGAACTGTTCGCGCAGCTTGAGCATGACCTTATGCCGCGGATCGTCGTCCAGAGACAGCACCTCGTCAATTGCGAGCTGCCTCGCCGGTTCGTACTGGTCATCTTCCAGCCTGGGCCCCAGTACGATATCCGCGTGCAAATCCAGGGCCTGGGCCAGATTACCGGCTTCCAGAGCACCGCCGATTGTCATGTGCGAGCTACCGATTGAACGGCCGCGTACCAGCCCCAGGCCGTCGAGTGCATCGCTGAGCTGCCTGCTGTCTTTGTCACCGGCCCCTCTGAAAATCCAGTCGGCGATAACACTCCCGGCCCCACAGCAGCCGTCCGGAATGTGCGCCGCTCCCGCCGGCAGCATAAAATCGAACGCCACCGACTCGACAGCTTCCATCGGCTCGCCGAGAAGTACCATCCCGTTCCTTAAGACATGCTTGTCAAGCTTTTCTGCCATCGGTCGGCTCCATGAAAGATACGTACAAACGAGCCGGGATTTTACCTGCAAAAGGATTCGTGTTCAACCGCAAAATCCGAATCGCATCAACCAAGATGCCAAGAACCGCAGTCACACGTTGATGATAAGCGTGTGAGCACCCTTGTTATGGGCGTCCGCGCAGCCGAACTGCGAACGCAGAAAGGCATCGATATGTATAACCCGCACTGCTGAGGTATGCTGCTTGAAGACCGCCTTCGTTTCAGCCAAACTGAGCGTATTCCAGTAATAATCGTCAACGGGCTTGACGACGTGCCGGAGCCCGGCGTGCATATTGAAAAATCCGGCACAAATGCCATATCGTGTAACGCGGCATATCTCTGCAATCGCAACTTCCACCGCCTCAATCGACAGATGCTCGAATAAATCGTGGACGAAACAGTAGTCGAAGGCCTTGTCTTCGGCCTTGATCTCAATCGCGTTGCCCACACTGAAACGTACGTCCGGAAACATCTGCCTGGCATTGTGCACGTTCTTATCGCACAGGTCGAATCCAGCATAATCAATGAGCCGCGAAATACCAAAGGAATCGATGAATCGGTAATCGTTGGCCGAGCCGCAAGCCGGCTCAAGCACGGAGATACGCTCAGGCTGTTCGCCGGCCAGCACTTCATGCCAAATCGCCTGAAAAGTTGACATGAGATACTCCGGGATCGGCGCATCAGTGGTCTCAACCGGGGCCCAAATCAGCAAATCGCACATATAGTTGGGCACCGCCAGACCGTCAAAAGTCTCGGATACATACGCTGGTATCTCCAATCCTTCAGCGTTGTCTTCGCCCGTCAGTAGTGCGTCCAGCACCGACCGCAACTGCTCGGCGTTGACGGATTTCTTTAGCAGCTTGAGCAGCCAGTTCACCACCAGGCCGAACCGCAGCTCCTGTTCCATCAGATGCCCGAATCGCTCGCCGAACAAACGCTCGAACAGAAAGTGCCGTGTCAGGATACTTTGCACGTTGATGCGAGGATCCTCCACATCCTGGACGAGATAATCGCGCAGCGTATCCGCATCATACCGCGTCCACGATTTTGTCAGGTGCTCTGTTTCCAGTTCAAAGCGTTTGTCCATAATCCTTAATACCCCGCAGCCGAGTCTGGCAATTCCTGCCAAAGACAACATTACCGCTTGAGATCAATAATCATCAATATTATGATGGCTTGAACGGCGTTTTGGTATAAAGAAAATGCACAAGCAGCAAAAAGTGCGGCAGGCAAACTCAAAAAAACCGCCAATGTAAGCTTTGAACTAAATCCATCGTTGAAACTCTGGGGGCTATATGCTATATTTTAGATTCTATGAATAAATTATATGGTTTGATATTCGATGTGGATGGGGTGATCGCCGATACAGAACCCGTTAACGCCAGAGTCACTATCAGGGTTCTCGATGACATGTTCGGCCTCAAGGGTGTCAGGCCGGAAGATTTTGACGCTGGCATCGGCAAAGGAGCCGAGAAGTACGTCAAGGCTGGCGCCGATGCACACGGGCTGCCGCTGACCGACGAGCAGGTAAAAGCCGCGGCCGATCTGCGCGAGCGGTACCTGATAGAAACAATTCGGGCAGAGCCGCTGCCCGCCTTTGCGGGCGTACTGGAACTGATAAACGCGGCATTGCAGAGACGCGACTTTCGGCTGGC
>JBDREF010000460.1:0-10836 GCA_043820045.1 Planctomycetota bacterium | reverse complement strand
TGGGCCGATGACGTCGCGATCATGGGAGCGAGGCTCCGAGCGGGCGAGCAGACGTGGAGCAAGCCGTTCGTGATGGCCGATGTGCCCGGATTTCCTGACATCAATCCGATACTTTTTCTCGATTCCGACAGCCGACTCTGGCTGATGTGGTACACGGTAATAGCAAACCAGTGGGAGACTTCCCTGCCCAAATACCGGATCAGCGAAAACTACATGAAGCCGGACGGACCGCCGGAATGGTCGTGGCAGGATGTTCTGCATTTCAAGCCCGGCGACCCGGCCGAACGAGGAATACAGCCCAACGACCGTTTCGTCAAATCCGTTGAAAGACAAATCAAGGAGTACGGAGAGTATATCTCTGAAAACCAGAACATTCCGGCTCAAATGAAAAGCAGGATGCTGGAGAGGCTGGATGCGTGGGGCGGAAACCTTCTTGCCAAAGCGCGAGGCGAGGACATGATGCGGCGTGGCCGGCTGCGCGACGCCTCCGGGAAGGAAACCGAGCAACAAATGGGATATCCGTACTTTCGCCGCGTCGGCTGGCAGACCAAGAACAAGGCCGTAATAGTCGGCGGCAAGCGAATGATCATTCCCTTTTACTCCGACGGATTCAGCTTCTCCTTGATGGCCATCACCGACGATGGGGGGCGGACGTGGCAGTTCAGCGAACCGCTGGTGGGACCGGGAAACATACAACCGAGCATCGCTAAGAAAGCCGACGGCACGCTGGTCGCTTATATGCGCGACAACGGGCCGCCACCTCAGCGCCTTCACATCAGCAGTTCCAAAGATAACGGGTTAACGTGGAGTACCGTGAGAGATTCCGAGTTGCCCAATCCGGGATCGGGAGCGGATGTCGTCACTTTGCGGAACGGCCACTGGGCCCTGGCCTACAACGACACCGAGGACGGCAGGCACAGCCTGGCAATCTCGATTTCAACCGACGAGGGCAAGACGTGGCAACACACGCGGCACCTCGAACTGGACAGACGCCAAAGGAACATTGCCACCAGCAGCGGCTATCCGTCGATTGTCCAGGGCCGCGACGGCACTTTGCACGTGGTTTACAGTTATCACCACAACGACAAAGCAGGCGCGGCGAGCAAGACGATAAAATACGTGCAGTTTAACGAGGCATGGGTCAGGGCCGGCGACGCCTCGCCGCCGTAGGGTGGGCAAATGTCTTTTTTGCCCACGCGGAACCTGACGCGTGTGCAATCCCGGCGCGCCGGGACACACCCATGTTTTCTACCAACTATAGGGCGGGAGAAAATCCATGAGACGTCGAGAATTCATCAGGAACGCAGCGGCCGTTCTGGCGGCGCTGTCTGCGAGCCGGCCGAGCCGTGCCAAAGCCAAAAGCTCGAAGTACCGCGTAGCCGTAATCGGCAGGACGGGCAAAGGCGACTACGGCCACGGGCTGGACGTCGTATGGAACGACATAGACCAGGCGCAGGTCATGGCCGTCGCGGATGAGGACGCCGAGGGTCGAGCCGCGGCGGCAAAACGACTCAAGGCACCGAACGCCTACGCCGATTATCGCCAGATGCTCGAAAAAGAGCGCCCGCAAATTGTAAGCGTCGCCCCCCGCTGGCTGGACTGCCACCGTGAAATGGTGCTGGCGTGCGCGGAGTTCGGCTGCCACGTTTTTCTTGAAAAGCCCATGTGCCAGACGCTCCAGCAGGCGGATGAAATGGTCGCCGCGTTCGAGAAGCAGAATCTGAAACTGGCCATCGCTCACCAGACCCGCTACAGCCCGGCTCTGAGACATGCGCGGCAGCTCATCGCCGACGGAGGGCTGGGTGACATACTCGAATTGCGAGGCAGAGGCAAAGAGGACCGCCGGGGCGGCGGCGAGGACCTCATGGTGCTCGGCACTCACATCATGGACCTGATGCGTTTCTTCGCGGGCGACCCCCAGTGGTGCTTCGCGCAAGTTCGAGATAGTCAAAAGCCCGTCACCAAAGACGAGGTCCGGGACGGAGCCGAAGGCATCGGGCCCCTGGCCGGAGACGAGATTCACGCGATGTATCGTTTCGACGGGACAACTATGGGCTACTTCTCGACGTTGCGCGCCGCACACGGAGCGGTGAAACGATTCGGCCTGCAAGTCTTCGCGAGCAAGGGGATACTCACGATGACGACCGGGGCAGCACCGGAAATCTGGTTCACAGAAGATCCCTCGTGGCAGGCCGGCAGCAGCAAGACCGAATGGAAGCAAATCTCCAGCGCCGGAGTTGGCAAGCCGGAAACTCTCAGCGACCCGATTCACAGCTTCGGCAATCGCCTGATTGCACTCGACCTGATCCGGGCTATCGAGACGGACACGCAGCCGAGGGGCAGCATTTACGACGGACGCGCAGCCCTGGAGATGGTATTAGCCGTATATGAATCGCACCGCATGAAGACCAATGTCGAGTTCCCGCTGAAGAACCGCAAGCATCCACTGACTATGCTCTGAGCAATTCGGCGCGAGACGGCGGGAACGCTATCAATAATCTTCCAGGTGACAGAACTCGGCATTCTCGAGCCATGTTTCCGGACGGGCGATAAACTCGATGATATTTTCCAAAAGAAAATAGTGTTTCTTTTCTTCTTCAGCCAACTTCAGGAAAAGCTCTTTTTGGTATTCTTCCTCGACCTGGTCGGCTTTTTCCCGGTAGAAATCCATACTCCTTTTCTCGATCTCCTGGGCCTTGACATAGGCGCCGGCTTCTCCTGGCCCGGGGTCGAAACTCTCGCCGGACTCGACCATCTGAGCGAAAATATTCTTCGCATCGGACAGTATCGAAGTCTCAGCCATCTGCGGCCTGGCGGTCCTGGCCCTCGATATGATGTCGTAGTGCCTTGCCTCCTCCTTCGCCAACATCGAGAAGACGGCTCTCAGGCTCTTGTCGTCCGTCTGCTGGGCAAGCTGGTAATAGTAGTCCTCGCCGTCCTTTTCCATCTGCATCGCATAAATGAATATGTTCATCATTTCCGTCACCTTTGCTCAATGAGTTCGCCGGCACGTTTACACACAATGACCGAACCTGCTCGCTCGTTAATGATACGGTCTCGCAACTGGCCGCGCTCGGGCCGGCGGCATTACTTGCCGAGGGCCTGCCTCAGGTCCATGGCGTGTTCCTGCTCCATCGCAAGAATGGTCCGGAGCTGCTGGGCCAGGGCAAATTCCCTGAGCTGCTCGGCCTGTTCCACTCTGGCCTTATACCTCTTTATCGCGTCCTCTTCGCCGTCCAGGTCCTGTTGCAGCATTTCATCGTTCTTTTTCGAAGTCTGTATCTTGCCGACGTTGATACTCGGGCTGCCGTGGAGATAATCTATCTGGTCGGCAAGAATCATCGCATGCTGGATTTCCTCGTTTGCGTGAATCTTGATTTCTTTTATGATATCCCCGTAAGCGGCCCCGGTCATCACCGCCGCGTGGTTTATGTATTGAATCGCCGCGGAATACTCCAACTCCAGATCCCTGTTCAGCAACTCAACCAGTTTTTTCAACGTTACGGCCATTTCTTGTCTCCCTTAAAGTTATCGCCCAAATGCTAAATAGACGTTTACTTCAAATAATCGGGCTCGTTGCCCCGCTTCCACTTTATGTTGCAGCCCATGCTCGGCTTCTGCTCCCGGGCAACCGGCCGTCCGGCAAGGACGGCGTCAACCGCCGGCGTAAGGTCAGCCCCAGTGACGGGTATCCCATTGCCCGGCCGGCTGTCGTCCAACTGACCACGATAGACGAGCTTTCTTCCGCCGTCAAACAAAAAGAAATCCGGCGTGCACGCAGCACGATACGCCTTGGCAACTTCCTGCGTTTCGTCGTAGAGATAGGGGAAGGTAAAGCCGTATTTTTTCGCCGCCTTCGCCATCATCTCAGGCCTGTCTTCGGGATAACCGCCTGCATCATTCGAGTTTATTGCGACGACCGCGACTCCTTTTGCCTGATATTCCTTCACAAGCTCGACCATTCTGTCCAGTATGTGCTTAACGAACGGACAATGGTTGCACATGAAGACAACAACAAGAGCGGGGGCATCCTTGAAGTCGTCCAGGGAAACCTTTTTGCCCGCCGTATCCGGCAGATTAAATTCCGGTGCGAGCGTTCCTAACTCAAGCATTTGCGATGCTGTTAAAGACATAATAAAACCCCTTTCGAGAATTTACCGCGTGTGCAACGAGAGACATGTTGCACACCCTACGACTTTCCGGTCAACCGGAAACCTCCAGGGCGATCTTGCCGAATTGCTCGCCCGCCTCCATCCTGCCCATTGCGTCCCTTGCATTTTCCAACGGCGACACGGAGTCTATTACCGGTTTTAGTTTTGCCGCCGTAACTGCTTCTATCATCTTGCGCATATCGTCATCCGAGCCCATCGTCGAACCTAAGATCGTCAACTGATTCCAGTAGAGCGTGCGGAGATTCGTGACTGCTTCGGCGTTGGAGGTAACGCCGCACAGGACTATCTTGCCGCCCCGGCGCGCCGCCGCAAAGTCAATCGGCCAGGTGGCCCCCCCTACCGTATCGATAATAACATCGACACCGGAACCGGACGTAATCTCTCTGGCGCGCTGCGCCACGTCTTCACCTGCCCTGTAATTGATCGTGTGGTCGGCGCCGAGATGCCGTGCACGCTCGAGTTTGGAATCCGACGAGGATGTCACGATTATCTTCGCGCCAGCAAGCCTGGCAAACTGAAGCGCACATAGGGCGACGCCGCCGCCTATGCCGTGTATCAAAACCGTCTGGCCGCCCTTAAGCTGCGCCCGCGTCATCAGCATTCGCCACGCGGTCAGAGAGGCCAGCACGAACGCCCCGGCCTCGTTGAAACTCATGTGGGCGGGCTTGGGAAATACGTTGCGGGCGGGAACTGCCACCTTCCCGGCGAATGTCCCCGGACGGCTCAGGCCTACTATCCCGAACGAGACACACTCGCTCTGCTCGCCGCTCCTGCATCGCTCGCAGAGGCCGCAACTGAGGCCGGGATTGAGAATCACATCGTCACCCACACTCACGTCTGTCACATTCGCCCCAACGGCAATCACAACACCTGCAGCGTCGGAGCCAAGAACATGCGGCTTCGGCAATTCGAGGCCGGCCCTGCCCTTCCTTACCCAGATATCCAGATGGTTCAATCCGGCGGCATGGACTTCCAGGACGACTTCGTCCCGGCCGCACTTGGGCTCTGGAATATCTTCAACTCTGACCCGGTCGGGGCCTCCGTGTTCTCGAATTACCGCTGCTTTCATATGAAAACTCCTCTGAGCAATGTCGAATCACGATGAAACTAAACATTTCATCCCGGGCGAAGCGCAAAATCGCAGGGTGGGCAAAAGCCTTTCTTGCCCACGCGGATTATGCTGCGTGTGCAACAAGTTGCACACCCTACATGATGCGCAACTACCTAATCGCCTTCGGCTGGCAGACCGCGCCTCTGTAAGGCGTCACTCGTCCGCAACCGCCGCAAACGTATTTCATCTCGGCCACCATCGGCGCACATACGTGCCGAGGGTCGCCGGTAGAGGCGCCGCAATGCCGGCAGACATAGACCTGCTCGACTTTGGCCGGAGAACACAGATGAGAGCGGGTTTTTGCAACCTTCCCACAGCTCGAACATGTGTAAACCGGAGCATCCTTGCCTTTAGCCGATTTGGCCTGCTTTTTCTTTTTTGTTGCCTTTGCCATAAAAACTCTCCTTATCAAGTACGTAAAACACCTTCCCTATTAGTATGATTCCGCCGTTCACTTTGTTCATATTTACCGTGGATTTAAGCAAGGTATTGTCTCTTCCGGATGTACCAACTATATGTTAGAGCACAGTCGGTGAGATATCAACTTCATTTGTCTTGTGCGGTTGGCTGCAAGGATTCGCAGAATAGGCCGGGCCCGAAAAGCCCTCTGTCAAATCAATAGAACCCGAACTCGCAGGCGGCATCGAACAGGGCCACCACATTCTCAGCCGCAACCCCCGCCTGGATGTTGTGAACGTTGTTGAAGACGTAGCCGCCGTGAGGTTTGAAGATTTCAAGGTTCTTTCGCACATGTTCTCGAATTTCGCCCGGCGGAGCAAAGGGCAGGACATGCTGTGTGTCTATGCCTCCGCCCCAGAAGACCAGCCTATCGCCGTATTTGTCTTTCAGTACCGCCGGATCCATTCCCTCGCAACTGGTCTGCACAGGGTTGAGTATATCGATGCCGTTGTCGAGCAGGTCGGGTATGTATTCCATAACCGAGCCGCACGTGTGGTACCAGATCTTCGCCGGGGTCAGTGCCTTGATATGCCGGACGAGCCTTTTTTGGCGGGGCTTTACGATTTTCCTATAGAACTCCGGGCTGAACAACGGCCCCGACTGGCCGCCTATGTCGTCGCCGATCATGACTACATCCACAATGTCCCCCACCTCGGCCATGAAACCGGTGTAATAGTCGAGCCAGAAAGTTAGGGTCCTGTCAAGCAGCGCCTCGCAAAACGCCGGGTTATCAATCATGTCCATGAACCATCGCTCCAGTCCCCGCATGTACCAGCATATCTCGTAAACCACTCCTCCGATGCCGGTTGATATGGCATAAGGGGTCTGTCGCCTCATCTCCAAAGCCTTTTCGCGAACGCCGGTGAAGCGCGTCGGATCGTTGCCGACAGGGAACGGATAGTGGTCCAGATCTTCTATCGCGGCATCGGCCAGCGGATGATGTGAAATGTCCATGTATAGTTGCTGCTCATCCGGCATGGACCAGACGACGCCGAACTCGTCCCTGAGATCGTGCCAGAGTTTGCCGTCACGTTCATTGTGCCGGATAGAGCCGTCGAAACCGTCCGGGCCGTGAGCGCAGAGGTAACGGACGTCAACGTGAAAGCGTTCGAGAAGCTGCTCGCACGGCCTTGCGAGCTGCTGGACGGGGTCCAGAATCGTTATCTCGTCAGCAATGCCCAGGTAGGCAAGCAGCTCGACGTACGCTCTGGTGTGTATTCCTGTTTGAAAGCCGCCGAGGTCGATGGGCACTCTGTCGGGAATTTCGTGATTGAGCGCTTTGAGAACGCGCTGTCTCGGGGTCATTGTCTCTTTGTGTTTCATTTTGATTCTCACTTGAGGGACTGTTGAAAAAGGTGAGATTGTGGCGCATGCCATCCCGGTGACTTCGTCGCGGAGTTTACCCTGAGCCTGGTCGAAGGGCTCCTCCTAAGAAAATAGGTCTTGGAGGCACTCGTAGGGTGGGCAAATTCCGTTTTTTGCCCACGCGGATTAGGCTGGCGTGTACAGCAAGCCGATCAAACTCGCGTGTGCAACAAGTTGCACACCCTACAGCTTATTTTCTTACCGACACCGGCCACGATTCGTAGAATCGCGCGGCAATCTCAAAGTGTCATGTAGGCTCTCTTTCAACTGCCTCTCGAATATAAACTGTCTTTCCCGCTTTTTCCGGATTCGAAGCATCATCGACCAATCGATTCGAGGTAGCTTCCAAGTCCGACAACAAACGTCGATGCTATCAGCACAAGTATGCCCACACAAATAATACGATGCGTATTCCGGCTCGACCCTTTCCATTCGTGAAGGACTAATCCCCAGATGTTGCTGAAGACTATAATGAAAGCCATGTGTATGGTCCAACTGGAAAAGCCGTATTTGCCCATCTTCGTGGTACCCATTCCATAGAACATGAATTGAAGATACCACGTAATACCCGCCAGCGCCGAGAAAATGTAGTTGGCGGTCAGCGAAGCCCCCCGGCTCTCGATATAGTCTCTCGTCGTGCGATTCCTGACGTTAAGGAACATGCACCAGATGAAGTTCGTTGTGAACCCGCCGGCGAGTATGAAGATGAAAACAGGCGTGTTTCTCCACAAAGAGGCCGTTCCGGTTTTCTCGGCAAGCGCGGCAATCGGCTCTCCGGCGGCTATGGCGAAGGCCATGCACGCGCTCATCACTCCGGCGAATACCGCTATCCAGAGTCCTTTGACAAAGTTGAACTCGCCAATCACCTCTTTCTTCTTTTCCTCCGAAAGTTCTCTTTCTTTGGATATCCCCGCCCAGCCGCAGACGGCAATGCCGATCATACAGACAAGCACGCCGCCGAGCGTCGTCCAGCCGGAGGCCCTGGTGAGTACCTGGGCGAAAGTGCCGGCATATATCGGGGGAATTATTGTCCCGAAAACGGCACAGAAACCCAGCGCGATAGCGTACCCGAGCGACATGCCCAGGTATCGCATGGATAGTCCGAAGGTCAGCCCCCCGACGCCCCACAACACACCGAAGGCATAACTCCAAAAGATGCTCTGAGCCGGCGCTTTGCTCAGAACGCCTGACAACTCCGGAACCGTCGCAAATGCTATCAGCCACGGCGTAATCACCCATGAGAACACGCCGCCTACAAGCCAGTAACTCTCCCACGCCCAGTTCCGAACTTTCCTAAAGGGAATGTAGAAACTCCCCGCAGCAAAGCCGCCTAATGCGTGCAACAAAACTCCGAGTGCGACCATAGCCAGGACTTCCTCTGAATTGACTATTTATTATTGAATATTTACTATTGATTCTGCATTCTCGTCGACCATCGAGCATCGGGCACAATAGTAAATAGTAAATAGTAAATAATCAATCACATATATTTTCGGTCCCTGAGACAAACCTGTGAAAATGGGCAATCCTCGACGACATTACACTTGACAAGAGCATGTAGAATTTGGTACAATAAGACCATCAATGGAGGGGGGACAGAGCCTAAATGGGGGGCTTATAGTCTCTTCCTGATGTTTGCCTTGAATGCGTGATGCCTTATTGATGATTGAATCTTAGTCTTACGCGGGGGGGATGGAAATGGCTATAAAGAAGAAATTGGCGGCGTTTTGCATTTTAGCGGTGCTTATGTCGGCAGGAACGGCCGATGCCGCCGTCACGTTGACTTTCGACGAGCTGCCTACTCAGCAGGCCGACGGCCTGAGCTACAACGGGGTGACATTTGATTTTGCCGTAGGAGGCAGCCCATCGACAGATGCTCTCTACAACACGATAGGCCCGGGCGACATAACTTATCTGCAAGGCGCGGTGCTTGAGGGCAATTCGGCGGGAATTCTTACCCTCGATTTCGCCTCGCCGACCAACCTGCTTCAGTTCGGCGTTTCATTTAACAGCTATTATGCCGGGACAGCAGCATACTCAGTCGAGCTTTTCAACTCATCGCTTGTTTCGCTCGGGACTTTCTCGCGGAATACCTACCCGCTTATTATGTGGTCGGAGGACCAGTTTGTGTACGGCGGCACGCCAATCAGCCGGGCAGTCATTGATTTCAACGAGCAGCTTGCCGGCAGATTTGCAATTGATAACCTGACTTTCGATACTAATACCGTGCCGACTCCGGGCGCCATTTTCCTGGGTAGCATTGGCGCCGGTCTTGTGAGCTGGCTGCGAAGACGAAAAACACTGTAGGCGCAAAACGAATCAGGGGTTCTTGGGGGCTGTGAACCCTGTAGGCACAGCCCCTTTTTTCTGCGCTGCGGCCGGGCAATGATGGGCAAGGGGAGACGATGGACCTGCCCCCCCCAGCGGGAGGGGCCGTTTCGTCCGTCGTCCCTCACTTAAGGGGCTCTCCTGCCGATTCGGGCTCAATATCCTATGGTTCGGGGCCCCGCAACAACCCTCTGGGACCCGAAAAACGCCAGCCGCTTGCCGGCCCGGAGCACTCCAAATCCAATTCTCGCATACGAGAAATAAGGAAATTTTAGAAAATTTAGGTAATTTTTGTTTGACCCCGCCACAGGACATCTGGTAAAATAGGTTATTAGGTGGAGCGGGCTCGTTTATGCTTTGTTTCACCGCGTATTACGTATCCATAGGTCCTGGGCAAATACCTGATGCGTGATCAGGTAATGGACAGAGTTGGAGTAAGGTAATACGGCAGGAAAAGGAGGAGTGGTGTTAGGCTCAACCGAGCAGTGTTGAGCACGTTGCTGCCGCCCGTTTCGGTGACGGCTCCGGTGCAAGGACACTGTCGAGGTTTGGCCCGCATCCCTCTAAAGGTACTTAAGCGCGTTATCAATCCGAATCTTGCCTCTATCGGCAACTCCCGCAAGGGATGGCCGGTGCCACTTGCCGACTATGCGCCTCGAGGGGTCGCCGCGCGAGATCCTTCAGGTGGAAGGTCGGCGCAACTCTTGTCGAAACCACTTGTTCGTGCGAACAAGTAAAGTAAAGAAGTATCAACAGAAAAGGATTGATGATAATTGAAAGGAGAAATGGGATGAAGAAGTTGTCAATGATGTTTGCTCTGGCAATTCTGATTCTGACTGTAGCCGGCTCGGCACAGGCCAGCATTACATATGTGGACACGGTAAACTCCGGCAGCGGTCAGGCCGGTACGTATTTCCTCCCAGGCGGTGAGACAGAATATATGCCGCCTTACTATCGCTGGTACAACCAGGATTGGGGATGGACGCATGATACCATCGCTTCCGGTGATATTGTGGGCTCGATAAACTGGGCGACTTTGGAGATCAATGCATACGACGTCGATCCCTCCGAAGTTGACCGGATTAGAGCGGACGGCGTGCTGCTGGGTCAACTGGTCGTAGGCGACGGAGTTTGGAAGACAACGACTTTCAACCTGGATGCTGCTGCTCTGGCGGAACTGATGGACGGCACGGTGAACATAACCATGGACATTGATGCTACAGGCACCAGCTATGCAGTGACGTTGAAGTCAGCCAAGCTTACCGTTAACTACGAGCCATATGTGGAGCCTGAGCCCGATCCCGATCCAGATCCGCAACCGGCGCCAGTCCCGGCTCCCGGTGCTGTGCTGTTAGGCAGTATCGGCGTGGGTGTGGTCGGTTGGCTGCGCAGACGAAGAAC
>JBDREF010000459.1:0-8561 GCA_043820045.1 Planctomycetota bacterium | reverse complement strand
CTGCCCGTGTCGGTTCCTGACTTTTCCATATGAGCCTCCGTTTTTGAGTGGATGGTAGAAGCTCACGTCGGAAAAAGTCAAAGAACACAGGAGCTATAGAGACTATAGGGGCTATAGGCAGAGAATTTTTGATTGTGATGGGATTTTCTTTTCAGAAGGGTAGGGGAAAAAGGGGTTCATCTCCGGGTAGACCGGAGGAATCTCACCTCCAGACCCCCACAGATCCGTACGTGAGCCTCTCGACTCATACGGCTCGTGTCAGCCATTCTCTTGAAGCCTCTCGACTTCAAGCCGACGCCGAGAGATAGGGCTCCTCCCAGTAATCTGGTTGGCCATTGCCCTCTTTGAGCTGACTCATCCCCTTCGCTCCATTCCCATTACAGGAATTTCATCACTACTACAGGATGATCCGTCCCCTTCAAGGGCATCGATACTTTCCCCCTTCGTGGGCTACACTTATAGGGTTTTCTCTTATCATCCCGTGAAGGGTTCCCACGTTCCACACGAGAGCCCGGATCAAGCTCGTGCCAACTGTACGCCGGGTGCCACGTAGGCAGTAAGCAGGTCCCTCCTGCGCTGATCTTGGAGCTCAACCGAGGCCCCAATTTTGACACCATCTGTGTACGCTTTCGACGCTTCCATTGGTTCGCTCATCGCTCACCTTCTTGATCCTTACCTGACGTATCCTCGTACGCCTTTTCCTCATCCGCTCACCACCCGAGGCCTTTCAACCCCAAGCAGCGTGAGGCGGTTTGAAGTCTGCTCCTGCAAGCCGACTTCGAGGGACCTACCCTCATCTCTCGTGCAACATCGTGGCGCAACGGTTGATGCATACTTTCCGAAAAAGGATGAGATCAAAGCCCGATAGCAAGCAACATCACTTTCACCTTGTGTCAATGGTTTTCGGATTGAAATTGAACCGAGGATTACCGCTTAAACTATGGGCCGTGAAAGAGTTGCAGAACCTGTAGTACCGCACTGTCTGCGCACCCTTCCATTTCCACGCCTCCGTCTTGGTTTCTTACCTAAAAAGTGGTGTGCATTTTTTTCAACCTACCACAGTTTGGCATGGTCGATGGTCAATGCTGGCCCCCTACCGGCGCTTTCCATGACGTTTCACACGCTCGCGCAGATGTTCTATTGCCGGGCCTATGTCCTCGTATTTTTCCAGCTTCAATAAGACTTTCGCGCAGACCAAAGGCTTGAACACTGCCTCACTCTGTTTATGCAGAGCGATCGCTTCCAGCGCGAACAAAGCGGGCACGAATCCTGTCTGATCCTTAATAATTTCCTTCTCCAACCATGGCGTTGCATCTGAGAGCGGTTTGATGATGTTGCGCAGCTTGGCAGTAACTGAAGGCAGCAAGAACCCGAGCAGGCCGGCAAGCGCTAACTGGGCAATTTTTTCTTTGTTCGGGCCTTTGGAACGGACGCGTTGCTCCAGTAGGTCCAAGAGTGTTTCAACCAACTTATTCGGCAACGCCCCGTCAAAAGAGTGATTGGCCACGCGCTCGTAATGCAGTGCGACCATGTTCCAAATCAGCAGGAATAGGGGCAATGTGTGGGTGTCCGCGCAGACATCCTGGTCCAGGAACAAACCGGTTGTCGCGAGGAGTTGTTGTGCATCCTGCAACGGGATGGCTTCCGATCGGGCAATGGTCAACACGAGACGTAGGGCAGCAATTACGCCTTCCTGCCGTGGCCATTCCGTTGTTGGCGGAAGAATCTCCAGGAAGTGAGCGGCCAAACGAGGGCGCAGGTCGGTACGTTCCCGCCAGGCGAAGGCTAAGGCGTTGGTTGCTTCGCGGAAATCCAGCCCGAAAAAGGCGTCCATGTTAATCCCTTCGACCCTCATCCGCAGTGCTTCATGCAGGATCCTACTCTCGTCGGAATCCAGACTGGCTGGCGGGTGGCTGGGGTTGAGGTCGAACCAGCTTGCTTTGGCCGCCAATGGGCCGGCAACCTGACTCAGTGCTTCGCAAAATGCCTTACGGCTGGCTGCCGGATAGGCAGCGAGTTTGTCGCTAACAAAGGTGCAGGCGTTCAAGAAAAGGCCACGTGCGATAATTCCCTGCCATTCCGGGACACCCAGGTCTGAAGAGGCGTTAATGATTCGTTCGCGGAAACCGTCACTCATGGCCTGGGTGCTCTGGCTAATGCTATTCAGAGTGCCAACGCCGACAAATAGACACCACCAGCCGTGGACTCCTAGCAGATCTTCGAGGCGTTCAAGCTGAGCCGGGATTTTGGAAAGTTGCCTCAGTGTGTGGTGGAGGCTTTCAACAGAGCGCCCGGCGGCGGTGGTCTTATTGACCAGGGTGGCGGCCCCGGCTGGGTCGAGCCGGTCCATCAGCGCCTCCCGGAAGGCGCTGGTGGCTCGCTCCAGGATCCCGAACAGTTCGATCAGAGTACCGTTGGCGGCGATCAGGCGCAGGAACTGCTGCGCACCGATGGCCTGTTCCAAGCGCCCGAGCAAAGCCGGGTCAGCCTCGCCCAGTTCGCGCATGGCGAGATCCAGCGTGCCGACCGAGCGCCCGGCAGCGATGGTCTTATCGACCAGGGCGGCAGTCCCGTCCGGGTCGAGCCGGTCCACCAGCGCCTCCCGGAAGGCGGGGGTGGCGTACTCCAGGATCCTGAACAGTTCGATCAGAGTACCGTTGGCGGCGATCAGGCGCAGGAACTGCTGCGCACCGATGGCCTGTTCCAGGCGCCTGAGCAAGGCCGGGTCGGCCTCACCCAGTTCGCGCATGGCGAGATGCAGCGTGCCGACCGCGCGCCCGACGGCGATGGTCTTATCCACCAGGGCGGCGGCCCCGTCCGGGTCGAGCCGGTCCATCAGCGCCTCCCGGAAGGCTGGGGTGGCGTACTCCAGGATCATGAACAGTTCGAACAAAGTACCGTTGGCGGCGATCAGGCGCAGGAACTGCTGCGCACCGATGGCCTGTTCCAGGCGCCCGAGCAAGGCCGGGTCAGCCTCGCCCAGTTCGCGCATGGCGAGATGTAGCGTGCCGACCGCGCGCCCGGCGGCGATGGTCTTATCCACCAGGGCGGCGGCCCCGTCCGGGTCGAGCCGGTCCATCAGCGCCTCCCGGAAGGCTGGGGTGGCGTACTCCAGGATCATGAACAGCTCGAACAAAGTACCGTTGGCGGCAATCAGGCGCAGGAACTTCTCGGAGCCAAACTCTTTTTCCACCCTCGCGAGGACGGCCGGAGCGTTTCGTTTCAGCGAAGAGAAGCCGGTTCCAACCGTTTCCAAGCCAATTGTATCGAAACCATCAAGACGGTATTGGAACAAGAGTCGGAAGCGCTTCTCGACCAGTTCCACGTAGCGTCTCATCGCTGGATGTGCCGCTATGGAGAGGTTGAATAGACAGGCGTTCAAAAAGGCGAAAGAGCAATGGTTGAGGTGCGCCTCAATGCCGGCTCGAATCGTCTCGTCCGCCAGAACGCTGGCCTTAATCCCCGCCGCTACCGATCCTTCCACCAGCTTGAGTCGTCCCGTCAGCACGAGTTCCAGGTTCGCCATAAACCCGATCTCGCGAACATTCCTCGCAGCACCTGAGACCAGAAGATGTTGCAAATAGGTGAGTAGCGCGCCTGCGGACGCCTTCGCTACGTCTTGCTCTAAATGAGCTGCATCGATTTCCATGGCCACTTGTGCACGAAGCACGAGTTCTGCGAGAGATGAATGGAGAAACTGATAGCGAGGCGGCCCGAATAGTTCGTTCATGAGAGGGGCCGCTAGGGCCTTCTCGCCCGACTGCCACCCACCATCGAGAAAGGAGGCTAACGGCGTAAGATCAAATTGCGCCAGAGAGGCCAGTGTCCGGATTGTCGGAAGAATCCGATTACCTTCAAAGTACCGGGACCGAATTTGATGGTAGAGCTTTTCGGGGCGTAACTCATCCAATTCCAGAGGCGAATGGATGCCACTGAGGAGTTCGTCCAGCAGCAGCAAATCACCACCACTGAAGTGATGGAGCTTCTCCAAACGTAGTTGCGATAAGCCGACTAGGTCGGTTCGCAGATGCTCGGCGACAGTGCGTGTTCGGTTTAGGCTGGTCCTCATATCGATGAGGGCTTTATCTTGTTCCAAGCTTATCAGCCAGTCAGGGGTATCATCGAACTCATTGATCGCAGAGCCTGGAGGGTCGCGTAGGATAAACAGGAGCTTTACGGCGCCGCCCTTCAACTCTGGGACCAGACGCTCTCGGACTATGCCAGCGCAATTTAGATCAAAGTGGCAGTCATCCAACACGAACAAGGACGGCAAGCTGCCACGCCGGCGCACCGATTTCCAAAGACGGTCAGGATTGGTGGAATCCTTCAGCGTGGCGTAGTAAAGGCGGCGCCGCGGCTCGCATAAGCGACAACCCATCTCCAGGCCGAAGAATGTCTTGCCGGATCCGGGGAGACCGCGAATGGCCAGAACTGGCGAAGCGGACAAGAGATCCTGGAAATGCTGTTCGTCCTCGTCGGAGACATAGATGGAGCCTCGCTTATGCCAATTCAGGAAACGTTCTATCGACGGGTGGCGAGCTTCGTTCCAGCGTACCCTGATCCATGGATCATCACGCCAGTCATCGCACCTGCAGAAGTGCTCTGCGTAAGAATCCGAAAATAGGCCCGCGACAATGTCGGGCAGCCACCGCAGGCGGGTATCAAGCGCGTACTTGTCCCAGAAAGACACCTCCACCTTCGTCCGCTGTTGGAAATCAGCCTTGAATCGGGTCCAGGATTCGCCCAATTTCTTGTCGTCCAAGGGATGTGGACAGCAATACACAAATTGCTGTGGGCGAGGCAGATCGGCCCCAATGAGCCAATCTGCTTCGAATTTGGTGACCGCGTCTCGGACTTCGGCCCATTTGGGCTCATGCGCAAAGTTCTTGCATTGGTAGACCCTTCGCGTTTCGCCCAACTCGACGATGATGTCCACGCCGTAATCCCGCTGTCCTGTACGTCCAAAGAAGCGTGGCGAGAGGCCCTCGGCAACGAGTAACTCATAACAGAGTCGCTCGAATTGCGGACCTGACAACTGGGCGTATGGGAGCTCTCCCAGTCCCATCGCGGCAGGATCCGCCCCCAGGTCTGGAGCAAGGGGGTCAACCCGGTCCCATACTTCGGCGGATGATAGGAGGGTAATCGGCGGGATAACGTTGTTAGCTGTCATACTTTCTTAACATCGATATTGTAGCCTTGTGCTGCCATTTCCTTTGCAAGCAATAGACCCGCCTCTCTTGTCAGGTCAGTCTTGAAAGGGATATAGATAAGACCCTGAATATCCGACGGACGTTCCATGACTTCCTGGTCCTTGAGCAGAATAGCTACCTTGCTTCGCCCAAGATGTGCCAACAGTAGGCCGAGTTCGAGAACAACATTTTGTCTCGCCCTATACTTTTTTTCATCGACCTTGCCCTTGGGATATGCTTCATCGTCGGGCGTTGCCAACACCACGGCAAAGCCAACATTGGGGTAATACTTCTCAAGCTTTTCTATGAGGGTGGTACCTTCAGAAGGAAGCTGATCTAGGATTATCGGGTCCAACCCCCAACGACGTAACATAGCCTCGAGTTCAGTCCGAACTACTGTATCATGACCATATACAACGAATACCTTATCGCTTCCTATTCTGCACGATTTTGTAGCGCCCTTTTCGGTCTTGACAGAAAGGGCTTTTATAACAGTATCTGTGTTCTTACCCTGAACGTTGTATTTGCCACTATCGAAGCAGTTTACAATCGCTCCGTTCTGCAAATGCATTTGCACACCCGTATCATTGGGAAGCCGTGACTCCATTTTAATGTCAAGTCCGGCCTTGCGTAGAGCGTCTCTAATTTCATCGGCTGTCATTATGATTCTCCTTTGCAGCTAACATCGTTTATATAGATCGGCCTAAAATCCCAAACACCGCAACCAATTACGCTTTTCGCTTGCCTGAGTCAGCGCGCTTTGCTTTAATGGCCTTTGGACCTTTGTCACCCACGCCTTCTTCATAATCAACCCTCATACCAACTTCTATTTTCTCGTCGCGCGGGAAGTCTTTGAAGTGAAAGAATATCTGCACTCCATTATCTCCTTGTATAAACCCAAACCCCCTGTCCGCATTGAATTTCACTACTTTCCCGCGTTGGCGTGCATTAGTCGGCTGCGGCGTGTTTGTGGCCTCGGGATGCTCTAACAGAATCTCGTCAATTGCCTTCTGTGCTTCAGGGAAAGGCACGTTATGATTTTTCTGCCTGATGCGCACTGCTTCGCAGAGTTCGTGCACAGCCAACCCCAACTCATTTGTCTTTTGATAACATAACCCCAAGTAGTAATGAGCGTAATGGCTTCGACCATCTTTCTGTAGAGCCTGTTTCAGAGTCGTAATGGCACGTTGATAAGTTCCCTCTTGATACTGTATTTTACCAATGTTTCTGATGATGTACCCCTTGCGTTGACTCACCGGGATACGCTGATAGACCCGTTCTGCTTCCACAAACCGTTTGAGTTCTGCCAGTGCTTGCCCCCATCGGTCCAACACATAATCTTGATTAGGTTCTAACCGATCTGACTCTTGAAAAGCAGATATTGCTTCCTCGGCCTGTTTATCTTCCAATAAGGCTTTTCCCAAAAGATAATAAACGTTGTGATTTTGTGGGTCGAGTTTTATCGCTTCGCCAAGCAAACGAGTGGCCCCTTCAAATGCACCTTCGATCTTGCGCGGATTCTCAATTAAAACTTCTGCTTGATGATAGGTTGCCTTTACACAGTTCTTTTTGTCCTTCTCTTTGAGCGGGCCTTCCGGGAGAGCATACCAAAGAGTACGACAGCGCTCAAAAGCCTGCAATGCTTCTCCCACTTGCGCCAGCTTAAAATGAGAATACCCCTTCCGATATAGAACCACGATATAGTTATGGTTTAGTCTGAGTGACTTTTCATACCATCCTACGGCTTCGCGCCATTGCTCTTGCTCATGGTATTGATAGCCAATCATATAAGGCCATTTTGCGTTTTGGGGTTGGCTTTGGGCTAACTCCTGAAAAACCCCTATTGCCCGCTTGTATTCTTTAGCGCGCGAAAGACACCAACCTAATTGCTCTCTCGCTTGCTGGTTATCGGGTAGCTCTTCCAACACTTTACAATACAACTCGGCAGCTTGCACCCACTGGTTCTGCTGTTCGGCTTGCTCTGCTTGAGCTACAAGTTGCTGAATACTAACAATCATTTTCCTTCACTGGAACGAAAGAGAGGTTTGATTCTGACGAATCACACAGGGTGCGCCTGAGCCGTCGCGCCGTGGACTCCAGGGAATACCAACAGGCTTCCACGCGGTCGGGTCGGCTCCAGGCGCTGGTTAGAGCACCCGTTGGTATTACTCTTCTTTCCTCAGATCTTTCCTCAAAATGCATGGGTTGGCGCTACCTTCATCACGGACAAACCCAAGCGACTTGAAAACATATCTTGAGCTTTCATTTGTAGCGTCCGACCATATCGAACTTCGACAATGTTCTAACAGTTTCAATAGGACGAGGTGGGAAACTCCAATTGTAAATTGCAGGTTTTCTATTTCAATTTCCTTTGACAGTCCCGCTCTCCTGCTGGAGTTGATTTCCACCTCGATGACCTCGATTTCTGTTTCTTGATCATCCTTGCTGGCAATACCAAAAGCGATAACTTTACCTTCTTCTCTTATGAAGACGGCTACAGCTTCACCACCGTCGTCAAGTCTACTCTCAAAATCCTCGACGGCAATTATGTATTCGAAACGTATGTCGTCATCAAAAACTGGAACAGCGTTCTTATCTGTCGCTATGATGGTTTCCAAACCAAAGTCTTTTTCAAGGGCAAGTGCTTCTTTTGCAAATACCTTGGCAGCTTCTTTCGGATCTAAGACTTTTGAAAGCCATGCCTCGCTATTCTCGTCACGGTTTTCAAAAAACTCGTTAATCTCTTCTTCTGAGAAAGGATCAATCCATTTGCTATCCTTTGCTTGATCCTTTATCCTGGTTTTTCTCATCTCTCTATTCATCATCATGCTCTAACTTGTTTATATGAATCGGTATAAAACCCTCTGCGACCTCCTAATTTGTTATAAAAAAACCCCGCTCTTTTATAGGAAACGGGGTGTTTGTCAGCCAGTCCATATTTCGCTCCTGCATGGTTATACGGGATGGAACTTTTTCAACTGCCTTTCATATGTGACGCTTTACTATCACTATTTTCATTTGCTATACAACATTAATGATTTTTTTCAGTTTACTACTTCCAGTATCAATCCTGACATTACGTACTGACCTTTCACCCGTTCCCTTGGTTTATTGCATCACGCTCCGGCTGCCCTGCGTTTCCTGCCGCCTGCAATCTTTTTAAGTTGTATAACTAACCGAAGCGCTTCGTTCACTGCTTCATCATTTAGGAAATCCCTCGCCACATCCGGTGACAGTAAAACGAGGTTTGTCCCTTGCTCATAACGCTTGGCATACTTTCCCCGCACACCTTCCTTGAGCAGGGCGGCAAGATCGTATTCGGGACGAAGTTCGTCAGCCTTTTCGTCTTTGGATTTCGTTTTCATATGCCTT
>JBDREF010000458.1:0-5786 GCA_043820045.1 Planctomycetota bacterium | reverse complement strand
TGAACACATTCCCAAATCTTGCCTCTTTTGTGAAGCTCCGCTTGATAACAGGAACAGGAGTAGAGAACATATCATTCCTGTATGGCTTGCTCAGCACTTGAGTGTGACAAACGAATCCATAACTCCAAATCACCAGTCCTCAAAAACTGGCAAGATCCTGTCAATACGAAAGCAGACGGTTGATGAACTTCTTGAGGGACGAGTCTGTGCGACCTGTAATAATGGATGGATGAGCAGTTTGGAAGGCTCTATCCAGCCCTTGCTAATTCAACTTATGGACACTCACCAACATGTGAGGGACCTTGACCCTGAACATCGCACTCGGCTGGCCCGATGGGCCTGCAAAACCGCATGGTTACTGAATAGCTCCTCGAATTTTCATCACAACGTCCCCCAAGAACATTGTCGTCATATCTATGGCAACGAACATACACTTCCCTCGCGTGTCATCGTCGTTGCACAGCACCATTCATCTACGAGGCAGTTCAGTTGGTTACAGTGTGCTACCTGGCCAGCGGAGATCAGTGAGGATATAACGAAGATGGATGTAGAGACACTTAGCAGGGGTAGCTACAAAATCGGGCTTCAATTTCGCGATTTGATGCTACTTGTGGCCTTTTGGCCGTACGACGGCTGGTATTATTCACTCCAAATGAACTTGCATATCCCGCTTTGGCCGCCACGAGGAACGTGCGGCTGGCATTGTGGTACAGATTGGCATCTGCAAGAATCGGAAAAGGCTTTTTATGGTTTTCATACTGCCTTAATGGTCATCAACGAGGCAAGATTGAAACAGTGCCAACCTTGGGTAGCATGAGGCTCAGGGTTTCGGCTAATTCAGGGCAGATCCCACCCTACGTTTTGGAATTCTCGGTGAACTCTGTGTGCTCCTTCGACTACGCTCAGGACGGCGTCGGTGGCTTTCCGTTTTTTTGGTCGTTATTGAATTGGGCTTGGGGTGTAGCCTAATTTTCCCCATACGGCCTTTTGGACTTTGTGCAGGTCCGGATTGCCTGTTGAGCGGGATAAGTTGCCTTGCCGGCCGGAGCTTTGCCATTGGTCGTAGTCCATCATGGCGATCTCTATCGTCCGGGGGTCCTTCCACTTCCAGTAGTCAGCGTGTCCGTCGGCGAAGGAGAAATTCGTGCCGTCGCCGTGTCTGGCGGTGATCTGGTCCCACCATCGCTCCTCACTGTACCAGACGGTCCAGCTTGCCGGGCTCAGTCTGCCTTCGTCGAGAAAGACGGCCCTCTGGCCGGGGTTGCGAATCTGCGTCCTGCTCTTGACAACCATGCCTTCGGAGCCGGGTATGGCGTCGTAGCCGTTCAGGGCATCGACTATCGCGTACGTCACTATTTCCCCCCGCACACCGGTCGGGCACTTGTACAATTTTATGTTCGGGCAGTATTCGTAGAGCAGCCCGCGTTTTATGCCGTCGATTCGCTGCTGTTCCGAGGCGCCGCGGCCGGGCCAATATACCCAACACGTGCCGTCCTTGTTGTGCCCGCCGGTGCTTGTGTTGCCGTTTACGATTTTTCCATCGTAATCGTCGGCGTAAACGTTCCAGGCAAGCGCCATCTGCTTGCAGTTATTGAGGCAGGCCGCACGTTTGCCCTGCTCTCTGGCGCGGTTTAACGCCGGCATCAATATCGCCATCAATATCGCGATAATGGCAATAACAACCAAAAGTTCTATCAGTGTGAAAGCTGTTCGTTTTCGCATAATCTCACCCCTTTGCTCTGGCCAAACACTTAGCGTTTACTGTTACGATGCGCAACACCGGCATTCTGTTCCATGAACTATTACCGCATTTCGCAAGTCTAATCCGCGTGTGCAATCCCGGCGCGCCGGGACACACCCTACGAGTGCTCGCTCGGTACTGAATCCAGAAAGCGAACGATTCTGGATTCCCACTTTCGGGCCTGTTGCCAAAATCCCCGAATGGGACCTTGAGATTGCCGCGCGATTCTACGAATCGCTCGCAATGACCCAAAAACGCACTCTGTGTCATTGCGAGGAGCATAGCGACGAAGCAATCTCACGTTTTTCAACAGGCCCCTTCGCGGGAATGACAAGCTACAAAATCAATCATAACAAAATATTAGCCTAATTTCCACGGCTTTCTATACTTGTAATGCAGCAGCTCATTGGCCTTCTTGTTATCGACAAATCGCTCATTTTTAGCGTCCCATTCGAGTCGAGACTTCGTGGCCAGGGCGATATTCGCCAGCAGGGCGAAGCACGTCGAGCGGTGCCCGGTTTCCATGTCGCAATTGGTCTGTTTTCGACTCTTTACGCAGTCGCAGAAGTTTCGAATGTGCTGGACGGTAAGATCGCCGTCCACTTTCCTGCCTTCCATCGGCTCGATCCTCGGGGCGGTTTCCTGAAATTGCCCGCCCCGCGACGGGATGATTTTGAAACCCGAGCCTTCGGTACCGCAGTTGAGGTTGCCGAGCGTGCCGCGCAGCTCTATTTCTCCTTCGGTCAGGGCCTCCCCGCCGCTGGCTTCGTATTGCCCGAAGACCAGCAGTATGCCCGAGGGCATCTCGAAAATCACCTCCATCGTATCCGGGATCGTTCGGTCGTCGTCAATCGCAAAGCGCCCGCCGTGCGCCGATATCGACACGGGCGCCTCTTGCCCCACTATCCATCGCATCGCGTCGCAGTAGTGCACGCCCCAGTTGGCTACCTGCGAGGAATAGGACTGCCACCAGCGGAACTTGTAAAAGGCCAGGTTGTCCTTGTAGGGGCGATTGGCTCGCGGGCCGAGCCACATGTCCCAGTCCAACCCTTCAGGCGGCGTCGTATCGGGACATCTGCCTATTCCGTTCGGGGACATATTGCTGATGCGGTAGGCTCTGCCGACTGTTACTTTGCCGATTTTGCCGGCCTGAACGTCCTTGACCACCTGCATGTATTCTTTGGACGAGCGGCGATGGAGTCCAACCTGGACAACCGTTTTGTAGCGACTCGCAGCTTCAACCATCTTACGGCCTTCGTGTATGGTTACCGACAGCGGCTTTTCAACATAGACATCCTTTCCCGCCTGGCAGGCCATGATGGCCTGAATGGCGTGCCAGTGGTCGGGCGCGGCGATGACGACCGCATCTATGTCCTTGCGGTCGAGCAGCCGGCGAAAGTCCTTGTACCGCGTCACGTTGTCACCGAGATTCTCCGTCATCTTCGGAATCCTGCCGCCAAGTGCGTCTCTGAGCCGTTTATCGACTTTTGAATAATCCCTCATAAGGTAAGGCTCGTACGCGTCGCAAAGCGCCGCAACTTCGACGTCATCCTGCTTCAGAAAGCCGTCAAGAAGCTGCGTTCCGCGGTTGCCCACGCCGATAAAACCCACGCGAATCTTTTCATTGGCCCCGCGCGCAGCTCTGGTTGCACCGGCTCCGATGACGTTCAGTCCCAGCGCAACTGCCGCCGTCGATGCCGTGGAGTCTTTTAAGAATCTGCGTCTTGTCGTTTGTTCCTGATTTTTGCTCATTTTCTATCTCCAAAAAGTCAGCGCTTGTGCCTTACTTCCTTTTCCCAGTTCTGCAAGAGTGCTTTGAGTCTTTGAACATCTTCTTTTCGTTCGCCGAAGAGGTTATTTTTCTCAGCCGGGTCCCGCTCAAGGTCGAACAGATATTCCTGGACCTTGTCGCCATTGCCCAGCCAAATATACTTCAGAGAGCCGTCCCGCACAGCTTTTCGAGTTGATTCTCCCCTGCGTGCCCGCCAGAAAAGGGTGCGTCTCTGAACCGGCCCGCCGGCCTCCACCGCCTGCACGATATCGATCCCGTCGAACGGGCGATCTGCCGCCTGTTTGGCGCCCGCCGCTGTCACGATCGAGCTGGAAAAGTCCAAGGTTATGCAAGGTTGCTCCGAAACCGTGCCTTCCTCCAGCCTGCCCGGCCATTTGACGATGCACGGGACTCTTATTCCGCCTTCGAACAGATTACCCTTATACCCCGAGAAAGGCGAGTTGTCGCCGGTTTTGTTGGCGCCGTTGTCGCTCATGAAGATAACCAGCGTGTTGTCCGCCACGCCTTCTCTCCGCAGTGTCATCATAATCTTGCCCACGCCTTCATCGAGCGCGGCGACCATGGCGGCGTAAGTTTTCTGCGAGCCCTTGTTGTAGTCCGCCTCGGGGACGGACTCGGGCTTTTTATCGTCAGGCCCCTGGTAGGGAGTGTGCGGAGCGTTGTAAGGGACATAGAGGAAGAAGGGTGCGTCTTTCCTTCGCTCGATGAATTTGACGGCTTCATCCGTTATCAGGTCCGTCAGGTAGCCCTCACGTTCCACGGGTCGGTCGTTGAGGTAAAGCGCCGGCTCGCCGGTGTATTCGCAGTGATGGAAATAATCAATAGATCCGCCCACCGGGCCGAACCAGTAATCGAAGCCGTGCTTTGACGGGAAGAATTTCGGTTCGTACCCGAGGTGCCACTTGCCGCAGATTGCCGTTGCGTATCCTTGTCCTTTGAGCATCCGGGCGATGGAAGTCTCTTCGGCAGGAAGGCCCATGTCATGCATCTCGCACAGTCGAATGGCGTCGTCATACCGACCGACGTTGCCGATACCGAGGGCGCATTCCAGGCCGCCGACGCGATGCTGATAACGGCCCGTCAAAAAGGCGGTCCTGGTCGGCGTGCACTCGGGAGCGTTGGAATAGAACGTGGTGAATCTGACACCTTCGGTCGCCAGCTTGTCTATCGCTGGCGTGCGAATATCGGTACTGCCGTAGCAGCCGAGGTCGCCATATCCCAAATCGTCGGCCAGGATAAGAACGATGTTGGGACGTCGCACGCTGAGCGGGCCGCCCGTGCGGCATCCGGGGCAAACGGCCGTCAAAGCCGCAAGTCCGGCAGTTTGAGCCAGAAACCGGCGTCTCGTCATAGTCCCTGCCATTTAGTACTCCTTCAAATTAGGCGGCGGAAGAATTCCATGAAGCACCCATTATACGGCCGCCCGGCAATATCGAAAAGCCAAATCTCCGGTCTCAAGACGAGCTTTTTTGACAGAAACACTTCAAATGCCGGCTTAAGCGTGGTATTGTAGATATTGATTCGCAGCGCGCGCTTTGTCAAAGGGAGATTTAATATATGAACGTGGATGAAACGATTCCACAAACGCGTCGGAAAGTGAGAATCTCTCACGTCCTGATAATTCTACTCCTTATCGGCGCTGCTGCCTTTGGGATATACAGGCTCAGCCTGAGATCCAGGCTGCGGGCCAGGATTGACGCGATTCGGGCTGCCGGCTATCCCGTGACGTGTGCCGAGCTGGACCAGTGGTGCACAATACCGGCAGATGCCGAGAATGCGGCCCATACAATCATGGATGCTTTCTCGCACTACGAGCAGTGGGATACAGAAAAGTCTGAATCTCTGCCGCTTATCGGTCGGGCGGAGCTTCCCGCTCGTACGGAACCCCTCCCCGATGAGGCCAAAGCCCTTGCCTTGCAGTACATTGCCGACAACAACGAGGCGCTTGCGCTGCTCCACGCCGGCGCGGCAATAGAACACTGTCGCTACCCTGTTGATCTCGGTGCGGGGTTTGAGGCTTTATTGCCTGACATGAGCAATCTGAAAGGCGGAGTTAAATTGCTTAGCCTTGAGGCTGTCTTTCATGCCGAGAACGGCAATTCGGAGTCTGCCGTCCGTTCGGTGAGGTCGGCTTTTGGCATTGCTCGTTCTCTCGAGAAGGAGCCGATACTTGTCTCTCAACTCGTCCGTATTGCCTGCCAGGCTCTCACGGTATCGACTCTTGAGCGACTGGTGAACAGAGTCGAATTAACT
>JBDREF010000457.1:0-30897 GCA_043820045.1 Planctomycetota bacterium | reverse complement strand
TGGACGGGGCAATTGTCTTCGTCGAGGTAAAGACCAGGGCGAACGAGGATTTCGGCCCGTCGGAGTCGGCCGTAACCGGAGCGAAGAAAACCAGGATGCTCAGGACTGCTCGTTATTTCCTTGCAACCAACAATATCGAGGAGCGACCATTTCGTTTCGACGTTGTGACAATAGTATTAGGCGAAAAAACCCCGACTCAGATAAGACACTACGAAAACGCCTTTGTGCCATAGGGAAAAAGATGGAGCTGATTGATACACATTGTCATTTGACGTTCGAGCAGTTGGCCGGGGATATTGAGAATGTCCTGGCGCGCAGCCGGTCTGCGGGTGTCACCGGGTGGCTGACCGTAGGCACCGACCCGCAGCACAACTTAAGGGCCGTCGAGCTTGCAAACCGGTTCGAGAACGTTTACGCCGCAGTCGGAATCCATCCGCACGACGCCAAAGATGTCACGGGCCGGACAATCGCCGAATTGAAAGAGCTTGCCCGGGGCGAAAAGGTCGTGGCGCTGGGCGAGACGGGGCTGGATTTTCACTACGACTTTTCCCCACGGCCGGACCAGAGGCGGGCCTTCACCGCCCAGTTGAAAATCGCCAGAGAGATGAACCTGCCGGTGATTATTCACTGCCGGGAGGCCTTCGATGAGACGATGGACATTCTGGATCAGTTCATCCGGCTCGAAGGCCGGCTCAAAGGAGTGGTCTTTCACTGCTTCGGCGGCTCGGCCGATCAGGCACGGATTGTTCTCGATTACGGCTTTTACATCTCTGTTACCGGCGTCGTTACGTTCAAAAACGCCGAGTCCCTTCGCCGGGCCGTCGGGATTGTGCCGACGGACAGATTGATGTTGGAGACGGATTGCCCGTACATGTCGCCGGAGCCGATGCGAAAGCAGAAGATAAACGAGCCGGCCCTGATGGTTCACACCGCCGGGTGCTTCGCCGAGTTGAAGCAGATGCCCCTGCCCGATTTCGCCGAGGCCGTGACCGCCACCAGCAAGAGCTTCTTCGACCTGCCGTAAATGTATAATCGTACCGAGCCCGCTCGCTGCGCACGGTGCTCAAATAATATGCTGAGAGAGACACACAAACGGGTACGAGAAAAGACAGAGTACCGCCATTAGATAGCAGTTGGGGGCAGTACACGTAAAACACGCAACTGCTCCCGCCAGAAGACTACCGCCCCCAAAGAATCTCAAACTGAAGATTCCCTACCACTGCCAGATTTGCACTTGCACGTGCTGCTGTCGTAGTTTAGGCTTGCGCCATTACCAGAGGGCTATTGAATTGGAATCAAAAGGGCAAAACGAGAGAATTCACCGGCTGATGTCGCGGTCGTCGCGAGTCGCAGTTCTGGCCGTCCTTTTTATCAGCGGTGCCGCTGCATTGGGGCAGAGGGCAGAAACGCCATCCGGCAGAAATTCCGCTCCAAATGTAGCAACCGACAGGACAGAGCTGCAGGAAGACTTCTTGAAGCTGCGGTTCGGGCTGTTCATCCACTTCAACATGGCTACTTACATCAATCGCGAATGGGCCAACGGCTACGAAGATCCGGCACTTTTCAAGCCCGACAAGCTAAATTGCCGTCAGTGGGCCAATGTGGCTCATGCCGCCGGCATTAAGTACGCCGTGCTCACGGTCAAGCATACCGGCGGATGGTGCCTTTGGGACAGCCATCACACCAATCATGATGTCGCCGACTTTCGCAACTACAAGAACGGCAAAGGTGACATCGTTCGCGAGTTTGTGGATGCGTTCCGTGCGCACGGGCTCAAGGTCGGCTTCTACTATTGTTTCCCAGGTGATTTCTCGAATCCCCTACACAGCAGTGCTGTGCCCGAAGGCAAGCCCGACCTTCACGGATTGCCGCCCGAGGCGGCGGGCGACTATGTCGGGTTCATCAAGAAGCAGTTAACGGAGCTGCTGACCGACTACGGCCCGATCGATCTGCTATGGATCGACCAGTACAGGAATAGGTACACATTCTCTCGCTGGCAGGAAATCAGGATGCACGTCAGATCGTTGCAGCCGAGATGCCTGGTAATCGGCAACAACGCTCACGACCTCAGTGAGTCCGACGTGTACGGCTGCGAATTGCCCTGGAGCCCCAAAGGCATGCCGCCTGAGGGCAACACTATGCCGGCAGAGGTCTGCGACAAGATCTCGCGCACATGGTTCTGGAACACAGCGGACGGGCCCGAGCACACAAAAGACGCCCGGCAAATCGTCGAGATGCTCAAGCTCTGCAACGAGCGAAATGCCAACTATCTGCTCAACGTCCCGCCGGACAGGGACGGCCTGATTTCCGGCGTCCATCTGAAACGCATGCAGGAGGTCGCGACGCTGTTGAACGCGACCGGAGCAACGGAAAATCCTCGGATGGTTCCCGTCGCGAACGGCTGGGCGAAAAACTCCGTCAATGCTGTCGTTTTCAGACGCAATTCAGTTGTGACCCACGAGGATACTCAGTACGTCGCCTTCTACGACGAAGATGCGAACGTGGTGCTGGCGAAACGCACGTTGGGAACCGACTTACGACACCGAGCTTTGGACCCGGTCAAAAGTCCTCCACATTCTTGTGCAGAAAGTCGGCCAGAGGGACAATGACGAGGCGGAAGCCATCGCACCTCAACCGGTCTCAATCCTCGAATGGAAACCATACTGAGAACGCAAACAGCCCGGCGGTATTTCCACCGGGCTGTTCGAATATTCTCGTTCTTGCGGAACTATCAGGCGCCAGATATTGAGATGCGCGTCGTCTCGGATTTTGCATTCGTCTGCCCGGTACCTTGTATCGGTATTTCAGGAGATTCCGATATCGCATCCTTGTCCGCGGGCACCTGGGCACTCAATCGCTCTTCGGCAGCCCGAACTATCTCGCCGAGCATTTGCGAATATGAAATCCCCGCAAGCTTGGCCATTTTTGCCAGATGCCCGTCCCAGCACCAGCCCGGATTCGGGTTGACTTCGAGTATCTTCGGATTTCCCTGCGAGTCAACTCTCCAGTCGATCCGGCAGTAATCTCTGCACTCGAGCCTCTCGAAGAGCTTAAGGCAACACTCGACGACGAATTTCTCCATGTCTTCCGGCAGGTCGGCCGGAACGGACTTGATCTGCCAATACGGCGAATCCGGCATCCACTTGGCCTCGTACCCGCATATTCTGGGCAGGCCCGCAGGCAGAGCGGAGTAGTCTTCCTGGATGATGGGCAGAACCGTGTACGATTCCGGCGGATTGCCGATGATACCCACGGTGAAATCTTTGCCGTTCAGGAATTCTTCGATCAGAACGGGCTTATCATATCCGAACTTCTCTCTTATCTCGGAGATGGCGTTGACAAGCTGCTCGGCTGAGCTGGCGACGCTTCTTTGTGTTATTCCGAAGCTCGAATCGCCGAAGTTGGGCTTGACAATAACAGGAAATCCGAACGGCAGTTCGAAGGTGCTGTCCTCCGCCCTGATGAAGAAAGCTTCCGGAACCGGGATTTCCATCTCTTTGGCAATTCCGCGCACGAGGGACTTGTCGTAGCAGAAAGCAAGGCACTGAGGGCCGCCCCCGGTATAAGATATGTTGAGCATTTCCAACAGAGCGGGGACGTGAAGCTCCTTCCTTGGGTCGTTGTAGTAGCCCTCGTCGCATAAGTTCAAGACAAAATCCGTTTTGGTCCCGACTTTGGTCAGATCGTTGAAAAGCGTGTCGTGATTGTTGAGATACGTGTACCGGTACGCGCCGAGTTCTCTCAGAGCGTCTTTGAGCTGGTCAATCGTGTAGAAATCGTCATCGTCAAATACGCATAAAGGCTTCAACGCATCGGGCTTTCGCGGGTCGCCGAATAAAACGGTGACGTTCTTGAACTCCTTTTTCCGTTTTCTCGGCATCCAGTCTTTCCTGATTACGGAGGTCAGAATGATGCGCTTTTCCATCATTCCAAGGTCTTGATTTCGCTGGGAATCGCTCGATATCTGGCAATGGATGGTGACATCCGTCAAGCCGGCCTTTTCGAGCAGCTCCTTGATGCTCTTCCTGGTGTACAGCCGTTCGGCGTAGAACTGGTCGGCGACGACGCCCTTCTCGACGTGAGTTACCACTTCACGGGAGATCAACCGCTGTTTGTCCAGCGACAGGGACCTTTCCCGGCAGACAAAAAACTTCTTGTCAATCCACTCCCATGACCGGGGCTGGAACTTCTTCCTCAGATAGTCTCCGTCGGCAGCTTCAATCAGCACTCTGCCCCACGGCTTCAGGATGCGCATAACCTCTTTGACGACCCGCATGTCGTCTTCGGCGGTCTCGAAATAGCCGAAGCTGTTTCCCAGAACCATGACCACGTCGAACGTGTCGGCGGGATAACGCAGCTTCCTGGCATCTCCTTCCCTGAATTTTAGGCTGAGCCCCTCTTTCTTGGCCTGAGCTTTGGCCTTCTGGATCAGGTAGTGTGACCGGTCAACCCCCTCGACATTGGTGAATCCGCGTTTGGCCAGTTCGAGAGAGATCCGTCCCTGCCCGCAGCACAGGTCCAGAATCCTTGTCTCCGGAGACGCATTGAGAATCCCGCAAAAGACATCGACATCCCTTGAGGTGACCTGCGGATCGTCAACGACATCGCCGTCTGTTTTCAGATATGTGGCATTGAAAATCTGCCGCCACCACTCAGGGTCAACGTGCTCCTCGAGGTTGGGGACCGGCCCAAGTGACCTTGCACCTTCTGATGCGCTTTTGGCCTTTTGAGCCGGTTTTCCGGCGGGGACCTGCTCCTTTTCTTTCATGATTCAAATCTCCCTTTCTTTGGTCTCTCTTAAGAGATCCGGTCGCCATTTTCTTGTTCGTTCGAGTGCCTGGCGCCGCCGCCATTCGGCGATTTTGGCGTGGTCGCCGCTCAGCAGAATGTCGGGCACCTTCATTCCGCGAAAGACCTCAGGTCTTGTGTACTGCGGATATTCCAGAAGTCCATCGCTGAATGAGTCGTCTTTAGCGCTAGTTTCGTCGCCCAGCGCGCCGGCCAGCAACCTGGCCACCGCATCGATTATTACCATGGCGGCCAATTCGCCGCCGCTCAGAACATAGTCTCCTATGGAGATCTGCTCGGCCCCGAGGCCGGTGCGAATTCGCTCGTCGAATCCTTCGTATTTGCCGGCGATAAGAATCAAGCGTTTCTCGCTGCTCAGCTCGCGAGCTTTAGCCTGGTCGAACTTCTGTCCCTGCGGCGTCAGCAGAATGACCCTGCATTTGTCGGGCGAGAGCTTACGGACGTGCTCGAAGCAATCGAAAACGGGGCCGGGCATCATAACCATACCTGGCCCGCCGCCATATGGTTTGTCATCGACCTTCCTGTAGCTGTCCGCTGAAAAATCCCTGATGTCGGTCAGAGCAATTTCGATCAGCCCGTTGTCCTGGGCCCTCTTCAATATCGAGCAGCTCAAAGGCGATTCGAATACCTGCGGGAAAAGAGTAAGGATGTCAATCCTCATCGCTCTTATCTGTCAATCAGCGGCAAGCCGATTCCTATTTGGCATCGTCCTCGGTTTTTTCCTCCGCCGCTTCAGCTTCAGGCTCGGCGTTCTTCTCTTCCTCCGCCGCTGCGGCGGCTGCTTCGGCCTTAGCTTCAGCTTCCGCTCTTGCCTTGGCCTCGGCGTCGGCTCGGGCCTTGGCATCGGCGTCGGCTTTAGCTTCCGCTTCCGCTTTGGCCTTGGCCTCGGCCTCTGCTTTGGCCTTGGCGTCGGCTTCCGCCTTGGCTTTGGCTTCAGCTTCCGCCTTGGCCTTGGCTTCTACTGCCTCGGCTGCTTTCTTAGCGGCTATTCTCTGAGTCTCATCGAACAGCTTGCCCTTGACATGGGCAATAGCTTTGGCTCTTCCCCGGCGGGCGGATTTCTGTTCGGCGTATTTGTGTTTTATACCCTGGCGAAGCAGTATCTCCGAGACGGCGTCGCTCGGTATCGCACCCTTCTCAAGCCAGTACTCCGTGCGCTCGCGGTTGAGTACAAGCTGCTTGGCCTGGTCCTTCTCGATTGGGTCATAATGACCCAGCTTCTCGAGCACCCTGCCGTCACGGGGTGTACGCGATTCGACCGCATTGATTCTAAAGAACGGGCGATGACGCCTGCCCATCCTTGTCATTCTCAATTTCACTGCCATAGTTTTCTCCTTTACAACTCGTTATGATTAATTTCCGTGACATCACCGATTCGAGTCACGGAACGCGTTTACATTTTTGACAGGATAACAGGATAAACCTGATAATTCATCCCGTCAATCCCTCCCTAATTCTCTGACTTTCCGTTTAACCTCAACCTTCTGTTCACCAAAGTTTAGTATTAGTCCTACCGGTTTGCCCGTCGCGACAAGGTAGTTGACCAACTGTACCTCATGGGCCTGCGTAATCTGCCTGACCGATTTTAACTCCAATATAACTGTATCTTCAACTATGACGTCGTGCTTTGAACTCTCCAACAACCTCAGTCCTCATATCTGACGATAACAGGCTTCTGCGATTCAGCTTGAAGGCCACCCTTTCTCAGCTCGATCAATAAACACTTTTCATAAACGGATTCCAAAAAACCGAAGCCCATCTTATTGTACACGTGATAAGCGGCGGCGATAATTCTCTGTGTCAGTTCCTCATGTTGCATAGCTCTTGTTAGTTAGACAAGATTTACGGGATGGTTTCTTAAAAAACATCAGAATTATCTTGTTCATCCTGTTATCCTGTCCAAATCTCTTGTCGATCACGGAACGCGTTTACAGTGCAGGGCGTAACCGTTCATGAAGATGGCCAGATTGGCCGGGTCGATCTGAGCGTCGGCGGCGAGTCTTTCGATCTGCTCGTCGCTCAGGGTGTCGGCGTTTTCCTTCTCCGCCGGCGTCATTATCGCCACTGCCTTTCTCAACTGGTCCAACTCCTGCGGGCTCGGCGCGACTAACATCGCCAGTTCACTGTCGCCCTGAATATCTTCGAACTGGCATCTGAGCATCTTGCCGTACTCACTACCGGAGAACCGGGCGACTTTTTCCAGATATTGTTCGATCGATATCTTATTCATTGTTGTCATTGTACTCCATTCCGACGAGTTTGGGGGTATTTTTTTTTGCAAAATCAAATTTGGTCATTCCTTAACGGCCTGGGCGTTACAACCCAGCCGGCCTGTCGCTGCCTGCCGATATAGTTGACGTCGCCGAGATCCTCGCGAGCCTTTTGCGCCAGGGCGAGCAGCCGCTCGACCACTTCAGGATGCCGGTCGGCGAGGTCTTTTTCCTCGCCTATGTCGGCTCCGAGGTCGTACAGCCTCAAGGGCGTATCCGGCGTCCCTGCCCCCCAGTTGCTTTTTTTGACCTTGAGCGGCAGATGCAGCTTCCACCTGCCCGAGCGAACCGCCTGCAACTGGTCCATCTGGTAGTAGTAAAACGCCTCATGCGGCGACCGGGCTCCTTCCTGCCCGGCCATCAACGGCCAGATATCTTTGCCGTCCAGTATACGGTCTTCCAGTTTTTTTGTGCCGGCTAATTTCGCAAAAGTCGGCAAAATATCGAGCGTCGAAGCCAGCTCGTCGCACGTCCCGCCCGCCGGAATCCTGCCCGGCCAACGCATCACGCACGGCTCGCGCATCCCCCCTTCCATCGTGCTGCCCTTCCAGCCCGAAAGCGGCAGATTGCTGCCGCCCCATCGAGGAGCCGCCCCGTTGTCGGAGGTGAATACAACCAGGGTGCGGTCGTCAATATCCAGATTCTTGAGCGTCGCGAGGATTTCGCCGGTGGACCAGTCGATCTCTTCGACGCTGTCGCCGTAGCCGCCGTTGGCGCTGCGACCGCGGAACTTCTCGCTGGAATGCACCGGGTTGTGCGGCATCGTGTGCGGTAGATAGACGAAGAACGGCTTGTCTTTGTTCTCGGTAATGAACCTGATGACTTCCTGCGTATAGCGTTTCGTCAGCGTGTTCTGGTCGACGGGCGCTTCGATGACTTTTTCGTTTCGCAGCAGCGGCAACGGCGGATTGTTGTTCCGCTGATTGGCACCCATATCGTTGCTGTACGGTATGCCGTAGTAGTAATCGAAGCCCTGGCTGGTCGGCAGAAACTCCGGCTGGTCGCCCAAATGCCACTTGCCGACACACGCGGTCGCGTAGCCGCGGCCCTTTAGAACCTCGGCGACGGTAATTTCGTCCGGGTTAAGACCCTTTCTGGCGACAGGGAACAGAACACATTCGTTCCGGTCGCTCTCGTGCATGTTGACGCGGCGGGGATAGCAGCCGGTCATAAGGCTCGACCGCGACGGCGTGCAGACGCCGCTGGTCACATAAAAGCTCGTGAATCGCATCCCTTCGGCGGCCATGCGGTCGATATTCGGCGTGCGATGCTTCTTCGAGCCGAAGCAGCCAACGTCGCCGTAACCTAAATCGTCGCAGAAGATGATGATAAAGTTCGGTTTGATCGCCGTTCCATCGCCGGCGACGGCGGGATTCGATTCCACCGCTGCCGCAAAACCGGACAGCACCGCCCCGGTTGCGGCTGCACCGGCAAACCTCAGGAAACTGCGACGGTTCATATCTTCGTTCATTATTAAGTTATAGCTCACAAACCTGATATACGTTGGATTTCGATTCTTTCGGCAGACAGCGACAATTTTAACCAGTCAATTTTCGGCAAAGGGCCTGGTTCTATCGTCTTTTCTTTATCTTGCCTCTTCGCTTGATGACCTGCTTGCGTTTCGAGCGCTGCTTGATTTTTTTGCCGCTGGACATCATCTGGCTCAGTGCGCCCATGTTAAAGCCGCCCGAAAGCAGGCTCTTGAGCCCACCGAAGCTGCCGCCGCTCAACGCCTTGAGCATGTCCCTGCTGCGTCTGAACGTCTTTACGAGGCTGGAAACGGCCTGGACTTCGACACCGGCCCCGGCTGCGATTCGCTTTCGCCGTGACGTTTCTATCAGCTCCGGGTCGCGCCTTTCCTGCAGCGTCATCGAATGGACGATTGCTTCCATCTGTTTGAGCTCTGCGCCGTCGAGGTCCAGCTCGTCAACCTGCCCTGCCATCCCCGGCATCATTTTCATCAGGTCTTTTATGCCGCCCATTTTCTTGACGGCCTGCATCTGCTTGAGGAAGTCGTCGAATCCGAAGCTGCCCTTGGCCATTTTCTTTTGCAGCTTCACGGCTTCTTCGACCTCGAAGTGCTCCTGGGCCTTCTCGACTAACGATACGACGTCGCCCATGCCCAAAATTCGGCCGGCCATACGGTCGGGGTGAAATTCTTCCAGCTTGTCGAGCTTTTCGCCGACGCCGATGAACTTGATGGGTTTGCCGGTTACGGCTTTGACGCTCAACGCCGCGCCGCCGCGGGCGTCGCCATCCAGCTTGGTCAGGATGACGCCGTCAAGTTCGAGACGCTCGTTGAACTCTTTTGCGGAATTGACGGCGTCCTGGCCGGTCATTGCATCGCAAACGAGGTATATCTGTTGAGGTGTGACGGCCTTGGCGACGTCGGCCACCTCGTTCATCATCCCCTGGTCTATGTGCAGCCGACCGGCGGTATCGAGCACGACAACGTCGTAGCCGTTTTCCCGGGCGTGCTTGAGGCCGTTCTTGGCTACCTTGACCGCGTTCTTGCTGTCCTCGCTGTAAACGTCGATGTTCGCCTGCTGGCCGAGAATAATCAATTGCTCGATGGCGGCCGGTCTCTGGAGGTCGTCGGCAACCAGAAGCGGTTTCTTGCCGTTTGCCACGAGATACTTGCCCAATTTGGCGGCAGTGGTCGTCTTGCCGCAGCCCTGCAGGCCGGCCAACATGATAACCGTGGGCCCGGGCGAGACATAATAGATGCGGGTATCGACCGGCCCCATGAGCCTCGTCAGCTCGTCATTGACGATTTTTACCATCACCTGGCTGGGATGCAGGCTCTTTATCACCTCGGCGCCGAGCGCCGCCTGCGTAACGTCCTTGCAGAACTGCTTGACGACGTTGTAGTTGACGTCCGCCTCCAACAGGGCCTTGCGGACCTCCCGCATGGCGTCCGAGATGTTCGCCTCGGTGATCTTGCCCCGGCCGGAAAGCGACCTGAACACCGAATTAAATTTTTCCGTCAATGCCTCAAACATATCCCGATTCTCGATTCCCGGGCGTCAGACCCCGGTGATTATAATAAACTGAATAGTATAAGACTCCAGAGCTGCTCCTGCAAGCTCAAAATTGACCAAATCGGAGGACGGGATATATGGCAACGCATCGAGACAGGGCAGAAAGCTTGACCGCCCAGGACTGACTTGATAATGTACCGTAAATTAGGCTCAGCACTGTGATTGAGCAAAGTCGTGCGGGAAATCTCAGTGAGGAAACACTGACCATGGAATCTTCTCTATTGTTTTGTCGATCATTACTTCTCTGCGCCTTGGCCCTGGGGATTTTGACCGCGTGCATTGGCGGACCGGCACGTGCCGCAGATGCAAACTCGGTAGCCGGGAACATCACCGAAGGGCCACGTGACGTTAACCCCAGAGAAAATCCCGAGGCGGACAGCGGCGCCGATGTGCTGCAATTTCGGATTGCACCGGCGAAGGTTCCGTCGAGCCGAGCACCAAGTCGCCTTACGGAGGACGATATTGCTCGCGCCAGAGAAGATTTGATTTCGAACGGCCCACTGGCTTCGATAAGCCGTGACGACGAATTTGTGTGGTTCGAAATGATGCCGGGCGTAAAGGGCCCGGAATTTCTAATCACCGAGGAGTACCAGGGAGTGCAGTATTTGCTTGTGCACAACTGGGTGCCTTTCGTAATCTGGCCCGGAACAGACTGGGGACTTGAGAGGGTTAGTAAAGGCAAAGACAATAATGGAAGAACGTGCGTTCAACTCCAGTTTAACCGAGAAGGGGCGAACCTGTTCTATTCCTTGACCGGGGCAAATGTAGGCAGACATCTGGCAATCATAGTTGACGGCAAGGTGGCCTCAGCATCGAACATTATGACAGCTATTCGGAGCTTCGCGGTCATACCCGGAGATTTTACCGAAGGACAAATCGAGGATATGATAAAGGTTCTGCAAAAGGCCGTTCTGCCTGCCCTGACGCCACCCCCGGCTCCAAAGGCAATTGTGACGTACCTGGTTCCCGGTGTGCTCTTCATACTGGTTGTTTCCATACTGGTTCTTTTCATATATAGATAAGGAGTTTTGTCATGAAGATGACTCACGAACTCAAGGGGATTCTCCCTGTGATAGTGGTTTTTGTTGCGGCTGGCCTTTGCACGCCCGGCTCGACATACGCCCTGGATTACGCCATCGGCGCAGACCTGTCCTTCCTCGGGCAGGCCGAGGAGCACGGGACCGTGTTCAAAGACGGCGGCGAGGCGAAGCCCGGCCTGCAAATCTTCCGGGCCCACGGCTACAACTGGATCCGCCTGAGGCTGTTCCACACGCCAACGAGGCTGCCGAACAACCTCGAATACACTATCTCTGCGGCTAAGCAGGCCAAAGAGCTTGGCTTTAAGTTTCTGCTGAACTATCACTACTCCGACACCTGGGCGGACCCGGGCAAACAATACGCGCCCAAGGCATGGGAGGGCAAGTCGCACGCCGAGCTGGTGCAGGCCGTATTCGAATACACCCGCGATACAATAGCCGCCTTTCGGGAGGCCGGTGTTCTGCCCGATATGGTCCAGCCCGGTAACGAAATCATCAACGGCATGATTTGGCCCGACGGCAAGCTGCCGGACAACTGGGACAACTTCGCCGAGTTGATGAAAGCCGGGATAAACGGCGTCGATGCGGGCCGGGGCAACGCCCAACGTCCCCTCATCATGGTCCATATCGACCGCGGCGGCGACAAGAGACGGACGAAGGCGTTCTTTGATAAGTGGCACTCGTACGGCGTTGACTACGACGTCATCGGGCAATCCTACTACCCGTGGTGGCACGGCACGCTGCTCGATCTTCGAGAGAATATGATTTTCATGGCCAACGAATACCAGAAGGACATCATCCTCGTGGAAGTAGCGTATAACTGGAGAGACGCCGAATACAAAGGCAAACCTGCGCCCTTCCCGGAGACGCCCGAAGGACAGCAGCAGTTCCTCGACGAGGTGAACCGGATCGTCCTGAGCACGCCTCACAACAGGGGCAAGGGTGTGTTCTGGTGGGAGCCCGCGGTAACCGGCGGCCTGCGACGCCGCGGCATGTTCGACGACGACGGCAACGCACTACCCGTAATAACCGTCTTCGACAAGTTCACAAGAAGATGATTCGAGAGCACCGAGAAAAAGGTGTGTAATTGCCGGGAGGCAAAGGCACACATCTTCATTGAAGACGGCGTGGCCGTCTTGAGCCGAAAGCAGTTGCCGCGGGCGTCAACTCTATAACGTTACCACCAATGATAAGGTGGCGAGACGCGGACTGCCATGTCTCTGAAACGGCGCCATTCGAGATGTCCGTCAACGAAGAGGATGTTGTCGCCGTCGGGGCTGTCGCCGCCTCTCAAGTGATTGGTGCGGTCGTAGATTTGCCAACGGCTATACGTGCCGCCGGCGACCTGGGTGAAGCTGGCGGTATCGGGGTCGGCGCCGGTGCTGAGGGTCGCATCGGCAACAAGCTCGGTGGAAGATGGCTGTTTGCAGTTGAGCGTGGTGACCCAGTCCTTCTTCGGTGTGCCCTGCGGGTGGTAGGACCTTCCGTTGCGGGTGTCCATCATCCAAAAGTAGCCGGTGACCCTGAACTGGTTTTCCCGGCCGGTCTCAGGCTCGGCGAACGAATCAGGGTCGGCTCCTATCGGGGCGTTCTGGCTGAACTGCCAGAGATTTGCCATTTCGGCCGTCTTGCTCGGATCGCAGGGGCAATAGAAGGTTTGTTTGTCGCCGCCGGTTGCTATTATGTAGTCGGTGGTGGCGTAGGAGACGTCCCACATCCAGTTTCCCGCGGCGTTGAGCGGCAGCCGGCCGTCGTTTTCCGAGCCGTACATGGTCAGGCTGATGCCGATTTGCTTGAGGTTGTTCTTGCAGATGACCTTCTTGCCCTGCTCCTTGGCCTTTTGCAGCGCCGGCAGAAGTATCGCCATCAACAATGCAATGACGGCAATCACCACCAACAGCTCTATCAACGTGAATCCTCGCCGGTCGTGCATAGCCACACTCCTGCCTTTCATTTAAGAAGTTGTCGAAAGACGCTACACAAATATTATACTATCTCGCCGCCGCAAGTCAATGAAAGTTAATTATTCCGCCGGGGCCAAATTGTGATAAGATCAACTTTAACAGGATGTTATGCAACCTGGACTTTCCTACGCCAATCAAAGCGGCTGCTCCTCGCTGAAAATTTGTTGGAAAAATATACTCGCAGATGAGAAGACACGACAGTATAATAATTATGAGGCTCGGGTTCACAGTGGTTTTCAACACCCCAGAGAAGTTTTTCCGGCGCCGTCCGGTTTTGTTGGAAATGTGAAGCTCAATAGGAGGCTCTTGGAGTCTTTCATGGAGGAGCATTATGAAAAGGACAGTAATTCTTCTTTCAGTACTGGCAGCTATTGTCATCATAGTTCTCGTGGCATTTTTGGCGGCCACGGCCAATCACCCGCCGACAGTCGAAGCTAATAGTGTGACGGTTCAGGAGGACACACCGACGCCCATCACGCTGACCGGCAGCGACCGGGACGCCGACCCTCTGACCTACGGCGTGCTGACGGGTCCGTCGCAGGGAACTCTCAGCGGGACGGTGCCAAACCTGACCTACAGCCCCCGCGATAATTTCAGCGGCAAGGACAGTTTCACGTTCAAAGTCAGCGACGGCAAGATTGACAGCGCCGCCGCCACCATCTCTATCGCGGTTATGCCGGTCAACGACCCGCCGACGGCCAATGACGACAGCGCCAAGGCGCAGGAAGACGTTCCCGTCGTGGCCATTGACGTCCTGGCGAACGACACCGACGTCGATAACGGCCGGCTGACGGTAATCGATGCGACCCAGGGCAGCAACGGTTCGGTCACCATTAATACCGACGGCACGCTGGCCTACGCCCCCAACAGGAACTTCTGCGGAACCGATACGTTCACTTACACCCTGAGCGACGGCAACGGCGGAACCGCTACGGCTGCGGTCACCGTCACCATCGAAGCAGTGAACGATGCGCCTTCGATAACTTCGAAGCCCGTGGAAACAACGAGGGTGTGGGCGTCCTATCTTTATACCGTTCGCGCCAAGGACCCCGACGCCGGAGATACACTGACCTACTCCCTGACCAGGAAACCTGAAGGCATGACTATAAACCCGGCCACTGGATTGATAGAGTGGGGGCCGACGAGCGCCCAGGCCGGCAGCCATGATGTAGTGGTCACCGTCGCGGACAGCAACAGGATTCGGGCTTTCGATACTCAGTCTTTTACCGTTACGGTCACATCTCTGACCTCGCCTTTAAAAAGCACCATGAATGTCGCGGATTGTTTTACTCAAAAAGGCAAAGATAGAATATCTATGAAAGACAAGGTCCCCGCCGTGCAGGCCAGTGACAACAACCGACTGGAAACCGCCCCTCTTTCCTATACATGTTACGAGTTTAACGATGCGTCTATTCCATCGGGAGCGTCAATAATTTCGGTTGTCGTTTATATCGAGCACTTCGAGGACCAACAGTTTCGCAACGGCAAATTGGAATGGGCCGTAGGTACGGGCTGGCCGACCAAACCAGCCGTCTGGGCATCAATAGAGGCCCCGGTACGGCAGGGAGAAAGCAACGAAGCAATCGATTCATGGGACGTTACGAGCGCCGTTGAAACCCCCGAGAAGGCCAACTCGCTTCAGTTCCGAGTCGCAAATAATACCTCCGGCGAGAGCAAAACATCGGTCGATTACGTCTATGCGGTAATTGAATGGTATTGAGGCGTCAAAAATCAGCCAACGCTGGAAAATTCGATTTGGCATTCGGCAAAATATGACGTATAATATTATTAGAGCAAACGCAGTTGAGGGGCAGTGAGGGGGTCGAAAAAGCCATATCGTTTGACCGTCACCTGCAAACCTTGTTTCGCGAGGGTCTTTTCGGAAATTGCAGCGGACGGATCCGGAGTGAGTTAGACGCCACATGGCATCATAATACTCCTTTCTTCAAATGGGGGGCTGGTCATCAGGGTCAGCCCTCAATTTTTTTGCGCGCACATAACGGCCCTTCCGTCAAAATCGCCGACTTGTGTAGTACCGGCAGACAAACGGCATTACCCGCGTTTTTTTCTTGCGCCGGATTTGGACGGCGCCTCACAGCGACAATCCACAAATCAATTGCGCACTTCAACAAGGCCCTCGATTTACCCTGATTAGTCCGCGCAAAAAATCCATCGCGTTGCCGCCGCGAATAACCGCATAGTCCCAAAACAATTCTATTCCCGGCCACACAGATACCTCCGGCCGGAAAAATCGCACCGGCCCACCGGATGACCCCCAAAAACTCTTGACTTTTGTGGAGCAATGCGGTAAAATTAGTGCTATAGACAGTCCCGGGGGGACTAAATCGGAATGGGGGGTTCTCAAGTCTTCCTCTACTTTGAGCACCCAAATTGAATCTGGTTATTAGTTACTTGATGACAAATCGCACGGTGCGGGCGATTCACAAAAAAAGCGAAGTAACTGTTTGCGGTTATATTTGGGGAGAAGGAAATGGCAAAATTGACAAGGATATCAGCAATCCTCTTTTCTGCAGCACTTGTTCTTGGTCTGCCCTGTGCAGCAAGAGCTTATCCGCTCGGTACGGTGGAAATCGTAAATACCGGCAATGCTGCGAATGAGACCGTCAGTGTCTGGGGAGGCGGCCAGGACGGCCTGGCCGTGTACGCCGGCGTATATACGTTCGACAAGACCGCCGGCACGGGCGAGGGGAAGTTATGGCCCGACAGCAGGGTAAGCGCCTTCTGCACCGAACTGAGTGAAATGGTCCCGGAGATCACAACTAAGTACGACGTGATTCCTCTGGAGATGGGCCCTCTCAGTGAGGTGATGGGTACGGCCAAGGCCGGCTACATCAGCGAGCTTTGGGGCAGATACTACGACCCAAGCTGGACGAGCGACGGGCCATATACATGGCAGCAAAACAGCGAAGCCGCAGCTTTTGCCACGGCGATATGGGAAATTATCTACGAGGATCTTCCGGCGTCTCCGCTGAAGTGGGACGTCAAGGTTGACGGCTCCTGGGGCAGTCTGGGATTCAGCACCGATTTTGGCGGTTCGTCTATCGCCAACAAGTGGTTACACTCTCTGGACGGCACCGGCCCCATGGCCGAGCTGAGAGTCTTCTCGTACAACGGAAGCCAGGACTATATTGCTCAGGTTCCGGAGCCTGCAACGTTGGCTCTGCTCGGCCTGGGCAGTACGCTGAGCCTGCTGCGCAGGAGAAGAAACGCGAAATAGCAGATGACAAGACGAGGAGGGCTGAGCCGATTCTCAGCACTCAGCGCGGTCTCCGGCCTCTTGCCGACGATTTTGAAACTTACGGAAGGAAAGAAGATAATCTCGGTTCGTTGAAGAACATCAAGAAGAATGCAGCCAAGAGGCCGACCGAATCAGCGATCGGCAGAAAGGGGGGAGGTCAGTGAAGCAAAGGCACTACTGAAGGGAGTACAACGGCTCGAAAACAACGGACTGTGAAGAAGATCAGAATTGCCTGAGATAAGGATAGACAGAGCAGGAAATTCACAAGACACAGGAGTAACAGAATGAAGAGATTAGCAACGATTCTTCTCACATTGGCGGCCCTTGCAGGCGCCCCGGCGTTCGCAGGATCGGGCATCCAGTTCAGCCCTGACGCAGGCACCGCGGGCAACTGGAGCTACGATGGGGCCGGCACGCTCAGTTTCAATCAGTATGTCGCCGTAGATGCTGCGATGGGAAGCAACGCCGACGCCCTGGTGGGCTCTTTGGTGTTCGTTCCCACGTTGAGTGTAAACGCATCCGGCGGCGGCTCTTATTCCCTCAAGCCGCTGGGCAGCTCGATCCTCACAGTGAGAAGCGCGGATGATTCAACGATATATATATGAAGGCCACTCTCGGTAAAGGCGATCTGGTCCCTGTCGGAACAATAGGGGCCGCTTATACTTCCTTGACAACGGATCTTACAGACGTGTATGTCACCGATGCCGGCAAGGCTCTTGGCTCTGCCGCACTCAGTGCCATTGTCAACTCAGGTACAACGACACTCGATTTCGAACTTTCATTGCAGGGCGGAAGCGGCACCAACTATTACAGCCTTGCACAAATGCTCACAGGCGGCTACGTCGGCGGCAACGGTTTCAGCGGGGCTATGACTATCCCCGAGCCGGCGACTATTGCTCTGTTGAGTTTCGGTTCATTAGCTTTGTTACGAAAACGCAGGTGATAGAACACTTTGCTACCTACATTACCGGGGGCCGCGGGCATCGAGCAGGCGGCCCTTTATTATCTTGCACCGGAGGACTGAACGGAAAGAAAGCCCGGAGGTTGGACATGACTATACTTCGAATAATATGGAAGATATTCAGCAAATTGTGCCGGTCAAACGGGAACCTGTCAACCGACATAGACTCCCACAGATGGGAGAGCAAAATCGAGATCACAAGAAGTCTATCGAGCAAGCGTCGTTGAAACCTTGAGCCGGAAAGGCGCGCCGGGATCACAGATCCCAGTCTTTGGCGCTTTTCACGAACTTATGCTGTAAGATCACACCTATTAGAGTCGGGACCGTAAGCACCGTGGGCAGGAACCATTTCAGATTGAATACGAGCGCTTCCACCGGCTCGGCCGTCTTGTCATAGAGGTACAAAAGCGCCAAGGCTCCCACGACTGTCAATCCGCTGCCCCAGAGACTTGAAAAGAGTATGACGGCGGCCTTGAAAACTATAAAACCCATCATGCCGCCGGCGACTATCCCAATGAGTGCGCCGGCCCAAATGTACGTTTCGGTCAAGCCGCAAGCGTACCATATTCCCGAAGTGAGTATCCCCCCCGCCGCCGCACCCAATAGGCAGACGGCCCAACGCATCAACGGCACGGAAAGCACCGCCAGCAGGCCCATACCGATCAGTCCGCCCGTGAGCTGATTATTCACGCCGACGATCTTCTCAGCTATTGCCATTCCCAGGACCAGGCCCAGCAACCCAAAATTGATGACCACGAGCACTTTAAAGACGCGCCAGCCATAGAAAAGACAAACCACTCCGAAAGATATGAACGTCAGGGCTTCGAGCATGCCCAGTGAAGTAATTTGCTTCCAGAAAAGGTCAATTGGAACGATTGCCTGTTCGGCCGCCTCGGGGCTCGCGTTTCTTGTTGCCTGCGCGAGGATAGTCATACAATCCATTATTCCTCTCCTTGTTTTTTATTTTCATCTCTCACTATTAGTCGATCCTGCTTTTCGTGAAACCTCAACGCGAAAGAATTCGGGTCTTCACGGGTTCGCCGCAGCACGCCGGGCCTGCTACGTCGTACGCCAGCCTCTTGTCTTTGTGCCGGTATCCTCGTTTTCTTTATCGTTTTTTTTCTTCTTTGCCGGCCCGGCTTGTGGGCGGCGGCAAAGCACCAATTGCTCAATAGTACCGAAAACGACCATCGCCGCGGATACACCGGCGTAAACCGACGGTCTGTCGCTGACATAACCGACAGGCGAAGAGCCTTTGAATAACAACAGCAGTGTCATCCCGAAGAGAATCAACATCGTCCCAAGGGTAGAAAAGCACAAAGCCGCCGTCAGGCGCCAAAGAGTGAATCCGCCGACAACGCAAATCGCCGCCAAGGCGGCTATCACAGCCCATCTTTGCGCCGGCATTTCCGAACCGGCCTGCCTTGCCCTTCCGCCGACGTCAACTGCATACGCTCTTAGTTCTTCCATAACTTCGCCATCGCCGAAGGTCGAGGTCTCGGCCGATACTTCATCTCGACTTGCAGAGTTTGCCGCTCCTGAGTTTTCCATGTAAGGTCCGGCCAGAACTGCGAAGCCAAAAGCCGCCGCCAATGCCGCTGCCAGTACCGTTATGAACACTCTTTCCAATGCTATCGCAACAAGGGCAGCAGCAGCAGCCGAGGCCGCAGCAGGGACCGGACCGCGGCCTATAACGACGAACCCAAACACACATCCGCCCGCCGCGGCGATAATTCCGACCAGGATTTTCCTGAGGTTCAGTCCGCCGAGCCATACGAACAGCCCGGCCAAAACTGCCGCGATCCCCGGACCGATCAAAACCAAAGGGCTGGACTGTGCTGCTCCACCCATCGCGCATTCGAAATTCTGGAAGATTTCAAGCATAATGCCGTTATCAGCCGTATCAACGCGATCCCGAACAGAAGCAAGAGCAGCGCCCACCAGGTCAATCGCCCTTTCTATTTCTATTTATCGGCCTATTTGCACAACTTTCGTTAAATAGTTGCCGCCTTGCAGAATTCAGGCGGTAAACAGATACAGATAGGCTTCGGCTGACTGCGACTGGTTTAATGCGGATGAGAGGAGTCGAACCTCCACGAGCTAAAGCCCACAGGCACCTGAAGCCTGCGCGTCTGCCAATTCCGCCACATCCGCAGGGTTTCTATTCGTGGACTATTCCACATAATAGCATCCCAAGCGACATCAATATTAACAACTTCCAGCCCCTCGTCAAGAGTTTTGGCCACGGTCCGAATAGAAATTCTCATGGGAAGTCCCATAAATAGCCCCCGACCCTGCAAGAGCGGCGAATTTCCCGCGCCAGGGTACACTGGCCAGGATTTAACGAGATTTACGTAAATTGCCGCTGCCGATTATCCGAGACTAAGAAAGCCGCATTTTTTGCCTTTGGCGGTTTTTGGTGTATATTTTAAAGGAAGCGAGTTGCCAAATACTGTGACAGGGAGACGACCATGAAGTATCCAGCCATATTTTCTATCTCACTGGCGTTTCTTAAGGCAAAGGGCAGGTCACTGAAGTCCAGCTATTCTGTCGGCTGCTTCTCTAATAGTCCCCGGGACATTTTCCGGCCGGACGGAAAGTTGATGAACAAATAGAAGTATTCTTAATGTGGAGTTGATTGCAGCCGAATGGATTTAGTACAGGCTACATCGGGAATTTCTGAAACTGAAGCCGGCCTCCTCTTCGGGGAGCTACTCGTCTCCAAAGGCCTGTTGACCAGCGAACAGTTACAGGATGTGCTCAACAAGCAACGCGAGCAAGGCGGCAGGTTGGGCGAAGTGCTGCTTGGACTCCATATGCTGGACGAAAAGGACGTCACCGCCGCGCTGGCCGAACACTTCGCGATGGAATACATTCACTTCGACGACACCACCAAGATGAACATGGTGGACATGGACATCGCCCGACTGCTACCCGAGAGCATTGCCAGGCGATTCTCTCTCGTCGCCGTTTGTGAGGAAGACCACAACATTGTCGTTGCGATGGCAGACCCGCTCAACGTCGTAGCGGTGGACACGGTCACACTGAAATTGAAACGTTCCATCAGGCCCGCAATCAGCTCGCCGCGCGAGATTCAGCGGGCGATAGAGCTTATTTATCACGGTTCGGACGTCGAAGAACAGCAGCTTCGCAATCTGGTGGAGATCGAGACCGACAGCCAGAACCTGCACGACAACGATGTGCTTCTGGAAGACATCGCGGAGCCGGAGGCAACCGGCAAAGATGCCGCCAATAAAGCTCCCGTCATCCGGTTCGTCGATTTGCTCATGAGCCAGGCGGTCAAATGCAGGGCAAGTGACATTCATATCGAACCGCAGGAAAAATTAACGGTCGTTCGTATGCGCGTCGACGGCCTTCTCAGGGACATGGTTCCGCCGGCCAAGAAGATGCAGGCGGCGGTTATCGCCAGAATAAAGATTGTTTCACGAATGGATATTGCCGAGCGGAGACTGCCGCAGGACGGCCGGTTCAAAATGCAAACCTCCGGCAAAGCGATAGACGTCCGCGTATCAACAATACCCACAATATACGGTGAAAAAGTTGTGATGCGAATCCTGGATGCTTCGGCGGTCAAGCACGACATCGAACAACTTGGACTCGAACCCAAGTGTCTTAAGGAACTCAAGAACCACCTGGCACAGCCCCACGGCATCATCATTGTCACCGGACCGACCGGCAGCGGCAAGAGCACCACATTGTACTCGGCGCTGAGTTATCTGAAGGATCCGACAAAGAATATCACAACCGTTGAGGATCCCGTAGAATACCGCCTCGCCGGCATTAACCAGATACAGGTCAAGCCCGAAATTGATCTCGATTTTGCAAGATGCCTGCGGGCGATTCTCAGACAGGACCCGGACATAGTGCTGATCGGCGAAATTCGAGACAAGGAGACGGTTGAGATTGCAATTAAAGCGTCTCTCACGGGCCATCTGGTACTGAGCACTTTCCATACAAACGACGCACCAAGCGCGATAAGCAGACTGCTCTATATGGGCATTGAGCGGTACCTGCTGGCTTCGGCTCTGAATCTCGTCATTGCCCAGCGACTGGTGAGAAAAATCTGTGTGCACTGCAAAGAGCCTGTGACGCTGAATGAGGAAGTCCTTGATCGCATGGGGATCGATAAGGAACAGGCAAAGAATTCCGTCTTCTATCACGGCCGAGGCTGTCCCGCCTGTGGAGGAATGGGGTACATGGGCAGACTGCCCATATTTGAGTTTCTGGCCGTTGATAACGACATAAGCGAAAGGATAATCGCCGCTGAAAACGAGTCTCAGATAAGGGAGGCGGCGCGCAAAAAAGGGTATGGCGGTCTGCTTGAAAGCGGCGTGAACAAGGTCTTGCAGGGCCTGACCACCGCCGAGGAAGTAATCCGTATCGCTTTCACAGAAAAGGGTTGAGAGCTTTTGCGACAGGGCGAAACAAGGTACTTAATGAGAAGGTTGAATACATGAAGAGTTACAGCTACGTCGCGCGAGACGCCAAAGGGACGCAGAAAAAAGGTTCGATGCAGGCGAACAACTCAAACGAAGTGCTTAGCGGGCTTCGCCAGCGGAAGTTTACGCCCATTTCTGTCAAGGAGATACGCACAGCCGATACCAAGAAGCGGCACAGAGGCCGCCGCAAACGCATCAAATCGGGAGATCTGGCGGCACTCTGCTGGCAGTTGGCAACAATGCTCCAGGGAGGCATTCCCATCACCACGGCCCTGGACATCATCAGCGAGGACACGGACAACCTGCAACTGCGGGGGATTCTCGAGCAGCTCTCGGAGAAGGTGAAGAAAGGTCAGCCGTTCTCCGAAAGTGTCGCCGAGTTTCCAAGGGTTTTTAACCGGCTCTGCTGCGCCATGATCCTCGCCGGCGAAACCAGCGGTAACCTTGCAAATGCAATGGGCAAACTTGCACAGTATTTTGACAACCGCGACAAATTGGCCAGGAAAGTCAAAGGCGCAATGGCCTATCCGATCTTCGTGCTGACATTCATAATCCTGATAGTCATATTCATAATGGCTTTTATTGTCCCGCGATTTCAAAAGATATTCGACCAGATCGGCGGGACACTGCCAGCTTTTACCCGCGGTTTCATGGGGTTCTATGATCTGCTGCGTTACAACATACACTATATCATCGGCTTCGTTTTCGTGCTGATATTCGGCGCAGTCTTGGTCTCCAGGACCAAGAAAGGCCACTACGTGTTTAGCAAACTCGCATTAAGCATGCCTTTGTTTGGAAAGATAATCAGCCAGGCCTTCGTTGCGACTTTTTGCAAAACGATGTCAACTCTACTTGCGTCGGGCGTTTCAGTACTCGATGTGTTCAATATCCTCACCGGAATGACCGACAACGATGTCATAAAGTCCGCCATTGTGCAAACCAGAGAAAGTGTCGTCGGAGGCTCGAACATCTCATCGAGTATGAGCGAAGCCGGCTTTTTCCCGAATATGGTCGTCAAAATGATACAGGTCGGCGAAGAGAGCGGCTCGATGCCGGAAGTGCTCGAGAAAACCAGTGAACATTATGAACGGAAGATTGATTCCGCGGTGACCACGCTCATGAGTCTTCTCGAACCGATAATGATTATATCGGTCGGTGCGATTGTAGCGGTTGTGGTTATTGCACTGTACCTGCCGATTTTCACAATGTCAGACATGTAGGGGGCGCAACAAACATAAAGCCGATTTCAGATAGCCAAAAGGAGTCTCAAAATTCCGAAATCGCTAATGAAGTCGCGCGTTGATTTAGCCGATTGTGTAAAAGCCGGGTGGCGTACCTGGCTGGAGAACTTTTTCACACTTTTATTGGAGAGATGAAAATGAAGAGCAAAAAAGGTTTTACACTTGTGGAGCTGATGGTAGTCATCCTGATCGTCGGCATCCTGGCTGCAGTGGCAATTCCACTGATGCAGGGTCGTATCGATAAGGCCAAGTGGTCGGAGGCTAATGCCTCGGCCGGCACGATCCGCACGGCTATTCGTGCGTATTCTGCCGAGACAAGCGTCGCCACGGCTCAAGGCCTTGCCAGCACTACTCTCGCCGTCGCAGCCACACAAGCAGCACTGGGTTTCAGCGCGACCGATCTGACGGGAACCTATTTCGTTCCGAGCGATTACACGATCGACTCTGTTAGTGCTACGGGTATCGCTGCGATTACGGTTACCGGCGGAAGCAACGCCGATTCGCCGACCGGCTCCTATACACTGTCGGCAGCCGGTGCCTGGACGAAGAACTAAGAATGGACCCCACTTAGCGGGAATCCGGAAGTCGCCTCACAACTGGGGCATGGGTGGAGAGTTAAGGTCTTCTTCATACAACACGTTTGATGTTCCGGAACAGACACGGAGGTGGTCAGGCAACCTTAAGATTGCACAAGGTAGCTACTTTGACTAAAGACAATAGTGGCTATGGTCATCGCGACCATAGCCACTATTCGATTGAACGCGGCAGTATTTTCCCGGATCGCCGCCGTCTGGCCGCCACAGTTATCGCCCCTGACTCCGTAGGCACCAGTTGCTGGCAGAAAATGCGGCCGGGGCCATCATAAAATCAGCACAATTTCAATTTCTAAGTAAAACACCTCCTGCATTAAGCCGATGAAAAGGTACGTAAAATAGGAAGAAAGTCCAACGCCCCTTTGGTACAGGCTTACAAACGGTTCGGCGTTTTGCGACGAATCAAGAAATGGGACACTGCAACGGCGTGAGGAGTTGGCTTTCAGTTTTTGGCTCTCTTGCGAAGGGTATATAGATTTGAACTGGAAACGAACCATCAATTTCGGAAATAATGATGTCTTCGGTCTGGACATCGGCTCAACAGCCGTCAAGATAGTCGCTCTGCGCAAAGACGATGCCGGCTACTCGGTCACCGGGGCCGGAATCACCCACATAGCAGCAAGCAAGAACGACGACCATCAGGAAACGAACACCGTCACGGCAATTCGCGATTGTTTCCTGAAAGCCAGGGTAAGGAGGAAACTGGCTGTCTGCGGGGTGAGCGGCACGGAGGTTGCGGTCCGAGACTTTGAGTTTTCTTCATTGTCCACCGATGAAATCGGCGCGGCAGTGTCACTCGAAGCCTCCCAGGTCTGTCCGTTCAACGCTGCAGACAGCGCTGTCGATTATCATCTGATGGCCAACGGCAACGATAAGACAAGGGGAGTCCTGGTAGCGGCAACAAATCCACTGATAGCCAACAAGGTACACCTCACGAAAGAGGCCCGCCTCAAGTGCATCCTGATGGACGTTGACGGACTGGCACTCTTGAATTGCTTCAACGGCCTCGCCGCCGAAGGACAAGAGTCGCAGAGCGGCCGGACGATTGCCATTTTGAATGTCGGCGGCTCTCATACAACGCTGGCGGTTATGGACAACGAAGGCTGGCCGTTCATCCGCGATATGACCTGTGCCGGAAATGATATCATAAGACAGATTGCAGCGGCGCTCGACACACCGGAGGAGACTGTGAAAGAGGCTCTTTTCGGTAATTCGGCCTCGCCTGAACCTCCGTTGCAGGACAACTTTGGAAAGGCCTGCCAGAGACTGATTTCCGACGTTACCGGCACATTGCGATATTACACGGCCCAAGGCAAATCTTCGAATGTTGACCGGTTGCTTGTTTGCGGCGGCTTCGCTTTGGCCAAAGGGTTCGTGGAGCTGTTGGACAGCCGGCTTGGCATCGAAGCGGTCCTGTGGAACCCATTTGCAGGAATAAGGACCGACGCAACCAAGCAGTGTGAAGACGCTCTGGCAAAAGCAGGTCCGGCGATGGCAATAGCAGCCGGTCTTGCCATGAGGTCAATCTAAGTCGATCATTAATAAGAACGGGACTTTATAGAGCAGCGAGATACGAAGTTATGTTCACCATAGACTTATTAAACGGACAGGCAATTCCGCTGAAAAGCAAGCCCGGCGGCCTTGCCATCCTGGTAGTAACCGCTGCGATACCTGTCACTTTCGCAATGGGAATGTTCAGTTTCTACCTGCACAACAATATTACAGCATCGGTGGAGGCGAAGGAAATAGCCAGGTACGAAGAAGAGATTGATAAGTTGTCGGACGTCGTCAAAATGCAGGCAGCCCTGAAGAGAGAGAAGGCCGCCTATATTGATTGCCTGACGGAAGTCAAATCTTCCATCACCAGCCATACCCAATGGTCGCCCGTGCTAACGACACTGATAGAAAACATGCCGAATTCGGTCGTGTTGACCTCCCTTGAGGTAGAGCACGATTCCGTAAAGAAAAAAGTCCCAAAGGAAGACGATCCAAAGAAGATGGTGGAAATCAGCGTACCTGTGAGGACTCTGCGGCTGAAAGTCAGCGGCGGTCCTCAGCGCAATTGTGACGAGGCGGTCAAGGAGTTTATGGATCGCCTGTCATCTTCGGAATTTCTCGCGCCGAGGCTCGAAAAGATCGGAGTCTCGCAGGAGTCTGAAAAGATTGAAGGGCAGGACGTGGTCTCTTACGAGATAAGTTGTGTCTTTAAGCCGGGGTTTTAGATATGGCATTCATAGAGGTTTACAAATCATACCTTAGAAAAGCCGCCATAATATGGGCGGCTTGCGCGGTACTATTTCTCATGGTTTATGCCGTCGTGCTCAGACCACAGAACCGCAGCAGACAACTCCTCGAAAAAACGCTCGACGAGAAGAAACAGCAATACGAATCTGCACAAAGAGCTGGACAAGAACAGACCAAGATCGAACTGAACGAACAAATTGACCGTTTGAGAAACAGGGTCAAGGACTTTGTCGTTGACTTCGAAAATTCATCCAATTTGACGTTTGCCATAGGACAAATCGCCAGCGAGAAGAAAGTCGGCTCGTTCAGCGTCAAGAGCAAGGAGGAGCAGACGACGGCCTCGATAACGCCAAAACCCGAGACCAAACACGTAAGCGAAAGCCACATAGATATAAACTTCGTAGGCGGGTTCGGCCAGTTTGCCACCTTCGTCAACGCCCTTGAGAGAAACCGACCGGTCCTCTTTGTTCATGAGTTTGCGATAGGCCGTTCAAGGAAGGCGGATTCCGCCTACCAGGTAACCTTGAGCGTACGGGCCTTTATCAGAAAACCGCGGGGCACGGAAACCGCAGCCGATAAATCATCGGCGCAGGTTCAGAGCGCGAAGATATGAAGACCATAGCAATAGCAAATCAGAAAAGTGGTTGCGGCAAGACGACTACCGCCGTGAACCTGGCGGCGGCCTTTGCCAGGAGAAGTCACAGAACGCTCATAGTGGACCTCGACCCGCAGGGCCACAGCACGATAGGTCTCGGCTACGACCCTGACGAGCTTAGCGCGACCATTTACGACGCTATAGTGAACGCGCCGATTGGAATCCCGAACATAGTAGTCGGAACTAGAATCGAGTGGCTTGATCTGGCCCCGAGCAAACACTTCAACAACAAAGCTTTTGTCTGGAGACTGTAAATGGCAGAGCTTGAAAAAAACAGAGCAGGGCTGCAGAAACCGGTCTCATCGGTCTTTAAAGGCGTGCCGATACCGCAAGACAACAGCGGCAAGCAGTCTTCCGATCCACCGGATCCGGACCACGCGGCCGCCGATACAAAGCCTACGTCCGCCGACAATGCGACTTCGCCGAGTTCGCTGATGGCAAGACTCAGCCAGTCGGAAGAGTCAGTAGAGACACAAGCGCCGGCCCCGAGGGTTGCCACCCCTCCCAAACCGCCAGCCGTAAATAAACCAAAGCTGCAGAATCCGCGCGTTGAAAAACCCAATCTGCCCCAGGAATCGCCGGAGCAGGCCATGCCGGTCGAACAGTTCGAGAATGAGCAGATCGTGGAAACAGCCAGCCCGAACCTCGCGCAAACAATAAAGGACAGGCTCTTCGCAGCCAAGCCGGGCGCCAACACCGCAAAACAAAAGGCAATGGTGATATTAATACCGGTCCTCGCGATTATCATGATTTTCATGTTCAGACAGGTCCTCAGTAAATCGCCTAACAAAACAAAAGGGGCTGCCAACGACGGAACGTCCGCCGCTGCCGCCTCCGAACCGTACGAGATTGACTGGAAGATACCGGAACCCTTGCCGGCCGTGACGAGAGACCCTCTGAAATTCACAGACCAGCAAACTGCCCAGAACGTTGACCAAAACGGAACTACCGATAACACAGCTAATGCAGGAACAACAGGGGCAATAGACGTAAGGGATATTGTATATTCGACGGACAAGCCTTCTGCGGTTATCGGCAAACATATAGTTTACGTCGGCGATAAGGTAAACGGCGCGACTATTGTGAAGATAGACAGAGACAGCGTCGAGTTCGAGAAAGACGGAAAAAACTGGGTGCAAACGATACATGACTGATACGGGACACTGTCCGGCAGCGCCGGGTAGGGAAATAACCTCCCGCGCCGGTGTGATAACGTAAACAAACATACTGCTCAAAAAGTAACCAGAGAATATATTAAATAGGACCTAAGTGGGAAAAGGAACTGTTATGAAAAGCTTCGCTATGAAATCCAGTCGATTGATTCTGTTGGCTATCTGCGCATTCGTATGCCTATGTTGCGTTCCGGCTCTCGCACAGGACGAACAGGCACAGGCTGATAAAGCCGGGAAGAAAGAAATCCTGACAGACCTTGAGCAGCGGATGCAGAAACAGATATCTATTGATGTCAATGACGTTCCGATTGGCACTGTGGTAAGGCAACTGGCCGACCAGGCAAACGTGGACCTTATCAAGAGCCCTCTGGTTATCGGAAACGTAACCGTTTCACTTACCGATGTGTCGCTCGAAGAAGCTTTGCGAAGTATTCTTACCGTGCACGGCGCCGACTACATAGCAGGTGAAAACGTCATACGGATACTGTCGCGCGATGAAATGCCCCAGATATCCGAGAGGCTCATCACCGAAACCTTTCAAATCGTCCACGTCGATGTCGCAGAGGTTGTGAAGGCCCTGGAAAAATTCAAGTCGGCCCAGGGTTCCGTATCCTATATTGAGGGCACGAGTCACGTTATTGTGACCGACACCGAGAGCAAAGTCAGGGACATAACCAACCTGCTCTACAAGATCGACGGCGTCACGCCGCAGATTCTGGTCGAGGCAAGAATCTACGATATAACCAGCAAGAACAACCTCGACCTCGGCATCGAGTGGGGAGCCGGCAGGCGAACCAATCTGTCCAGCGGCAGCATCATAAATGACGACATAGTGGTCGAGAAAGGCGGCTCCGACACCTACGTCGGCAGTAGAACCGACCCGGCGTTAATGGCCGGCTTCTCAGGCCCGGCAGACAAGACGGCCGCCACTACATCGGGTTTCCTGCGATTCGGCATATTGACCGACCATGTCGATATCGATGCGCGACTGAGGGCCGAGCAGGAAAATATCGACGCCAAGCTCCTTGCCAACCCGAGAATACTGGTGCTTGACAACCAAGAGGCCACTTTCGATATCGTCACAGAACATCCCTACGTCGAACGAACCATAACGAGTTCCGGCATAACGGAAACCATTAAGTTCAAGAATGTCGGCGTCAGTATGATTGTCACGCCGCACATTACATCGAACAAAACGCTGAGATTGCATATTGTGCCTGAATTCAGCGTTCTTGTGGAACGGGTTACGGTTTCATCGAGTAACGTCCCCGTCATCGATACCCGCAAGTTCGACACGACGGCGGTGGTTAAGGACGGCCATACGGTGGTGTTAGGCGGCCTGCGAAAAAGGGACACAAGCCAGCAGACGAACAAAGTGCCCCTGCTTGGCGACATTCCGGTGATCGGCAACCTCTTCAAGTTCCAGGGCGAAGCAACGGTTACCAACGAGCTGGTCATTTTCATCACCCCGCGTATCATGGAGGAGCTGGAGATGACGGCAGACGAGCAGGAGGCTTACAGCATAACCGGTTTCAGAGGCCCGAAGCCGAATACCACCAAAGCAGAAAAGAAGATGACCGGCCAGTAGCCGCCCAAAGGCAGGATAAGAAGTTGCGGCCGAACAGTCTTAATTGCATCGGCTGCAATTGACCCATCGAAACAACAAGCCCTGAACGCTCACAAGTTCAGGGCTTTTCTTTTGCGCACGGAAAATAAGCAGACACAGATTAACGCTGATTGACACAGATAGAATTATAAGAGCAAATACATTATCTTAAAAAACCGTGCAAATCAGTGTAAATCAGTGTCTAAAATAAACCCACCCAAACCGATGCGCGCGGCTTACTAAACCGATGCGCGGAGCATACATCGCCGATGCGCGCCTCCGACCAAACCGATGCGCGCTCCTTACCAAACCGTTGCGCGCCGCGCGCTTAACCGATGCGCGCTGTCTACTTAACCGATGCGCGCGGCGCGCAACGGTCGTGCTTTTTCTCGATTTCGTGCATATCCTTCTAATGCTGAGAGTTAGGATATTTTCGGAAGTTACTATATTTAGCCACAGATTTCACGGATGAAGCGGAGAATTTAGCAACAGCCTGCCCCATTCGACAAGCTCAGGGCAAGCTCTGAGCGAAGCCGAACGAGAATTAACACGAAGAACATGAACAAACAATGAATAGTCAATAGTCAATAAATCGTAAATGGTCATAGGCTGTCCCCCGAATTCTGTTCTCATGCATTCACTCCTGGCTAACGCTTCGGAGGAACCGCTCCGGTTGTTGGTTGCTTCTTAAGTTCCCTGTTGAGGTGGAGCATACGGGATCATTCCGATGAACTGCAGAAAGCCGTATCCCTCCGGTGTGATGGAAATGGTTGCTCCGTCCGTCGTCAACATGCCGTTCTGCATCAGTACGTCGAGGATGATTCCCCGTTGATTCGCGTCCGGTATGACGGTCTGCCAAAGCTGGTTGTATGACGCGCGTGACTGCGGAGAACACTGGGCGAACCAGTGAAGGATCTGCTTTGTGCCTTGCACGAAGAACACACTCAGATAGCGAAACTTCCACTCGAACATGTGGGTGATGACAGTATTCAGTTCTCCTCTTAATTCACCTTGGGATGCGGCAGCATCACGATTCCGCTGCTCAAGTTGAGCCATATGATCGATCAGTTGGTCGCGCAGTTCTGTCGTCAAGACGATGTTGCCAGGGGATGATGCCTCGGCGGCGATGCCGCCTTGTGTCTGGATGTTCCCGCCAGGGAACTGGAAGCTGCGAATGTTGCGAAGGAAGTAGTCCAGCGAAGCCTGAAACCTGGTAAAGAACACAAGACTGATGACGAGAATCGCAAGGGGCCAAGAAATGGCAAGGTCGAGTATCTTCAGGATCGCCTCTGCGGGTACAGAACCGCGCCACACGGCGAGCGGCAGACAAATGCAGAAGATCCCGGCTACCGCAATCCACAATGCCACCGCCCAGCAGTTGATGTTTCGTTTCATTTCTTTCCTTTCTGCAACCAACAATGTTTATATGGTTTCCGTATAAGTTTTGTAATCTCATGAAAGGCTGTCTCCAATCGTTTGATCCTAATATGATAGGGAGCAAAGAAAGGAGATAGCCATGAAAAAGATGTATTCAAATGTAGCGTGTGCAGGTATGGACGTCCACTACAAATTCAGCAATGTGACC
>JBDREF010000456.1:0-4163 GCA_043820045.1 Planctomycetota bacterium | reverse complement strand
TCTCATCCATATCTCTTCCGGCCCGCTCTTGGGGTGCCACGAGCGGAATGCGGGCGTGGTCAACTGGTTCAGTCCTGCCGGCAGACCGAACAGAAGCTGGTTCTGTACGGCCCATTCCGGCGCCGAACCGGCGGGGCAAGTAAGAGTATCGTCCCAGTCACCGTCGCGGTTGAAGTCGAGCCAGACGTTGGCCCAGAGGTCGGTGCCGGGCGTGGCAACAGTGACGGTATAGTCAATCGTAGCCCAGTCGCAATTGGGCAGGCTGAGCGGGAATACGACGCCGTCATCGCCATCGTCGCGGTTCGGCGAATCGATAAGAGGTCTGATATTGTTGGTACCGTCATCATCGGGGCCGGTGTCAGCCTCGGTTTCGCGAGTGATTGTTTTGCCGAGATAAGCCACTGTCTGAGTGTTCACGTGAACCGGTCCAAACGGCCCGAAACCGCTGCCGTCATCGAACACAGTCGGGTAGTTGGCCGAAACCGACGATGGGGAGGCATACGCCGTCATTGTCGTGCCGAAGTTGTTTGTGCTGTCCGGAGCGTCGCCGAGGTCCGGCTTCTGCTGCGTGGGCACGGTTCCCGTGCAACTGATGGTGAGAACGCCCTGGCCCTTGGCCGAGCCGTAGCCGCCGACCTCGATGAGATACTGCTGGCCTGAGGTTCCGGAGAAGGTAACCTGCGACTGGTAACTGGAGGCGAAATCGTCGTTACACTCGATCAAGCGAGCGGCGGTCGGGTAGCAAGCGCAGCCCCCGTAAGCAGCGAGCATCGTGTCATAGCTGCTGCCTGCAAGGCTGACAGTGACGTCGCCGCTGCACGGGGCGGTGTAGCAGTACCAGATGTTCGGACTGGTCATGCACAAGCCCGGGCCGTCGAACGTCGCGTCAGACGTGTCAAAATGCAGATTGGTTACATTGCCTATCGAACGCGCACTGGCACAGTTGTCTTTGGAGGGTGGGGACGGCGGGCCGGGCTGTCCCCCACAAGTGATGCTCAGTCTTCCATCGCCGCTCGCCGACCCGTAGCCTCCAACCTCGACCAGATACTGCCGCCCGGCAATTGCGGCGAAAGTAACCTGCGATTGCTGACTTGAGTTGAAGTCATCGTTACACTCTATTAGACGACCGGATGTCGGGTTGCATGCGCACCCATCATAGATGGCGAGCATTGTGTCAAAGCTGCTGCCAGCCAGGCTGACGGTGACATTGCCGGTACACGTGGCAGTATAACAGTACCAGATGTTCGGACTGGTCATGCACAAGCCCGGGCCATCGAACGTCGCATCTGACGTATCAAAATTCAGATTCGTCACATTGCCTACCGATCGTGCGTCAGCACAGTCGTCATCGGAGGGCGGGGACGGCGGGCCGGGAGGGCTTGGTGGGCCGGGCTGCCCGGCACAAGTGATACTCAGCAAGCCCGTATTGACCGCGGAGTGATGACCGCCTATTTCGATCAGGTACTCGTTGCCGGCGATAGCGGCAAAAGTAATCTGAGACTGGAGAGACGTGCCGAAATTGTTATTGGCCTCAATCAGATCGCCCGACGCCGGGTAGCAGTCGCCCCCGTTATAGACAACAAGCTCGGTGTCAAAGTCGCTGCCGGACAGACTGACAGTGACATTGCCCGTACACGAGGCCGTATAGCGATACCAGATGTTTGGCCCGTATACGTAATGGCCGGGACCGTCGAATGTTGCATCCCTGGTGTCGAACTCCAGGTTCATTACCTCACCAACCGACCGGGCATCCTGACAGTCGTCGTTGGATGGCTGTCCTACGGTGATCGCAGCAGGCATCGTTATTGCCAAAGCGAAACAGAACAATAGTGAAGTCATTTTTCTAAACATGATACTTCCTCCTAAAATGTGATCTGATTGACATCGCGTACCATCTCCTCAGACACTCCTTAGGTCCCCTGTGGAGGCGTGAGAAGGAGTTGTGGGTGGACAGCACTCACAACTGGACTCCTTCAAGAAGAACGTTTCGTGCCGAAAACCTTATACCATACGAGAAGATTCCTGTCCGCTCATCCATGCGCAACAATATAGTATATCCGGTCACGAGCGGGCTGTCAAGTGTGGCAGCTACGTATTTTTGGCAAAAATCCCCGCAGTATTCCATCTGTCGGCGCATAAACATCGCCGAGCAGGAAAGTGCCGCCGGGCAGATTTGGCTTCTGGTTCGCTACAGGGCTCTGTCTGGAAGCAGGCTAAGCCCTGTGCCCGCGGTTTTCCCGATGGTGTGCCGCCCTGCTGATGTTCTTCTTGCTTCTGAGGGCACAGGCCAGGCCGCCGGTTATGACGGCAACGACGGCCCATTGCAGAAGTAGTCGGCGGAGGTCCATCGGAAAAAGGCCCATAAGCACGAATGCGCCTATCCCGATCCACAAAACTATTCGCTGATTGCGGTTCATAGCAGCTATCCTTTAAGTTCGATGTTTTGGGATTTGCTGGCTCTGAAGGCCCCCCTGTCATCGCTGCGCAGCTTGTCATTGAGCCGCAATGGTCACACTATGATTATCGGCTTCTACGGGATTTTCTTTAGAAATCTCTCGAAATTTGCTTGGTGCGGACATATCCGGACGTGTTTCTTGGGGCGGGCGGGGCCTGGATTCAGCAGGACGGGCCTGTCGCAAACCGGCAAAAACCGTGGCAAATAGCCGACGATAATTGGTTTTGCCGTAACCTTTCGCGGAGTTTCCGTAAGTACAGGGTGAATGAACGAGTACAAACAGAGCTTCAAGGGCCGGGCGACGAGCCAGCCACCGCTCAAACGGAGTTCGGTTTGTTGATTTGGAGATTACTGATTTGAAGGGGACCAGACAATGGCAGAAACGAATGAAACTTCCCAGAACCCCGCCAGCGAACAGACTCAACAGCCGGCCGGCGCCGAATTATCGGGCACTGTGCAACCCGCAAGCGAAGGCAAAGAACTCAACCAGGACGCGCGCATGTGGGGGATGTTCTGCCATCTGGCGGGAGTCGGCGGCTTGCTGCCGGTAGTGCCTGTGATTGGCAGCATCATTGTCCCGTTAATCATCTGGCAGATAAAGAAAGATGATTTCGGGTTTGTGGGCGAGCACGGCAAAGAAGCAGTAAATTTCCAGATTTCAATACTGATATATGCGGTGGTTGCAGGCGTTCTCTGTTTTGCATGTGCAGGTTTTGTCTTGCTGCCGGCGGTGTATATTTTTGACTTTGTCTGTCTGCTGATTGCCGCGCTGCGGGCCAACGATGGTCAGCGCTATCGCTATCCGTTATGTATCCGGCTGATTAAATGACAGACCATTGTCAGAAGCCCCATTCTTGAAGGAATTCGACATGTTTGGCGTTGATTGCCGGTAGATTCTCCGCCCATCCGCCAAGGCTCAGAGTTGCTTTTCGTCCGAGAAGCGGGGGAGTCAGAGGCCAAATGAAGGCATCTTATCCCCGGCACTTCTGGATGAACGGAGAGGGCGGGATTCGAACCCGCGGTACCCGCAAAGGGCACACCGGTTTTCGAAACCGGCTCGATCAGCCACTCCGACACCTCTCCAAGTCTTTATCTTGCAAGGTATTAGCTAATAAAGCAGACTGGAAATATTTTTCTACTACAACTTTGACTACAACCGACTTATCATATAGACTGCAATTACCCGATACGTTTCTATTATTGAAGTCGAGGATACTTATCATAGCTAATAGTCGATCCAAAAGAAAAACACGTTCCGACAAATTTCCTCTTACTTTACACCCAACAGGTCAATATTGCAAGAAGATTAAGGGCAAGTTGTACTACTTCGGCTGCGATAAACAACAAGCCTTCCAGCGGTATCTCGAGCAAGCAACCTATTTGCACGCAGGAGAGACTCCCCGTAGGGTACAAAAACTCATCCCGGCATAAACTCTTGAGCCCAAGAGGGATATATTTGGTTTCATCATAGAGATTCCGCCGTACTTGAGGCTGCTCGCAGATGCAATGACGCTAAAATAGATTTCTCCCTTGCAGAAAACGCGAACATCTTCCGCTGCAAGTTCGATTTCCCCAGTTGCCCCCCCCCTACTCAAGCAGCCAGTCTATGGTACGACTTCAGCAATCCGCCCAAACGCTCAATGCAAACAATCTCTGACGTATCATCAATCGGGTGTTTAGGCTCAATCATTCGATCCAACGATTGATG
>JBDREF010000455.1:0-12944 GCA_043820045.1 Planctomycetota bacterium | reverse complement strand
GCCCGTCGTGTTTTTCCGGCCCCTTACTCACGAATCCGGCTTTCTGGCCGGATGGAAGCAATATTACAATAGTTGCCGGTCAATTGAAATCACTATTTCAAATGGCCGCTCCCTGCGATATAATCTCAAAAGGCCATTTGACCTGATGGAATTTGCCGGCCGGTGCAAGAACAAACATTGTGAACAAAGATATGAGCCATTACAGGGGAAGATTCATGTCGAAATTCAGTCGCAGAGAACTCATCATTAAGTCTGGGAACGCCCTGTCCGCCGCCGCGTTGGCGGGGCTCGCTTTCGGCTGCCAGGCGAAGCAGGCGAGAGGACCCGGCTGGCACGGATTCAAGTACGCCATGTGCAACGAGAGTATGGCCGAATTGAGCTGGTCTGAGCAATGTCAAATTGTAGGTGACGCCGGCTATGGTGGAATCGAAATCGCGGCCTTTACCTTAGTCAATGAAGGCGTCCACGAAATAGGACCGGCAAAGCGGCGAGAGATGGTTTCGGCGATGGATAATGCCGGCCTCGAATGCGTCGGCCTTCACTGGCTGCTGGCCCCGCCGCCGGAGGGACTGCATTTCACCACGCCGGATGCCGCCGTGCGCAGAAGAACCATCGCATACTTGAATCAGCTCATCGAGTTCTGCGGCGACCTCGGCGGACACTACATGATTTTCGGCTCGCCGAAACAACGCGACACAAAAGGAATTTCCGTCCGGGAGGCCAAAAGGCATTTTACCGAGGGCCTTACAGCGGTTGCCGACCACGCTCAGAAGCGCGAAATCAAAATCCTCATCGAACCGCTGGCCAAGAGGGCAACCGACGTCGTCAATACTCTGGCCGAAGCCTCGCAGTTGGCCGAACAAGTCGATCATCCGGCGATCAAAATCATGTTTGACTTCAATAATACCGGGGATGAGACTCAAGCATTCGACGTCCTGATTAAAAAGCACCGCAAGTCTATCCATCACGTGCACGTCCAGGAACAGGGCGGCAAGCACCTCGGCACGGGAACGGCGGTTAACGACTATGTAAAAGCTTTTCAGACACTGAAAGATTTGAAATGCAGCGAGTGGGTGTCGCTCGAAGTCTTCGACTTTTCGCCCGGCGGCAGGACAATCGCTGAAGAGTCAATGAAGGTTCTCAAACAAATTGAAGGCAAGCTGGTCTGATTTGCCTTTGAAACAATTGACAGTTTAGAGAAGCGGTCCACAGGAACTTTTCGTTTGACGGAGGTAGAGACAATGAAAACATACATTTCCCTGTTGCTTTTTCTTATCTTTGCTGCTTTCAGTGCTGCCGGCGATTCACACGCCGCGGATAATCAAAAAGATCCCTCACCCAGACCCCAGGAGCAGCAGTTGCCGACGGCCATGCACTCGGCAATGCAGAACCTTCCTCGCATAACAGTTGGCCGTGATAATGCCGACATAATGGGCGATGACAACCGGGCATTGCAGGCCGCAGTCGATTACATCGCCGGTCTCGGAGGCGGTGCCGTCGAAATCGGCGAGGGAGAATATGTGATGTATGATTCGCTGCATCTGCGAGCCAATGTAACGGTCAGGGGTGGGAAAGACAAAACGGTCTTGAAAAAAGCCGATGGCGTTGTATCCGCTCTGGCCCTCGATGGCGACTTCGGCGAACAGCAAATCACGGTGGAAGACCCGACCGGTTTCGAAGTAGGCTACGGCGTTGCGATTTACGACGATAAGTCAGGAGGATTCCACACCACCGTTGCGCGCATAACGGGGCGCAGCAACAACACTTTTTCCATCGACAAGCCGCTGATGGCCGATTGTATGGTCAGCAATAATGCCAAGGCGGCGACCGTTTTCCCGGTAGTCAGCGGCTATAACATTGTCCGGGCACGCATCGAGGATATCACAATTGACGGCAACAAGGAGTCCAACGTCCATTTGAACGGCTGCCGAGGCGCCGGCATTTTCCTATATCAAGCATTCGGGACGGTGATTCAGAACTGCGTGGTCCGAAACTACAACGGCGACGGGATCAGCTTCCAGCAGTCCAACGATGTTTCTGTCGCCGGCTGCATTAGCGAGGGCAATACCTACCTTGGCATACACCCGGGAAGCGGCTCCCAGCGCCCGAGCGTGAGCAATTGTATCGCCCGCGGCAATGGAACCGACGGTCTGTTTCTGTGCTGGCGGGTTCGGCATGGATTGTTTACCGACAATATTCTCGAAAACAACGGGCAATTCGGCATTTCCATCGGGCACAAGGATTCGGACAATCTTCTTCGCCGGAATATCGTACGCTCCAACAGCGAGGACGGAATCTTTTTCCGAAACGAAACCCTTGGGATGGCGGCCCATCGCAACCGTCTGGAGGAAAATATCATCGAGAACAACGGGACTGGCCGTGAAGCCGCAGGTATCCGTATTCGAGGACAGACAAACGATCTGGTTTTCAAGAACAACATAATTCGTGACACGCGAGAAGCCGACTCACAAAAGCAGACCGTCGGAATCCTTATCGAAGAGCAAGTCGGAAAAGTGGCACTTAACGGCAATGAAATACGAGCAAAAACGCTAATTGAAGACCGGCGGGTACCTGCATCTCAATAGCGTTTGTTCGTCTGTCTTGTCGTATTGCTATTGCTGAATGAAAATCCGTTTCTTAGGAGAACAACTTATGAGGCGTTCCTTCTTAGGTCCTGCAGTATCAGCCCGATTGCTTCTGTTGATTGTTGCGTCCTGCCTTCTCGCGGAGGCCGACAATTCGCTCCTGGCCGCCATAGATGCACAAGAACAGGGTAAGAAGAGGGGCCGAGTCACAATCGCCACGATTGGCTCGTCCCCCGCAAGCATCTCAGCCGATACCGAACCTCAGAAAGCGGTCGAAAGAATGATCGCGCACTGGCAGAGCAAGTTCCATCAGGTCCTGCCGGATAAGCCCGACCTGATTGTAGTCCCGGAGGCGTGCGACCGGCCGGGCGGATTCAGCCCCGAGAAGCTCAGGGAGTACTACCGGGTCCGCAAAGACCAGATACAGAGATTCTTTTCAAAGGTTGCCAAAGAGCACAATTGTTATATCGTCTATTCGGCCAACCGCGAAATGCCCGACGGCACCAGGCGCAATTCCAGCGTTTTGATCAACCGCAAGGGCGAGGTTGCCGGCATTTACAGCAAGAATCATCCTACCATCGGCGAGATGGAAGGCGGCATTCTCTGCGGCCGGGAAGCTCCTGTCATCGAATGTGATTTTGGCCGAGTGGCAATGGCAATCTGCTTCGACCTTAATTTCGACGAGATAAGATTGAAGTACGCCAGGGCCAAACCTGACCTGATCATCTTCTCGTCGATGTACCACGGCGGGCTTATGCAGGCCTACTGGGCTTATTCCTGCCGGAGCCATTTTGTCGGCGCCATTGCCGGCAAGGAGACACGTTCCGAGATTTACAATCCCTTGGGGCAGGTCGTTGCATCCAACACCAATTATTTTGATTTCGCCGTCGCCACCGTCAATCTGGATTGTGAACTCGTCCACATCGACTATAATTGGGAACGGCTGAGGAAACTGAAAGCTAAGTACGGACCGAAGGTCACAATCAACGATCCCGGATGCCTGGGAGCCGTACTGGTCTCCAGCGGACATGAGACAGTCAGCGTAGATGAAATGATCAAGGAATTCGAAATTGAGCTGCTGGATGATTACTTCGCCAGATCGCTCGAACATCGGCACAGGCCCGGAAACATGGAATAGAAGGAGATAGAAAGCAATGAGAACTCTGCGAAGAAGAATAGCGCTGCTGACGATGGTTTTTCTGGCCTCGGCCGGGGCGGCAACCGCCGCGGAGAATTGGCCGCAGCTAAAATACGATTGCAGACATTCAGGCAACGTTCCCGACAGGACGGTCGCCGATTCACTGGGTCTGATTGGTGCGATCCCTCTGACCGATGCCATCCTTACCGCACCGGCGGTCTCGGATGGACGCGTTTATGCAGTTGATGGGTCTGGAACGGCCTTTTGCATCGATGCTTCCACTTTACGCGTTCTGTGGAAATTCGACAGCGGAGCCAACAAGGCCAACTGCAATAACGTGTCATCACCAGCCATTGCCGGGCGCTACCTTCACTTCGGCACAATGGCAGGTTCGTACTACGTGCTGGACAAGGTCGGCGGAAAAGTAGTCAAAGAAATAAAATGCGGCGAGCCAATCCTTAGCAGTCCCGTTGTCACAAACGGCCGGGTCTATTTCGCCACGCTCGGCTCGCAGGTCTACGCCCTCGAATCGGACGGCACAATTTGCTGGACCTGGGATTTCGTCAAAGAGGTCCTCGGCTTCACGGGCAACCGATGGAGCGGGGAAGAATGGCTCAGATACAGGGGCGACAGGGTGACATGGAAAGATCAGTTCTGCTGCTCCGTTGACTTGGTGGCCGACGGCAAGATGCTTGTTGTCCCATCTGGCGGCTCGGCGGTATGCCTGGAAGACAATGGCGGCGCCGCCAAGCTGTTGAAAATGGCCGAAGTACCTGCTTACGCAGGCTCGGAAAAACCATGCACCTTCGCCCTGAGCATAGGCGAAGACGGCTCGCTGTACCGCCAGTGGCATCGGCGGGACAATACCGGCAGAGTCGAGATAATCCCGCTTTCAGACAATACTGCAAAGGTCGATTTTGTCCCGGGAACGCTTACGGAGATAAATCGGCCGGGCCTGCTAAGTTTCTGCTCGGTCAGTATCCGCGGCAAGGATGTCTATCGCTGCCGCCCGGAAGAAGGCTTCGGCTTCTGCAAGCACTCTCCAGGCAACGAGCAAGCTCAATACCTCGGAGGCTACCCGTCGATAGCTTCGCCTATTCTTCTGCGCGACGCGGGAGTATATGGCGGCATGGACGGCAGCCTTTATATTGTGCCGCTGTCAGGAAACGGCAAAGTCCGGTCGTTCAAGACCGCCTTCGGAAGTGCCATATCCGCGCCGGCGGCGGTCTGTGACGGCCGGATTTATTTCGGCTGTGAGGACGGGTATCTTTACATCCTGGGACCGGGCGGCAAAGCCCCCCTGCCGTCGCGGGACCTTCAACTGCAACAGATCAGAAGCCCGCTGACAAGTAAACTCGCCGACTCTAAGTACGACTGGTTCACCAACTTCGGGAATCAGGCAGGCACCAATTCAAACGACCAGGGCCTGAAACCTCCTTTCAAAGTCAAATGGATGCGACGTTACGAGGGCACTTTCAAGCACATGCCCGTCTGCGGCGGAGGCCGGATGTACACCCATACCGCGGAAGGCCAGATTTTCGCCGTCGAGCAGGAAACCGGAAGACTGTTGTGGCGGCGGTACTGGCCCGGCGTGCATGTGTCTTTCACCGGGCCGGTTTACTATAAGGAGCGTCTGCTTGTCCCTCAGGCGGGACTGAAAGAATCGCACATGCGCTGTCTTGATGCACGTACGGGAGAGATGCTCTGGGAGGCTCCCTTTACCGGCTCGCCGAGCTGGAGCCGGCAGCAGCCGCCCACCATCTACAAGAACCTGGCCATATACGTCTTTGGATCGGGCAGGTATGCGCCTCAGGGGACGGAAAAGGCTTACGTCCACAAAGGCGAGCCGGTGAAAGCGGACGACGGGGCGGAGATAATGAGCTGGATTTACACCCACGACAATCCTTACTATCCCCAGGACAACAAACCCGTCATCCGCGCATGGGACATCGATACGGGAGAAGAAGTCTGGACGATAGATTTCTCCCAGTTCGGCGCCGGCGGCAACGACGCCGGTTTGGCCCTGATGGACGATACGCTCTACTACTCAACCTTCTTCGGATACGCCCCGAAGAGAAAAGACAGCCAACCCAAGGCAAGAGGTCTTACAGCGGCTATCGAACCGGTGACTGGACAGGTCATCTGGCTGACTACGAGGTATTACGTCACCGCCGGCTGCAGTGTCTCAGCAGAAAAGGGGCGTCTGTATCTGGGTGGGTACAATGCGCCGACCGAAAAAACACAGGATCGCTATGTGTTCTGCCTCGACGCCGAGAACGGCTCGTTGGTCTGGCGGTCGGAGCCGGTCGGAAAGGCCGTCAATATCGTTACGGTCGGGAGCGACTGCGTCTTCGTACATGGTTCAACGGGCCAGCCGAGTTTCGTTATAGACAAGGATACGGGCAAGATTCGATCCAGCTTCGACAAACATTATGCGTGCACCAGGTTCACCGTGTCGGAACCCTATGTGCTCGGTTCCAACATGGACATAATCGACATAACGAATGAAAACAAGCTGGTATCTTCCGGGCCCTCCGTTGACGCGCGAGAGTGTGTGGGGTCGGTTGTATCGAACGGCCGCATGTTCTATATTTCCCAGGCAAACGGCTTGCAGGTTTCGCAGGTTTTCGGGCAGGAGGCCGAATCATTCGAGTCAAAACAATTCGGAGGCCAATAAGACGATGAACAGGAAAATAGCAATACCGATAACTATCGTACTTGCCGTTTCAGTATGCGCAGCAGCAAGAGACGCACAGCCGAACCGTCAAGGCGAGAACCGTCAGCAACCCCAGAAAGAACAGAGCATCAGGCCATCTCACCCCGACGAAAAGTACGGCGAGCATGAAAAGCAGGCATTCGATCTGTACCTGGTTGGCAGCGACAAACCCACGCCGTTGTTTATATGGATACACGGCGGCGGCTTTCGCGGCGGGGACAAACGCGGCGTCAACGCAGAGATGATTCGACGTTTTCACGAGCATGGGGTCTCGTTCGCTTCCATGAACTACCGGCTGACCGACGCAGGGCCTTACCCGATGCAGATGCTCGATTCGGCTCGCGGCGTGCAGACCATTCGCTGCCGGGCAAAACAATATAATATAGACCCGAAGCGGATCGCCTGCGGCGGCGGCTCCGCAGGTGCCGGCATCTCAATGTGGCTGCTGTACCACGACGACCTGGCTGATCCAGACGGCAACAACCCCGTCGCGCAACAGTCCACTCGCATCACCTGCGCCGTCAGCGTCGCCGGACAGACCTCTTACGACCCCCGCGTGATACAGAAATTATTCAATACCGACAAGGTTCACGAAGCACTGGTTACCCTCTACCGCATGAAGGACGACAAGGACCTGAATCGTCCCGAGGTGGTCAAGTTGTTTGAGGATGCCTCGATCATCAATCACGCCACGGCCGACGACCCGCCGTTGTACATGTACTACCCGCAGGCAAACGAACCGCTGGGTGACAATTCCACGGGCCAGCAGCACGTTCACCACCCCAAGTTCGGCTCATTCCTCAAGGAAAACACCGACAAGCTCGGGCTCGAAGTGGTCCTCAGGCATCGCGAAGATTACAGCTCCAGCGACCGCAACAACCCCGCTATCGTGCGAGACCAGGTGGACTGGGTATTGAAACATTTCGGAATTGCCGCAAAGAAGGCGGACTGAGCCGAGAGAACAGACGCAGCTACGGTCAGTCTCCGCCAAGGATGGTCGATTTGAAAGACTCACTTTCGAAGAGTTGTTTCGCAAGCATGGCGTACCCCTGTGCTATCGGATGGCTGGCATCACAATAAACCTCACTGGGTAGCGCCGCGGGCATATAGTATGCAATGTTGTTCTGTCGTAGCCATGTCTCAATTTCGCCCTTGAGCTTTCGATAGGCGTTCAGGCTGTCATCCTTCAGCATATGCTCGTTAAAGGGACCGACCAGCACAAAAACGGTGTTGTCTCTTGCCTTCAACAGCTCGATGGTTTGCCGGAAAAAACGCCATTGCAGGGACGTCGCCGGTTCTACCCACTGAAGGTCGTCTTTCGTCAACCCCTTTTCGATCCAGGAGACGTTCTCGACAAGACTGCCGTCCGTGGAAGCCTTAGGCGCGAGCGTGATCTCTGCCAAAGGATTGGCATAGGGATGCTCCATAGTCCAGGTCGGCAGGTCCATGTTGTCGAAATACGCGATCTTCAGATGCGAAGCCCAGCCAAACAGAGGCACGCAGCGCTCGACCGCTATAGATATCCTGCCGGAATACGGCTCTTTGTAACAGGGAATCTCAGGAGTGAATTGCGGAACGAGTCTCGGGTGATTGAAGCGAAACTCCTTTTCTGTCTGCAGGTCATGCTTGGCGGAACTCATCCACAGGGGGTTGAGTTGAATAATAACTTTCTTGCCCGATATGGCTCGACCGTAGTATTTCAGCAATCCTCCCAACGCGGCAGGATGAAAACCATCCACGCCCAGGTTGGCGAATCCCGGCGCGCCGGGACCGGCATTTTGATTGAGATAGTGCGAGAGCGTATTATCTGCGGACACATAATGGCCCCAAATGACCGAATCACCGACGACAAGCGTTTCATACTGCGAGCAGGCTGACCGGCAGTAACGGCCGTACAGCCAGTAGTCGCTGCTCAACTCATAGGGCAAACGGCAATCGGGCCCGGGCTCGAATTTCTCGAATCGTTCCCAAAGTCTCGGCCAGAAAGAAACCATCACCGCACAGACAATTCCGACGACGATCCATTCGCACGCACTCAGCCGTATGCCGTTCGAGCCAAAAGGGGCCTCGGATTCATTGGCCGGGCCGGAACAAATCTTCGTTGTGCATTCTTTCTGCATCGGCTCCTATCCCGCCAGCATGTCACAAATACTGTTCATTTCGTCAATCAGAATTGCAAGTATATAAACGCCTGTTCGCTCGATGGAGCAAAAACGACTAAATAGAGAATCATAAGGATTACGAGTCCAACTCGCACCGGCGCCAACTCAAGAACCCGCCTTGCCCTGGATTCATGAGCAAACTGATAAAGCCATACGGCCATAACCAGAATCAAAGCCCACACGGGGCAATAAGGATTGGCGAATCCGGAGTTGAATATCCTCGTCACAATCACCCATGCGTCGCCGATACTCTCGGCGCGGAAGAATATCCAGGCAAAGGCGACAAAGCCAAACACCACTATCTGTTTGGCTAATTTCGGCACCTTCTCCTTGTAAAACGCCGTCCTTTCCAACTCCCGCGTGAAGAATCGGCCGAGAGCATGCAGCGCCCCCCAGATGATAAACGTCCAGGCGGCGCCATGCCACAATCCGGAAATCACCATGGTCAGGAACATATTCCTGTAGGTATTGAACGAGCCCTTACGATTTCCGCCGAGAGGAATATAGACATAGTCCTTGAACCATGAGGAAAGGCTGATATGCCACCTCCCCCAGAAGTCTCCGAGACTTGCCGCTAAATAAGGATTGTTGAAGTTGAGCATCAGGCGAAAGCCCATCATCCGCGCCACGCCCCGCGCCATGTCCGTGTAGCCGCTGAAGTCGAAATATATCTGCCAGGCAAACAGGAAAGTCGCCATGATCAGGGCCGGCGACTGGAATTGCTCTGGAGCAGCGTAAACCTTGTTGACGTAAAGAGCCAGATAGTCCGCCAAGGCGACTTTCTTGAACACGCCCACAACAAACAGCGAAAGGCCATCGGCAACATCTCGCCCTGAAACCACGGGCGCCTTTTGCAACTGGGGCAGGAGATTCCTGGCCCTCTCGATAGGACCGGCAAGCAGACGCGGGAAGAGCGAAACAAAAGCGGCGTACCTTATGAGACTCGTCTCCCTTTCCACTTTGCCGCGGTAGTAATCGATGGTGTAGCTCATCGACTGGAAGGTGTAGAAAGACAGGCCGACGGGCAGAAGCATACCCGGCGCCGGCAGGACATAGGGGATGCCTAATGATGATAAGAGAATGTTTAAATTGTCGGTGACAAACGTGCCGTACTTGAAGAAGCCGAGCAAGCCGAGATTATTCACAATGCTTACCGCAAGCCACGACTTTCTGCGCCGGCTTTTTGCCATTCTCGCCACGACGATGTAGTCAAGAGCGGTCGAATACGTGATAAGGACCAAATAAAGCGGATTCAGCCATCCGTAGAAGAAATAGGAGGCCACCAGAAGAAACGGGACTCTGAGCCTTGTCCCCTTAAGAGCGAGATACGCCGGATAGACGATCAGGAAAAATAGTGCGAAAGGCCAAGTGTGGAAGTACATTTAAGTCTATCTACCTCATCAAAACGCGAATGTGCGCTTCCACGGAGTCGGCCAGGCCTTTTAGATGATAGCCTCCTTCGAGGACGGAGACGAGCCGGCCTTCGCAGCACTTCTGAGCTATCGCCTTGACGACCTCGGTAAGCTGTGCGAATCCCTGGGCGGTGACAGCCATCCCGCCGAGCAGGTCGTCTTTGTGAGCATCGAATCCGGCGGATATCAGCACGAAGTCCGGCGAGAAGGCAAGGGCCGCAGGCCGCAGCTTCTCTTCAAATGCTTTCAGATACGTCGCGTCGCCGGTACCGGCAGGCAGGGGAACGTTGATAGTGTAACCAAGGCCCTTGCCGCTGCCCTTTTCCGCCTGGCTCCCGGTGCCCGGGTAGAAGGGATATTGATGAACGCTGAAGTATAATACCGTGGGGTCGTCATAAAACGTCGCCTGCGTGCCGTTTCCGTGGTGCACATCCCAGTCCACTATGAGCACGTTCGAGAGGCCGTACTTCTTCTGGACATATTTGGCGCCGATGGCAACATTGTTGAAGATGCAGAACCCCATCGCCTTGTTCTCGAGTGCGTGATGGCCGGGCGGACGAACAGCACAGAACGCGTTTGTGACCTTCTTGTCCATGACGGCGTCCACAGCGGCGAGCACCCCCCCTGCCGCCGTCACAGCAGCTTCGTAGGACCGCCGCGATATCGGGACATCGAGAGAATCGAAATAACCGGCGCCGTTCTCGCAACTGCTCCTGGCCCGCTCTATATAGTCAAGCGAATGGACTGTCTGTATCCAGTCCAGCGCGGCCGGGGCGGCCTTTAATTCGAGCAGTTGGGAATACAGCCCCTTTGCTTTCAATCCCTCGACGATCTCAGTTAGCCTCTCCGGCCTTTCCGGATGATCGGGAGTGGTCTTGTGTTCAAGGTATAGACTATCGTAAATCAATCCCGTCTTCGGGGTGCTTTTGGCTTGATTGTCGCTTGTCATATCAGGCTCGCTTGATACGTTGTCGGGTGCATTTCTTACGCAGCGAAACCCGATGGCATCGCTGGCAAGACAGGTATCGTTGATCGAAGGGTCGCTCGAACGATAGGCCGACCGGCAGCTCTCGGCGCTGGAGTTCCAGGCCCCGCCGCGCAGGACTCTCTCCCGTCCGCTTGCCGGCCCCTTCGGGTCTTTGTCCGGGCTTTGCCCGTAATAATCCTCGGAATATAACTCATTGCACCATTCCGTGACATTTCCGTGCATATCGTAAAGCCCCCACGGGTTGGGCTTTTTCTGTCCGACAGGATGGGTCTTCCCGGACGAGTTGTCGGCGAACCATGCGTAGTCTTTCAACTTGCGCGCATCGTCGCCGAAGCCGTATTTAGACTTCGTCCCCGCGCGGCAGGCATATTCCCATTCCGCTTCAGTCGGAAGCCTGTATCCGCCGGCAGCAAAGTTGCACTCCCAGGTTTCTTCATTGTAACAGGGTCCGAGCCCTTCGGCCCGCGACCGCTCGTTGCAGTACAAAGCCGCATCCGTCCAGTTTATCTGCTCCAACGGGTTTTGCGGATTCTTAAAATGGGAGGGGTCGGGAAACTGGAACTTCGCGAACTGCTCCTGAACCACTTCATATTTGTCCATCCAAAAGGAGCTAATCCAGACCCTGTGTACGGGTGACTCGTCCGGTGTCCCTTTATCACTTCCCATTTCAAACCAGCCTGCCGGGATTACGACCATTTCCAGGCCGCTCTGTGTCTGTACTACATCAGGTGCTGTTACAGCGGTGTCACCCGAACGCCGACAGCCAAAGCCCGCCGCCAATATCAGCATCAGCAACAGTAGGGTGTGCAACTTGTTGCACACGCGGATACGTTCATCCCACGTGCTCACAGTACGCGTGTGCAAAACAAGTTTTGCACACCCTACCTCTTTGGTAAATCGTGTTCTCATCCGCTAAATCCCCAAACAACATCCGGATTTGAATTTGTTAACGGTCCTGCGCCCGAATCGGGACCCAGTCTGGCTCTTTATCGTGGTTTCCATCGGCGGTGATTACGACCCATTTGCCCGTCAAGTCACTCACACAGATATTCCAGCCCGGCGCCATACCGCCCACCATTTCGGTGGCCTTGGGGCCGTAGCTGAAAGTAATGTATTTCCCGTCCGACGAAAAATCGGTGTGATAGACTTCGTCTTCCTTGTCGCACCTTACAACCTGGCGAACATTAGTCACTTGGGGTTCACCTGTAGCCAGTTCGATATCGGCCGTGAACAAATCCCAATCGGTCTTGCCCCATGTCAGCCTTTTGCCGTCCGAACTGAAATCCGGTCTGCAGCCGGTCACTCCGAACTTGGTCAGGTCATAAACGTTCATACCATCTACCTTGAACGCCAGCATGGCATGGCCGTAGCCCATGCCTCCGTGCACGGTTGCAAGAAACCACTGGCCGTCGGGCGACCAGGAAATGTTGTATAGATGGTACAAGTTCTTGTTCGGGTGCTCCTTGTGCTTGCGGGTCGCTGTATCGTAGAAGAAAACCCCCTTCGTCGCGTAATCCTGGATAGTGTAGCGTTCGAATTCCCCCTTCAGATAAGCAATGGTTTTGCTGTCGGGGCCCCAACATGGCTGACGGGAGTTGTCGGCGACCTTCACACGACCGCTTCCGTCAATGTTCATCCAATAGACATTTCGAACCTTCTCGCCTCCCACGATTTCATCGGAGACACAACAAACTTTTGCACCGTCAGGCGAGACGTGCGGATACATTTCGTCAGCGTCGGGCGTGTTGGTCAGATTGACCGGGTCGGTGCCATCGGCGTTGATCATGTAGAGTTCCCAGTTTTCTTTGCCCTTGGTTTCGCGGTAAGTTTCATACACTATCTTAAAGGGAATCGCCTTGAGATCTATCTCGTCCCGCGACGACGGCCCCTTTGGGAATGTTGAGTCTTCCGCCGAGTGCGACTCACAGTTCGCTCGATTTGCC
>JBDREF010000454.1:0-8978 GCA_043820045.1 Planctomycetota bacterium | reverse complement strand
TACGAGCCCTTTGCCCTGAGCGAGAACGGCGAAGAGGTTTATCTGAGTTCTGCGCACAATGGCGTGCTGACGGGCTATCGAGCCGTGGAGGATTTCGGAGCTTCTGTGACCGGCGTATCGTTCGGACGCTACTATAAAACGAGCACGGACAATTACAACTTCGTGGCGATGGAAAGCGCTACGGAAGGCTCCGCCAACTCTTATCCGAAGGTCGGGCCTGTAGTCATCAGCGAGATCATGTACAATCCCGACTGGCCGATAGGCGGTTCTTACACCAACGAGCAGTACGAATATATCGAGCTTCAAAACATCAGTTCACAACCCGTGACGTTATACGATTACGCTACGGCCGAGCCGTGGAAGTTCACGGACGGCATCGAGTTCACCTTCCCAGCCGATGTGCCTGTCACGATTCCAGCCGGAGGGTATATTCTCGTAGTTAAGAAGCCGGAAGCCTTCCTGTGGCGATATCCGGGCGCTGCCGCCGATAAGATTCTCGGCCCGTACGACGGCAGCCTGAGCAACTCCGGCGAGAGGCTGGAGCTGAGCATGCCCGGCGACGTTGACGGGCAGGGCAATCGTTATTACATCCGCATCGACAGGGTCGATTACAGTGACGGCTCACATCCCGAGGATACCGCCGGCTCGGTGGACCTGTGGCCAATTGAAGCGGACGGCTACGGCCTGTCCCTCACCCGCAAAGTCCCCACCGACTACGCCAACGACCCCGAAAACTGGACCACATCAGCCCCTTCTCCAGGTAACTAAGAATTGAAAATCAAACGCATGTGAGCACCGCGGTGACTTCTTTGACCGCCGTTTCCTGCCTCGGCAGTGTGAAGAAGAAAGTGCTTCCTTCTCCAAATTCCGACTCTACCCAAATCCTGCCGCCATAAAGCTCGACAATTTTCTTTATTATGGTAAGACCAACGCCGGTACTTTCGAACTCGTCGCTTGACGACAGAGTCTGAAATATCTGGAAAATCTTTTCGAAATGTTTTTCCTTTATACCGGGCCCATTGTCGGCGACGCTGAACTTCCAAAAATCTCCGTCGGCCGTACAGCCGACTCTTACCAGACCCTGCGGCTTGTTTATGTACTTTATTGCGTTGCTCAGCAAATTCTGGAAGACCTGTGTTATCCGAGTCTGTTCACAATCGACTACAGGCAACTCGTTTTCAATCGTAATGGTAATGTTCTCCGGCGGAGCAATCATGTCAATAACGTTCGGAACAAGATCGTTCAAATTCAACTGGACCCGTTCCTCTTTCACACGCCCGATCTTCGAATATTCAAGCACACCCTCAATCAACGCGTACATCCTGTCCACCCGGCTGGAAAGCAGGTTTATCTGCTCCGTGCCCTCATGGCCGAGCTTGTCTCCGTAATCGGTTGATATCCAACCGGCCAGGGTCTTTATTCCACGAAGCGGCGCCTTGAGATCGTGAGAGACTATGGAGGCAAAATCGTTCAGTTCATGGTTAATGGTCTCTACCTCCTTGAGCAGCCTGGCCTGTTTCAGTTCCGCCGTCTTGCGCTCTGCGATATGCCTGATTACACCTATCGAGCCCATGGCTTCACCGTCGGAATTTTTCAAAACGCGCAGCGAAATATCAACGTCGATTTCGCTGCCGTCTCTCTTGATCATTTTGGTTTCCAGATGGTGCTGCATCCCTTTTTGCCTGATATTGCAGGCTCTTATTCTCTCCCATTCCTTCTGTGGATAAAGTGATTGAACGGGCTTTAGATACAAATCCTCCCTGGTCCTGTCCAGAAGCGTCTCCGTGAACCCGTTCCAGGAGACAAGCCGCTCCTGCTCATCGGCCATCATTATGGCCACGGCCGAATTTTCAAAGATTACGCGGTACCTGTCCTCCACCAACTGCAATTTTTGTTCCGCCTCTTTGTGCTCGGTGATATCATCGACGGCAATTACTATGTGCCTGCGGCCGTCTATGGAGACAGGTTCGGCGCTCAACCGGAGCCAAAGTGCGGTTTCTTTGCCGTCGATTCGGAGCCTGGGATGGGTCTCAACATTGTGGGCTGATTTCCCCGAATCCAGAACGTTCTTGATTGTTTGCCGCAACAAACACTCGGAACAAATCGAGTCACACCCGCATCTCTTCTCGTTGTCGGTGCTGTGAATACAACCTATGGCGCCACCGATCTGCTGATCGATAATCTGCGGATAGTCCCTGTGAAATATCTGCCTGATGGTATCATTGACGCGGGTGATTATCATGTTCTCGTCGGCCAACAGCATACCGACCGGCGCCGCATCAAATATCGCCTCCAGGTTCTTTTGCTTCCTGTCGAGGGCCTCCTCCATCCTCTTGTGCTTAATGGCATTTCCAATCGTTTTGGGAATAGCCTTGAGATAGGTTCGTTCGAGGTCCTTTGTCAGATAATCGTAAGCCCCGGCCTTCCACGCATTTATTGCCACCTCCTCGTCGCCGGCTCCAGTGACTACTATCACGGGGACATCCTTCACCAAATCAAGGACATCGAGCGCCGTACCGTCACCAAGGGAATAGTCGGAAACTACTATATCAAACTTTTCGCTGTCCAGTATGCTCCTGGCTTGCGAAAAAGAGCCGGCTATTGTGTACTCATACAGAAGTTTCTTATCATCTATGTATCTCGTAAAAGCCATCTGATCAAGCTTGTTGTCCTCGACCAGCAGGACTCTGTATCTGACGTTCTCTGCGGTTTCTCTGTTTCTGATTGCCGCCTCGACCGCCCTTGGAACAGCATTGAGGTAGTCTCGCTCCATGTCTTTTGCAAGGTAGCCGCAAGCACCGCCCTTCCATGCCCTGACAGCTACTTCTTCGTTGCCGGAGCCGGTGATGAATATAGTGGGAATATCCGTTATCGAGTCGAGGATATCAAGCGCGGTGCCGTCCCCAAGTGAGTAGTCCGTGATTATTACATCAAACTGCGCCGAGGCCAACAGACTTTGCGCCTCTGCGATCGACCCGGTTATTGTGCAGTCATATGGAAGCCCTTTGTTTTCTACAAATTGCCTGAAAGCCATCTGGTCAACTTTGTTGTCTTCAATCAACAGCATCTTGTATCTTGCATTGTCCATAGTCGCTTCCAGAAGCCGGCGTGAACTCAACTTATTTTCAGCATCTCCTCTGATTCTATTGGAACAGGCCTGAAGTTCCGTTTCCCAAGAGGCACACGCGATTTTTTGAAAATCAACTCATCTCAGTATCGACAGCCCCCCGTCTCGACTTAAAAACAAATTTCTCACAGCCGTTTTCGATGCTAAGATTTGAGATGTCAGACCGATAACAACCTTTCTCTGAATTTCATTGCGCCTCCAGGCTCGTAAATTTTAGAAGTGGCATGCGATTTACGCCGATAGATCTTATCTGAAAAGGGGTTATTGGATTCGAAACCAACTAACGAGAAATAGCCAACAAATCATTCGAAGGCCATGAAAGATGGAAGAAACCGTTGAGCGTCCTGCAAAAATCGTGGTTATCAGTTATGACTCCACGGTTAAATCAGCCGCGGCCAAGATGTCTGGTAACAAAATTGGCTGCCTGATAGTAAATGATCAGAATGGAAAATTCGCGGGCATAATAACTGAGCGAGATATCGTCAGCCGGGCGGTGGCCTCTTCGATTGATCTTGAGCAGACAACCGTCACCGAGATCATGACACCCCAAGTCGTCTCGTGTCCCGTAGGCACTCCGGCCAGCAAGGCCCGAGAAATCATGGCCTCACACCGCATTCGGCATTTACCCGTCGTGGATGACGGAGTCGTTGTGGGGATTCTTTCAGTCCGCGATCTTATGGGCCAGCAACTGCTCGAAGATCGAGCGGCCGCCGAAGAAGTCGCCATGCTTTCAAATTGCCTCAAGAGCATAGAGCTGAACGAAGCAGCCGATGCGGTCACCAAGGAGGTGCCCAAGCTTTTTCAAGCGGCTAATTGCGTACTGTACCTTCATAAGGGCGAGTCATATATCATAGACGCGGATGCGGCTGAAAGCCCCGCACTGACAAGTTCCAACAGATGCTTCTGTGCTAAAGAGCACCTCGGACATCCGGCCGACTGCAGTGAACTGCTGGACGAAAACGGGTTTTGCTACGACGGCATCTCCGAGGAATGTGAAAAGGCGGGGGCACGGGGACCGCGTTTGGTTATTCCCCTGTCTATCTCGGGTCTGGAAGGCAAGCCCGAAGAGAAACTGTCCGGTTATCTGTGCATGTGCGGCCTGGCTCACTGGAACACTATAAACAGAGAGCTAACGTCCTATAAGGCCAAACTGACGAGAGAGATTCTGACTTCTCACCTTACCAACGCCAGCCTGTATCAACATGCAAGGCTGACTTCACAGACCGATGTGCTGACTGGGGTAGGCTCGCGAAGACTTCTCGATGACAAGCTCGAAGCGGAATGTGCGCGTGCAAAACGATACAGGCGTCCTTTCTCCGTTGCAATCATAGATCTCGACAATTTCAAGACAATCAATGACGCGTTTGGCCACGCAACCGGCGACGAAGCACTCAAGAAGCTTGCCGGATGCATGAAGAGCCAGAAGAGGACACCGGATATACTGGCCCGTTACGGCGGCGACGAATTCGTCATATTGATGCCGGAAACCAAGGCCGACGATGCCATCATACTATTGGAAAGGATTAGAACAGAAGTCGGGCAAATCAAGTTTGCGGAAAATTTCTCGATGACGATAAGCTGCGGCATAGCTGAGAGCCTGCCCGACCGCAATGATTCTTCCAGCGAGGTGATCCGCAGAGCCGACCTTGCCCTGTACGAAGCTAAGAGTGCCGGCCGAGACTGCGTTAAGATCTGGAACAAGAACATGTCGAAGGTTCTCAAAGCCACTGACATTGAGGTCGAGCAGATTAGAGAACTGAAAAAACGCATTGCAGGCATGTCGGAGCAGGCTGAGAAGATGTTCATGCAAAGCATCTGGGGATTGGTCCAGGTCCTTGAAGCGAAGGATCCTTATGCAAAAAGGCATTCTGAAAACGTAATGTGTTACGCCGTGGGCATCGCCGAGATGATGAAGGCTTCTCCCATGCAGTTGGAGGTCATTCGTCGCGCGGCTATGATACACGACATCGGGAAAATCGGGGTCCCCGATGCAATTCTATCCAAACCCGACAGACTGACACCCCACGAGCGAAACATCATCGAGCAGCATCCGCTCATAGCCGTGCGGATACTCGGCAAATTGAGCTTTCTCGATGAGGAGGTAGCCGCCGTACGAGGTCACCATGAAAAATGGAATGGCCAGGGTTATCCGGATGGCCTGTCGAGAGCCGCAATACCATTCGGCGCCCGCATTTTGGCCGTAGCCGACACGTTCGACGCCCTTACCTCAAATCGATCTTACCATAGTCCGCGGTCTCCCGCTGAAGCCATCGAGATTCTCGTTGATTCATCCGGGTACGATTTCGACCCCGACATAGTCAAAGCAATGGCCTCGCTGATCCAGGAAGCCGGCAGTCAACTTGGCGACATAGATAAGCTCACGCCGGAAAACCTGTTGGGTTCACAAAAGAAGTTCGACGACAGCTTTATGGCTTATTCCGTCGCTGATGTCTGCGCAGCAGATCATTGATATTGTTTATGCGGACATTGAAAGGCGGGTGCGAGGAAAAATAAGCGCTCAGGTCAAAGTAGCCGGCAGTCGCGTCCGGCTTGGCCAGTCTACCGAACAATTGCACACAGGCACGTGGGTCATAGCCAGCGGCGGCGGCGAGGCGCATTCCGAGTTCATCGGCTTCGAATTCCATGTCCTGTGAATATGCACTCTCGAGAAACTGCACGCCTACCTTGCGCAGCCAGCCGGAGAGCAACCCGCGTATAGGCGCCGCCCGGGACGCGGCGGCAATAGCTGAGTTGCTGACAATTCGGTTCATCGCATGCCCCCGGATGACATGAGCCATCTCGTGGCCGAGAATGAACGCAACCTCGTCTTGATTGTGCCGGCACAGTTCGAGAAGCGACCTTGTGATGAAGATGAACCCGCCCGGCAGAGCGAACGCATTGGGTTTGTCGCCCTGGACGGCCTCGAAACTGAACCGACGAGATTTGTTGGCCACACAAGCGGTCAGGCGACGGCCTATTCGGTTCAACATTTCTCCGGCCTGCGGTTCATCATCAAGTCCCAGTTGAAGCCTCGTCTCAGCCGCCAAATCCTCGCCGACTTCGCGTTCGACTTTGATGGTTTCAGCCTCGCTGCCGGCGACAGATTGCCAGAGCCACTTGGCCTTTCGGACCTTCGGTCCAACCTTTTTCCCCAGATTGTAGAATAAACCGCTCAGCTTATGTCACCTCCACTACAGGCGGGATATCTCAGAAAATAATGGGACACACACAAACCTAAGACCTCGGATGCCAGATACCCTGATACGACTCATAAACACTTGCCTATCCTATGTTTAGATATATCATTTGACATCCAATACCGACTGCGCAATGATAGCACACGCCGAACAAACTGTCAACAAAGATAGAACCAACAGAGCAGTTTCACGTATTGAGGGCATGTAAAACGTCAAAATTATACGACGGGAACCTATTGGAATAGAAAGGCTTTAGGACGATCAGCTCCATCCGGTAAGGTGGCGGTCGCCGAGTGATCCACTTTTTTTGAGGATAACGTATGATGTTATGCAAGAACTGGTTCGCAAGTGCACTTTTCGTTATTTTTCTGTCAGGCTTCTGCCGCGCCGGTGACTGGGCCCAATGGCGAGGACCAAACCGCAACGGTCGCTCCGCAGAAAGCGCTCTGCTCAAACAATGGCCCGAGGGCGGCCCTCCGTTGTTGTGGAAAGCTGCCGGGTTGGGCAGCGGTTTCTCAAGCATCTCGATTTCCGGCACCCGGATCTTCACCACGGGTGACAAAGACGGAGCATGCTATGCACATGCTCTCAATCTGGCGGACGGTAAGTCCCTCTGGAGCACCAAGGTGGGGAAGGCTGGTGCACCGGGCTGGGGCAATTTCGCCGGGCCGCGGAGTACACCCACAGTAGAGGGCGACCGCCTATATGTCCTGGGACAGTACGGCGAATTGCTGTGCCTCAACACAAGTGACGGCTCTAAGATATGGGAGAAGCACCTGGTCAAGGACTTCGGCGGAAAGCTGCCAGAGTGGGGATACAGTGAATCTGTTCTCGTCGATGGCGAGAACGTTCTGTGCACGCCGGGCGGTTCCAGGGGGGCCATTCTTGCCCTCGATAAGGGGACCGGTGAAGTGGTGTGGCGGACCGGGGATTTCAAGGACCCCGCACACTATTCTTCGCTTGTGTGCACGGTTGTGGCAGGTATCAGGCAGTACGTTCAACTTACGGTCGACAGCGTCGTAGGCGTAGGCACAGACGGAAGCGTGTTATGGCGTGCGGAACGCAAGGGCAAGACGGCGGTTATTCCAACGCCTGTCGTTCATGGTGACAGAGTTTATGTAACATCGGGATACGGTATCGGCTGCAATCTCTTCGAGATTCAACACGCCGACGGAAAGTTTAAAGCTCAAGAGATTTACGCCAACAAGAGCATGGCAAATCAGCACGGCGGCGCCATACTTGTCGGCGACTGTGTCTATGGCTACTGTGACGGCAAAGGCTGGGTCTGCCAGGAACTCGCCACGGGAGAACTCAAGTGGGCGGAGAAGAGTAAAACCGGTAAAGGTTCATTGACGTATGCCGATGGCCGCCTGTACCTGCGCAGTGAAAGTGGAGGAACGCTGGCTCTGATCGAGGCAACACCGGAAGGATACAAGGAGACCGGACGTTTTGTGCAGCCAGACTTCGGAAAGCCAAAAACGTGGCCTCACCCGGTGGTGGCCGGAAACGGGCTGTATCTGCGCGATCAGGATATGTTGTTGTGCTATAACATCAGCCAACCCTGACCGGCAGTCCGACCTACGGTCGGTCAGGCATTTTATCGCTCATTGCCCCACAACTGGCTGTCACCGCCGTGCGATTGCCGCCATTCGTGTCTCCATCTGTGAATATCGGCCGGCTGGATAAACCGCTTCGGCATCCGCGATGCTTTGTCAGGTATCGGGGGTAGTTTCGCCAAAGGCGGAGACTGATACCAGTAGGCGACACTCGCCAGGTCGAGCGTAAGGCAGTTGTTGTGCCCATGCTCGATGGTGAACTTTAGAGACTTATCGAAGTAAATCGGGTCGCTGATATGGAACCGGTACACGTGGGGCCTTCCAAGCCAGCCTATATCATCATTAACTCGCGCATATCCGAAATACGGATGGGTGAAGAGAGTCTTCGGACACCAGGAAGTGTTGAAGTAATCTTCGGTCCCGGTGCCGTGAAGGGTAGGCGTGGGGTCTTCGTCGATGAATATCATATCGTCGCCCTCGCCGTACCACATGGGACCTGGTGAGTGAACATAATAATTCACTCCCACGAAATGGCCTTTGCCGGTGATGTCTGCGATAAGATAGTTTTCGTCGCCACGCGGGTTCTTGCCCTGCTGGCCTAACGTGCCCCACTCATTTTCACCTTCCGGCGGCGCCTGCGTCAGTTCATGATTGTACCATGCACAGAATCGGCCCATATCCCCCGGCAATTCTTTCAGTTCAACGTAGTCAACATAGTAATAGAAAGCGTTGATCTTCTTGCCAGTCTGGTTTTCGATCTCGATTCTCGCGCCATCCGAGAACGGCATCGAAAAATACGAGACAAGAGCCCGGCCCTCGGTCGGTCCGACGGCAAGCGGCAGGCTGGAAAAGGGATAGCTCTCATTCCATCCCTGCCCGAAGAAGGGCCCGATTGGGCTCTCCACTGATGCAAACGAGTTGCCGTCCCAATACATCCGCAGGATTATGTCGTTCCTGTTGAGTTGTTCGGGAGGCGGCGCTATCGTGATCCAGATATGATTTATCACGCCCGCACCCTTGACGTTGAACAGCTCCCGGACTTCGCCGGTTTCGATGTTCTCGAACCGGTCGTTGTTGCCCCCGGTTCGGTCGTAGCTG
>JBDREF010000453.1:0-5613 GCA_043820045.1 Planctomycetota bacterium | reverse complement strand
GCCCACCGACCCATGGCTGATTTACACCGCCGAGCAGATGAATACCATCGGGCTCTACACGGAAGACTGGGACAAGCACTTCAGACTCATGGCGGATATCGACCTGGCGGCATTTCGCGGGACGGATTTCAACATAATCGGCCGTTACCGGTACCAGGAAGAATATGCGCCCTTTAGCGGCACTTTCGACGGCAACGGCCGCACAATCTCCAACTTCACGTACTCGACGCCGGACGTCAACGATATTGCGATGTTTGCATTCGTCGGCAGCTCGGATGCAACGATAACGAATTTGGGATTGATTGACCCGAATGTAAACGCAGGGACGGGCAACAGCGTCGCCTCGCTGGTCGGCAATATGAGCGGAGGCGGCATCGGCGGCTGTTACGTTCGCGGCGGCAGGATTTTAGGAAACGATTGGGTCGGCGGGCTTGTCGCCTACAACAGCGGCACAATAACCGACTGCTATTCGAGCGCTGAAGTAGCCGGACTGACGGATGCAGGCGGCCTCGTGGGATGCAACTGGGGTACAATCACTGATTGTAATTCGTTCAACAGCGTTTCGGGTATAAAGTCTATCGGCGGCCTCGCCGGGAACAATGAGGGTAAGATTTTGGATTCGTATTCCGTGGGCCAGGTAGTTGGTGATAGAGTCGCCGGCGGCCTCGTCGGCTGGAGTTGGGGACTTGTCCGCAACTGCGGTTCGGAGGGCAACGTCATTGGGGCCATCGATGATATCGGCGGGCTGGTCGGCCGCAGTTACGGCGAGGTCAGCAACTGCTATGCGACCGGCAGCGTTTCCGGGCTCGATGTTGTCGGCGGCCTGGTCGGCCGCAGCCACGGCAGCATCACGAACAGCTACTCGACCAGCGAGGTCATAGGCGCCGAGGCAGGCAGCAATACTATTGGCGGCCTGGTGGGTGACAGTCGTGGTTCCATCGCAACCTGTTATTCGGCCGGCAGTGTTTCTGCCGATGCGATTGTCGGCGGGCTGGTCGGAATCAGCCGTGAGACCATCATGAACAGTTATTCGACCGCCAGCGTAATCGGCGGCTCCCGTGTCGGCGGCCTGGCGGGCCATACTCGCGGTACCATCATGAATTGCTACGCAGCCGGCAGTGTCACCGGCGATTCATGGGTCGGCGGCCTGGTGGGCTGGGACGAAACAGGCCAGGTAGATAGCATCGTTGCATCCTTTTGGGACATCCAGACCAGCGGCCAGACGACAAGTGATGGCGGCCTTGGCATGACAACCGCCGAGATGCAGTCGGCCGTGACGTTCCTCAATGCCCGCTGGGACTTCGTGGATGAAACTGAAAACGGCGTCGAGGACTTCTGGTGGATAAACGAAGCGCTGGACTACCCGAGACTGAGCTGGGAAGTAAACGAAGGTGACTAAGAAGGTAGGATGGGCTTTAGCCCATGCGGATTACTTGATTTATCCGAGAGCTTGCGTAAGATAGCCGTATGAATATCCTGGCGCTCGAACCATATTACGGCGGCAGTCACAGGGCCTTCATTGACGGCTTCTCGAAGGCAAGCACGCACACGTGGACCGTGCTTGCACTTGCGGCGCACAAATGGAAGTGGCGGATGCGTCATTCGGCGATAACCTTCGCCTCGCAGGCCGTAACGCTCGCCGAAGAAGGCCAACACTGGGACGTGCTGTTTTGCAGTGACATGCTGAATCTTGCGGAATTTGCCGGCCTTGTCCCCGCCCAAATCGCCCGGCTGCCGAGAGTAATATACTTTCACGAAAACCAATTGACGTATCCCGTTCGCGTCGAAGACGAGCGCGACTACCAGTTCGCAATGACCAACCTGACAAGTGCGCTGGCCGCTGATGCCGTATGGTTCAACTCGCAATTCCACGCCGACTCGTTCCTCGATGCTCTGGCGAAGTTCCTCAAGGCGATGCCGGACCATCAGCCGACGGAAGCGATAGGGAAGATACGGGCCAAATCGTCAATCCATCCGCCGGGCATAGCCGACTTTCCAAACCGCTCCGGCAGGCGGCAGCCCGGCCCGCTGCGCATCCTCTGGGCCGCAAGGTGGGAGCACGACAAGAATCCCGAGGACTTCTTCGAGGCTCTTGGAGTCCTGAAAGCCGAAAAAGTGCCTTTCAAAGTCAGTGTCATCGGCGAGAGCTTTCGAGACAAGCCGGACGTCTTCGAGCAGGCACGGCGGGACTTCAGCAGCCACATCGAGCGATGGGGCTATCAGCAGAGCAGAGATGATTACCAGCGCGCTCTGAGCGAAGCCGACGTCATAGTCTCGACCGCAAACCACGAATTCTTCGGCATAGGAGTCGTTGAGGCCGTAGCCGCCGGGGCTTATCCGCTTGTGCCCAATCGCCTCTCGTATCCGGAAATCTTAGGCCTCGGACGAATCGATGGAGCCGGCCAGTTTTTCTACGACGGCACGGCCGCGGACCTTGCCGACAAACTGAGACAGTTGGCAGCCAAGGTTGAAAAAGATTCGCTCTGGCCCGCGACAGTCACCCCGGCGGCACTAACGGACCGCTTCAAATGGCAGAGCCTCGCAAGGCGATACGATGACGCCATCGAACAAGTGTGCAAGGCAAAAAAGTAGAGTGGAACTTGCCCCGCCGTTTCCATTGTCACTTTGCGATCTCCTTTTCTAACCTTTAGAGTTCACCTTGAGCCTTTTCTGCCGGCATTCCAGCTACCATTGATTGCTGCATTGCCGCGGCCGTATATTCTTCAACCAAGGTTTCAATAAGCTCTTTGACGGAGACGATTCTATCTACTCTATAGGCATTAGCTCCCGCAAAAGCAAATCCTTCTTCAAGGTTCCCTTTCTTGGCGTTGGTTAGTGCAGCAGCAATGCAATACGGCACATTCCTAAAATTACAACTTCTCAAGCACTTCCAGGAGCATTTGAAAGTCTCTCTAACGCCTGACGACACCCGCACAAGAAACTCATCCCGTATGGCTCGTCCAGGCAATCCGACGGGGCTGTCAATTATGACAATATCCTCTTTTTTGCAGTTCAGATACGCCTCTTTGAATTTAATGGAGGCATCACACTCATGGGTTGCAACAAACCTGGTCCCCATCTGCACCCCCTGAACTCCCAACTGCATAAATTTATGAATATCCGCACCTGTAAATATCCCTCCGGCGGCGATGACAGGAATGTTTCTGTTGAATTGCTCTTCGTAGGGTTTTACCACGGCGATCACTTCCGGCAGTATTTTTTCCAGCGCATAGTCAGGATTGTCGATATCCTCTCTCCTGAAGCCAAGATGCCCCCCGGCTAACGGACCTTCTACAACCACGGCATCGGGTATGTGGTTGTACCGTTTCTGCCAGGACTTGAATACTATTTTAGCCGCTCTGGCGGAAGATACTATAGGAACAAACTTCGTAGCAAGTTCACCCAGCCTATCGAGCGGCAGTGTCTCAGGAAGCCCCAGGGGCAGTCCCGCACCGAGGAAAAGTACATTTACCCCTTCATCCACAGAACACTGGACAAGGTCATCGAAATTTGAAAGGGCCACCATTACGTTTACGCCGATAAGGCCGTTTGTCTTGGCTTTCGCCTTTCTTATTTCTTCTTGCAAGGCCCTTTTGTTTGCATGCCTGGGATTCGTGTCATAATCGGGTTCGAACTGACCAATTCCGGGGGTCGCAATAACTCCAATACCACCGGCGTTCGCAACGGCTGAGGCCAATTCCGATAAGGAAATGCCAACGCCCATGGCTCCTTGTACAATTGGTATGCCGGCTTCCAAAGCACCTATTCGCAGTGTTGACATTTTCTTAAGACCCATATATTGCCACCTCACCTAACATTCTGCCGCCCGGCACACCGCCAGGCATCTGATTTTCGTCTGACTATAAGGCAAAACAGTCCTTTTGAGAAGCGCAATATAGATGAAAGAACAATTGAGCCGACATTTCTCAGATGACGTCATAAACAGTACGCCTGCACACCAAGACTTGTATAATAGCACAATATACGGTTCTATTTCAATGCCACTGACCGTAAACTCAGCCAACATTCCTGTCACAAAGGCCCGGAAATGCGTCAGTTTGCTGAAAACCCCGTATCTTCACACTTTTTCGACGTGCCCTGACCCCGGATTTCTCGTCACATGCCCGAAGTTTCCCAGCACAGCCGGTCATCCCGCCCTCGGCAGTCCTGGGCTGGCCCCACCTTTTCCCTGCTATTTTGCGATTTCCATGCCGAAGACGACCATCGGCGAACCGTCGGGCAGGTAGTTCTCTATCCTGCCGATCCGGCTAAAACCCTTGCTTGAATAGAAGGAACGAGCCTTCTCGAACGTCTCACCATCGTACGTCTCGACGAGCAGCTTTTTGTAGCCGTGCCGGATGGCCCGTTCTTTGATAGCGGCAATCAATGCGCTGCCCGCGCCCCCGCCCTGCCGCCCCGGATGTACGGCGAACCACGAGAGCCAGACGTTCTCTTCCGGGCCCCAGATGTATCGATGAAGCCCGACCAGGCCGCAGATTTCTCCGCCGTCCCGCCAGAGGTAATATTCCCGGCCCGAGTCGATGCCGTGTTTCTTGCACGCGAAGTAGAATTCCATGGTCTTCCGCGCCCACTGTCCTTCGTCCGCATTCATGGCCGTCGAAACCAGCTCTACTGCTTCATCCAGTTCGTCCTCGCGCATCGGTTCAATCAAGATTTCTCGTGACTGCCCCATATTCTCCGAATCCTCTGCCTTTATTTTCGTACCTGCCGATTGATCAACCAGTTCGCGTTCTGCGATGAAAAGCGTAGCCAATTGTATCCTGCCTATCACAAAGAAGAAGCCCGCAAAAAAGCGGTTAACCGCCGGAGCAATGGTGTAGATTGCAGGCCGGTGCTCGCACAAGAGCAGTTGCCATCGCATGCGCTCGTGTACGGGGGATGTTTTTGCCAAAGACGGCCTTGCGGGCTGTCAGACTACAGAGTTGCTCGAAACGATTCTTCGTGAGTAAGGAGCGCCGGAGAATGCGCAGCAACGATACATTATGCGACGGCTTCAAGCACGGGTTCAAGCCGCTTGAGGCCGTGGATTTGAGCAAAGTTTCCACGTTTTCCGACCTGGCACGGCAGATGTCGAGAACCGCTTTCGGTGGGTCGGCGGCTTTTCCACTCTTGGCTAAGCGGTTTCCTCTTTGCTCTCTTCCTTGTTTATGTACTTGCGCCAGTTGGTGTTCTCCTGCGATATCAGCTCCTCGACCCGATGGACCAGCAGGGAGAATTTTTCCTTGGCGCCCTTGTAAGGCCCCGAATCAGTCTCGTAGAAGTATTTCTCATGCCTGAGCATTTCGGCGGTGGTCCGGTAGGTCACCCAGTTCTCCTGGTACTTGCAGATTCCCTGTATGCCGGAGAGGACCACGACGCCGGCGCCTAATATTGCTCCGGCCCACCGCAGCAGTGACGGCAGAAACGATATAGTCCCTACGAATTCCGCCGTAGCAATGACGACCGGGACACCTGCGGCCGCCGCGATTTCGACGCTCTTGAACAGCTTGTACCGCGCCTGATTCCACATGCTCTTTTGGTCGTACCAGTTGAGCTGGTCTTCCACCCGTTCTGCCATGTACCCTTTCTCGTCCATTCTGTAGCCCTTTCAGT
>JBDREF010000452.1:0-3647 GCA_043820045.1 Planctomycetota bacterium | reverse complement strand
AAGCCTGTCGTCGCCGTGCCGAAGACGGCAAACGTGATATTCGAAGCGGAAGCGGCCGACGTCCTCGGATCGAGCTGGCGGATTTATCACGATTCGAGTTCATCCGCCGGAACGCACATCGGCTCCGATGACGGCGACGGCGACGACAACGATACTGCTCCCGGAGCCGAGTGGGTCGCTGGCTACAACTTCACTGCGAGCGGCGGAGATTACAAGATTCTGCTCCGCGGCCAAGAGGCCGGCGCCGACTCGTTCTGGGTCCGCATCACGACTGCTACAAGTCAGACGCACGAAGATCCCGACCAGCCCGGCAGCGGCTGGGTAAGGTTCAACGGGATGGAAGCCCCGAACGGCTGGGCCTGGGACGAGGTCCACAGTAACGACCACGGTGACGAGATTGTGAACTGGACGCTGGCGGCGGGCGAACATACGCTGGAAATCGCCAAGCGCGAGGATGGCGTGCTGCTCGACGCCATTATGATTACCGACGACCTGGCGATCGACCAGGTGACTCTGCCGTAGGCGACGGTTCAAGTGTAGTCGGTGTTGGTGCTCATTCCGGGGCCTGTACCGATTGATTCGGTATGGGCCCCGTTTTTGATTGGCTCTGCAAGGGGACAAGATCGCAGAAGTAAAAACGATTCTCGCGCAGGACGACCTGACCGGTCGCGTGCGGTATCCGCCGCCTGAACACGGGCCCATCATATACGAACGAGTGGAACTCCCCGTTCTCACCGCAGGGATCGACGGCGGGCGGCAGCGCAGAGAGGAATTGCTCGTCAAAGGTTCTGCCGACGAGCGTGCTGTCGAGCAGGTTCGAATCAACACAGGTAACGACCGCCTTGAACCCGGAATTTATGAACGCACAGGCAAGCTCGCCGGTGTCCCTTTTCCATAGGGGAAAAAGTCCTTTCATACCCACCTTCGATAGCTTATCTTGGCGATACTCTCTCAAATCCTCCAGGAAGATATCTCCAAAAACTACATGGCGAACGCCGGCCTCCATGTATTTCGCCAGCACTTCTCGCATCCTGGATTCATACTCTTCATTGGAAGCGTGCTTTGAGATGAACACCGTCTCAAGCGGACAGCCGAGAGACTCCGCCTGTTGCTCAAGCAGAACCCTGCGTACGCCGTGCATGCAAATCCTGTCGTAGTCCCGCGTCAACGTCGTCAACAGGGCGACTATTTCATAGCTGTCGGTCTTGCGAATCTCGTGCAGGGCCATCGCGCTGTCTTTGCCGCCGCTCCACGAGAGTATGACTTTGTCCTTCACAAGACCGCCCTTCTATTTCAAATCGTAGGGGCTGTTGTCAACGGGGTCGAACCAGCCCAGATTCATCTCGGACGAACGGATGCCATAGACGTTCCTGCCGTCCAGCTTAGCCAGTCGTCGGGGCTCGACGTGGCCGTCGGCCCAGCCGACATTTGCTCGGCCCCTGTGGCGAAAATGGACGGATGGCGACATGTAAAACGCCGTCACGGGCCTGCCGGACTGAACGGTAAAGGGCGGCTCGGCAAACGAGTATTCGATCAGCGACTTCGAGCCCTTTGCCATTGCCGTATCTGCGAACATCAGGGTCTGGCCCGGGGCGGCGATTTCCGTCGAGCGCGTCGTCCTGGCATAGGAATCCTTCCACGTTTGCGAGCTGTTGATCCCGTTCTGCCAGATACGGCTGCCGATATACGTCATGTTGTAGCCGTAGCCGCCGCAGCCCTGCTCGAAGTTGGCACTCCAGTCCCGCCCTCTGAGGAAGTCCACCTTCCGGGGACATTCCTTGGCCTGTCCGTCCGCCAGGTAGCCCGCCAAAGGCCCTCTTAGCGGATCGAACGGATCATCAAGCGTCTCTCTTCGCCCGTGCCAGCGATTCAGTCCGGCATTGTCCCACATGTCACTCGCAGCAGGAACGTGAAAACCGTCGTTCTCGGTGGCGTAGCCGATGCCCGCAATCAGAATCTGACGAAGATTCGATTGGCAGGCGAGGGCCCTGCCTTCGGACCGCGCCGCACCGAGGGCCGGCATCAGTATGGCCATCATCAAAGCAATGATAGCGATTACCACCAGCAACTCGATTAGGGTAAACCCCGTTAGAAATCTCCCCCTTTCCCGATTGGGAACTCTCATTTCTAACGGGGTAAATGCCTTTGCTTTCCTGCTGTTCATGGGAGCAAACCAATAAAGAGTCTTCTTAGCGACGCCACTGTTCCGCCTGATGCCACTGGTCAATCAGAACGGCGAAATCGGAGATATCGATGACCAGGTCCTTTGGCTCTGCCAGATCGCATCTGGCTATCCACTCCGGCCGGCCGAAGCGGCTGTCGAGGGCGGAGACGAACAATTCAAAATCGAGCATATCGACCACGCCGTTCAGATCTATGTCGGCGGCGTACTGCTGCTCGTGGAGCACGCCCACCGCTTCCAAATCCAGGCCGCCAGAGCCGAACGTCGGCCAGGCGTCATAGATCGGATGATTTTTCGAGTAGTGGTCCCAGGCAGGCCAGGTCCCGGGGTTGATGTTTGCCGAAGCGAGATCGTAGAAAGCCCCGTTGCCCGGGATATCGACTATTCGCACGTACCTTATGTCACCCAAGTCAACCAGGCCCGAGACGACGTCGGGATCGTCGGCAATTTCGGCCAAATCGAAAGGCGTGCCTGTGCAGATGCCGCCGGCGTTCGGATGCTTGCCCGCCAGATTGTACACGTTGCTGATTTCGACAGTCCCGTAAGGACCCGTTGGTTCCGGTGTCAGAGAGACCGCGGGGAATCTGACAAAATCGACGCCGTTGGAGGAGACCTCGACATATCCCAACTCGGTAAACATCTGCCCTTCGACCGAGCCGGTATTGTAGGTCCCGCCGGAAACAAAGCCATTCTCGAAAACGACGAAATCGTAACCCCTGCCCTGGCGAATCAGTTCATTGAAGTACAGCGTTATCTCGCCGGGCAGCGCACCGGCGCCGATAAGCTGCTCATCCAAATCGCCGAGGCTGACGATATCGAGCTTGTCGCCCGTGGCCGCCCCTAAGGCCTTGTTCGGGTCGGTCCACTGAGCGTTTAATCCCGGCCCCGGGTTGTAACTAATCACGGCAGTGGCCCAACCTCGGAATATCGGGTTCAAGACCGCGTTGGGGTCCTGCGGGTCGGCGTGCTGCCACTCGTTGCCGGGGTCTATGTATCCGTTTACTCCGGCCTCGGTATAAACGCCGGTGTACGGAGCAGTAATGGTATCGAGAGCAAAAGAAGCCGGCGTATTCATGCCCCAGTCGCCGACGTCGCTCGAACTGAGCGTGAACTCAAGATTCTTGACTTTGCCTAAAGAAGTCAAATCGACGTATCGCCACGTATCCACGATGTAATCGTCGGCGCTCTCGGCAGCTCGATAATCGGCTAAGTAGAAATCGGCCGTACCGGATACAACGCCGTCAACATCCTTGCCCGTTATCGTCAGCATGAACCAGTCGGGATCATCGCCGCTGTTGCCGCCGAATTTCTTCGAAAAGGCATCGCCGTTGAGCATAGAGTAGTATGCGTAGTTGCCGTTTGTTACGTACAGCCCGCCGACAACCTGTGGCGTGTCTAAGGTAATCGTGGGCGGCAGGCCCCAACCAACATAACATACGGCGTAATTAGCCGAACCGCCCTGACC
>JBDREF010000451.1:0-4674 GCA_043820045.1 Planctomycetota bacterium | reverse complement strand
GCTGCTGAGCTGGTCAACGGCCCGGCTGCAAAACTGCGGATTCGAAGCTACGACCAGTTTGTCTCCCACAACCGTCCACGTGGGCATTATCTGCGCCATCGCCAGCGCCATTACCCCCCACGTGTGCACCGTCCGGCCGTTCTGGATCTGCGAGCTTACCTGCACCATGCCGTCGCTTTTCTCTGCGGCGAATTTGCCCAGGGCCGTAAGAGTTTCCTCCAGAAGCCGGGCATCCTTCAACTTTGCGATCAGGACGAACCCGCCGGCCGGCGACTGCATCGAGCCCCCGGGAAGTGCGTAACCGACTATCTCGCCGCTCAGGCTCTGGAGCAATCCGCCGCGAATCTTGATCTTCATTTCCGCCTCGGCATCGGCGATGACCTTTTCAATCTCAGCGAATTCGTCGCCGGCCGCACTCTTGACCGCGCCCATGATCGTGTCGTAGATTCCGGCAACGCTGCAATTCATAGCCGTAGCGTTCACGGCCCCGGCGTCCACCATGTCGAACATCGCCAGGTCCACCGTCTTATAGTTTGCGAGCAGGCCTGTACGCGGCTGCGGCGCTTCGATAAAACTATTGCCGACGATGTCAGGCCCGTCAAAACCCATCCTGGCCGTGAGGGTCTTAACATTATTGAGGCCGAGCTGTTTGATTACCGCCGTGGCGATTTCGACCTGCTCTTCGTGCCCACGCTGCCGAGCAAGTGTACTGACAACGCTGGCGATTTTCCGGTAATCGACATGTACGGCGATGGCGTCGCCGGTGTCGGGCACTTTGTCGAACTGGGCGATAGGCGCGTTACGCGGCGTCGAGATGTGCTGCATGGCAAGTCCCGCCCCGTCGTTTGCCGCGACAACGAGGTAATCCCCGGCCCAGCCCCAATAAACCGGTACGCCGCCCGAATCCTTTGGCCCGTGCATTTTAACCGAGCCGATGGTGACCTCGATTATCTCATCTGCGGCCAGAGTTTCCAACTGTGTCAGGGCGGCGGCTATGTCAGCTTTGCGAGACCCGGCATCCAGAATGACGAAGCCGTAGATGGGCGGTCCTTCCGTCGCCGGTTTCTGTGCTGCGCCTGCGATAATCGGTCTTGCCAGGGCCAGTCTGACGTAATTGCGCACCGCATCCACAGTCTTGACGGCGTCCTTATCGTGCATTTCCCGCTCGATTTTCGCCAGGACCTCCGTTTTTATCGCCTGAAAGAAGCTCTGTACCCCCGGGTCGTACCAAATCCGGCCCACGATTGCCTTTTCAAATGCAGGTTTGAGGGCATCGCCGCCGCTGGTAGTGGCAAAGCCCAGTACATCGTCCGGCAGCCGCGTCAGAAGCTTTTCCGCCAGCGAACTTTCCGCCGCAGCCACGCGCGACGGGGCAAAACCGATTGACAGCACCAAAACAGCGCAAGTGAACAGAACTCTGTGAGAGCGAATCATAACCGGCTCCTTTCAAATGAAGGGGAATCGCACACTTTTTCTGCAATTGCAGACCCGCTATCCTATAGTATCAACCCGAAAGGCAAGTGCAAATGATTTTCCACACAAATCCGCAGGATTCGGGAGATAATCTCAGGCGACCGCGGCTCAGAAGGTCAGGCGACGGGAACAGAAAGAGCTGTGAAATTGTGAGTTTTCACGCCGTAATGACAATTCCTTCGCGCCGGGCGATTTCAAGGATAGGTCGGCTGCCGTCGGTTTCCCACTCCTTCTCGCCGCACGGGATAGGCTCGATACGATTGTCGGCTGAGATAGTCGCAAGCCAGAGTTTTTCAACAAGTGTCAGCTCACGTGGCCCGTCAAATTCAGGAGCGATCACAACCAGGTCGATATCGCTGTATTCGTCAGCCTTGCCCAGCGTGAAAGAGCCAAACAGAACGGCTCGCGTAGCATGAATGCCAAGAGCCGGCAGTGCCGCCAGATATCGCTTTACTTTGTCTATAACTATATCTTCGATCATATCCGGGTGAATAATTAAGCCAGTTTTGGAAGTAGCAAATCGCGATATCTCCTGGATAGTTCAACCATCTCGTTCATTTCTGCAGGAGATACGGGATACCACTCACCCGGGTACCTTGTCTCTACTCCGTGGACGGTGAGCTTGTCTGATTTATCCGTCAAATCCGAAAGGTCCTTGGCAAACGGTTCGGCCAGTTGAATCAATCGTCGCAGATCATGTGTCTTGGGTGCTTCAATGCCATGCTGGGTAAGAAATGCCTTCAGAAGCTTCTCCACGAACTGCTGGCAGTGAAAACAGACTACCTCGTGCGGGCACTGCTCGCTATCCAACAATATCTTTACAGTTGTCCAGTCGCTGTCGGCTTTTGCCAGCCATTGCCGAACTGCTTCACGAGTCTGCTCGTTCATAGAGGACCTTCCCGTATCTGTCGGCGAAATAAACGATATGATTGACTACGGACCGCCAGCGTGCGTATTCGGCCGGTGTCTTTACGATAATATCGAACGAAGCCGGAACGTCCGCTACCAATCGCCGAATTGCTCCATAACGTTGACGTGGTGGAAGGTCCGTATCGGCGACTACCAGCAGGTCAATGTCCGAGTCCTCAGTACCTGTCCCTTCTGCGTAGGAGCCGAACAGTATGACACGTTCTGCGCCGAATTGCCGCCCGATGCGCCTGCCAAACTCTTCTATTTCACTTATCGCCACCATCATCAAACACCTTCGTTATCGCCGGCTACTTCCCTTGCTGCCAATACAAGCGCTATCTGTCATTCCTGCGAAGGCAGGAATCCAGTCCTTCCACCGTGTATAATATACTCACAATATTCATCACAGAGCAATAATCAAACTGTGAGTAACCAATTGTGGATACAGAGATTCTCTACGGCTATTATCCCTTTTTCCGATTCAATGGAGGTAATTCACCAAAGATCCTCTCGTATTCACCAAACCAATCTAATTCAATTTCTTTGGCGAGTTTCTCATCTTCACAAACTTTAGACCCAAATTCTAATTTTCTTAAAGAAAACCGAGCATTATCATACCCAAGCTCGTTGTACCTATTGCCTTCTGCGTGTTGGAAACTTTCACCATGTGCAGCTTTGTAGAAACGCTTTATTCGTTCCTTTAAACCAAGTTTTTGCGTCATGCCAAAGCATAAAATACCGGACGTATCCTCATCAAACACCCTTGGGATTTTCTTTGCCTTTCCATTCATTACAATTCGAATTGCGTACGCACCAGGTTTGTCCGGTAGATCCTCAATTGATTCACTGCAAAGATTTTTCCATTCCAAACTTTTCCATTCCATTTCGGGATACCTCCAAAAAGATCTCGCTCAATTATTTGTCAGATAGAGAATCAACTATCACCTTTCGCATCAGGTCTGCGTCGCCGTCTTCTCGGGTGAAGAGTTTGAATTGGGCCATTGCCTGGTTGACGAACATCGAGACGCCGTCGATGGTTTTTGCCTTTTTCTTTTTGGCGTCTTTGAGCAGCAGGGTCCGGGCGGGATTATAGACGGTGTCGAATACGGCCATCGTCTTGTTCAGCAATTCACTCGGCACCGGCGTGGCCTCCACGTCGGGGTGCATTCCAATGCTCGTGCAGTTGATGAGCAGTTTCGCATCGACGTTTACCAAGTCCTCCGATGGTGCAAACTCGCAGCCGAACTCGGCGGCTAATTTCTCGGCTCGTTCGACGGTGCGGTTATAAATCGTGATTTCCGCCCCGGCGTCGCTTAGACCGGCCACGAGCGCCCTTGCAACGCCGCCTGCACCTACAACAGCGACCGGCATGCCGTTCAAGTCCGCCCGGTCGATTTTCATCCCGGCGGTAATCGCATCCAGGGCGCCGGCGTAGTCGGTGTTATAGGCATCCGGCCTGCCGTCCGGGCCGACGATCAGTGTATTGGCCGCCCCGATCTTCTCCGCTAACGGCTCGATGTGGCCGTGATGCGTCCAGACGTACTCCAGGGCGCTGCGCTTATGGGGGATCGTCACGCTGAAGCCGCGGAAGTTCAGCCATTTTCTCAAAAGAGCGTTATTGACGAACGAATCGAATTCCTGCCGCCCGCCTTCCACCAACAGCGGCAGGTACAATCTGTTCATACCCTTAGCGGCGAAGCAGGCGTTGTGAATCGCGGGGCTGAGCGAGTGGCCGACCGGGTTGGCGATTACGCCGAATAGCCTTGTCTCGGCATTGATGCTGTCAAACCGGTACAATTTCTTTAACTGCCCGACGGTCAACTGGCCCGGTGCGGTCGCCGTATCGTTGTCGAGGCTTGCGAAGGTCAGGAAGCAGCCTAACTTGCGGGCCAGGATTCTGCTGATAAGACCGGCCGGACCCATGCAGAAGACGATGCGCTCGGCGCTGGTTCGATTGAGCAGGTCGAAGCCCTCGAAGCAGTCGGTGATATGGTTGGCCGTATAGACCAGCTTGGGTATCGCTCCGGGGCAGGCGTTCGAGATGTTGCGAAAGAGTTTCAGGATGTTGTCGAATCGCGTCTCGAAATTATGAGCCGAAAGAATCAGCCGGCCCCGCGGGCTGTGCGAGAGTGCCAGCCTTATTCGTTCCTGATTTTCGAGGACAATGAAGTTGTCGTATTCGCAGTCGATGAACTCCGCCCCGGCCTTCAGTGCCGCGACAAGCACATCAACCCTCAGCCGTGGCGGGTAGTCATACATCCCCCCCTGCCGCCTGTCACGGCAGGTCACAAT
>JBDREF010000450.1:0-7467 GCA_043820045.1 Planctomycetota bacterium | reverse complement strand
GCCGTCGCCAGGTCCGGCGTGCCGGTTACGCTTATCTGTTTGCCGGGGTGCAGCGCGAAAAGGTGCGAGACGTGCCGATGGCCTGGCTCGGGTTCTTCGAACTGCTCGTTCCATTCCATCAGTCGACCGTCCGGGCCTATCTGAGGGCCGGCCAGATTCCCCAGCGCGGCCTTCACCTCTGCGGTAAACTCATCATCAATGCCAAGAATCCCGGCTGCCTCGATACAGTTGGTGAACAGGTCATAAATAATCTGTTGGTCCATCGCAGGGCCCATTGTAAGGTTCGAGTTTTTCCCGTCGGGTGTGCGAAAACGGTTCTCGGGCGATATCGACGGGCCGGATACCAGTTTGCCGGTCTTCGGATCCTCTACGAGGTAGTCCAGAAGGAACTCGGCTGCTTCTTTCATTATGGGGTAAGCCCGCTCTTGCAGAAATCCCTTATCGCCACTAAACGCGTAGTGTTCCCAGAGATGTTGGCAGCTCCACGCCGCTCCCATGGGCCACATGCCGTACCCGACATTCCCGATGGGACTGGTCCAGAACCAGGCATCCGTGGTGTGGTGGGCGACGAAGCCGCGGCAACCGTAAACGTCTCTGGCCGTCTTTCTGCCGCGCGGCCGCAGGCTATCCACGAGGTCAAAGAACGGCTCATGGCACTCGGACAGGTTGCATACCTCTGCCGGCCAATAGTTCATCTGGATGTTGATATTTATGTGGTAGTCGCAGTTCCACGGCGCTTTGATGTGTTCGTTCCACAAGCCCTGAAGGTTTGCCGGCATGCAGCCGGGGCGCGAGCTTGATATGAGAAGATAGCGGCCGAATTGGAAATACAGAGCGCACAAGTCCGGGTCATCGGCGCCGTCTCTCATTGCTGCCAGACGCTCACCCGTCGGCCTATCCGCTCCGGCACCCAGATCCAACGCCACTCTCCGGAAGAGGCGCTGGTGCTCGGCCACGTGCGCCCGCCGCAGATTGAGGTACTTCTTCTTTGCAGCACGGGCCAGTTGCTCATCACAAACCGCGTGAGGATTGCCGCCGCGATAATCTGTGGCCGCAACTATAAGCAGCGTTGCCGCATTGGCATTTTCCAGCCGCAGGCTCTTACCAGTCGCAGTCAACCTGCCGCCTTCGGGAATAATCCTCAATTGGGCCTCGTAACTAACACCTTTGTGCTCGCCCTCCATTGTCGCCTGGCCCTTCATCAGCATGCAGTCCCGGCCGACAGTCTCGACGGCAAAGTCCTCGGGGCGGAACAGCTCGGCGTCGAACGTAATGTGTGACGGCTTATCGCACGACAGGCGGACGATGATACATTGGTCAACGGGACTGGAGAAAACTTCGCGAGTAAACATGGCGTCGCCGAGGCGATACTCGACCGATGCAATCGCGCTATCCAAATCAAGCTGACGGCGATAGTCGGTAACAGCATCGCCGCCCGTGAATCGCAGTTTCAGGTCGCCGAGCGTTTGATAACTGCGAATCAGCCGTTCGCCCATGAACTCCCGCTGCATTATGCTCTGAGCCTCGACGTATTTGCCCTCAAAAATGAGCCGCCGCGCCTCGGGCAGATATTTATGCGCGCCAACGCGGTCTCGATCGAGCGGATGGCCCGCCCACAACGTATCCTCGTTGAGCTGCAGCCGCTCGGTCTCTACCGTCCCGAAGACCATCGCTCCCAGACGGCCGTTCCCGACCGGCAGAGCCTCGGTCCACTTCTGGGCCGGCTCGTCGTACCACAACTTCAGATTTTTCCATTCCTGCTCGTTAGGCTTGTCCGCCCGGGCGCCGAGCATCGAACACCCGGCTACAAGCAATATGCAAATGACTGCTGATTTCAAGTGTTTCATTTTAGGCCCTCATCATAGAAGTGGAACTGAGACTATGTAAGTTTGATTGGGCGTGGTTTCAAACTCCACGACGTTCTCTTCAGGTCTGACAGCTTCAGCCGGTTTGCCCTTGGATATCACTGCGAGAGGCGCGCTTGAGCGGACTGTGCACTTGTTGCCAAGCCTGGAACGAATCACGCATCTGCTTAGCTGCCCGTCTTTCCACTCGATATCCACCTCGAAGCCGCCTCGGGCCACCAGGCCTTTGATATGGCCGCTCGGCCAGGCGGAAGGCAGGGCTGGCAGCAGATGGAGTTCGCCAGTGTGACTTTGCAGCAGCATCTCCGCGATACCGGCGGTACCGCCGAAGTTGCCGTCGATCTGGAATGGCGGATGGGCGTCAAACATATTGGGATACATTCGCTGCGGGGTCAGCAGGCTGCTGAGCATTTTGTACGCATGGTCACCATCCTCGAACCGCGCCCAGAAATTGACCTTCCAGGCCATGGACCAGCCCGTGCCGCCGTCGCCGCGAAATTCCAGCGATTTGCGTGCGGCGGCGAAAAGTTCAGGTGTACCCCTGCGTGTGATTTCCTTGCCCGGGTGCAGGCCGAACAGGTGCGAGACGTGCCGGTGCTGGTTCTTCGGGTCGTCCTTGTCTTCAAGCCACTCCTGGAGCTGGCCGTATTGCCCGATCTGATTTGGTGCTATGCGGCCTCGCAACTCCACAAGCTTTTGACGAAAGTCTTCATCCACGTCGAGGACTTTGGAAGCCTCGATGCAGTTGGTGAAAAGGTCACGGATGATTTGGTGGTCCATCGTCGGGCCGGCAACAAGTCCGCCGTTCTCCGGCGAGTTGGAGGGCGTGCTTATAAGCCGGCCGGTCTTCGGGTCCTCGATGAGAAAATCGACGAAGAACGTGGCCGCGCCTTTCATAAGAGGATAGGCCCGCTTTTTGAGAAACTCCTTATCGCCGGTGAACGCATAGCGCTCCCAGAGGTCCTGACATAACCAGGCGCCTCCCGTGACCCATATCCCGTGGTTGGATGCGTTAATAGGCGCGGTTCCCCGCCAGAGGTCGGTATTGTGGTGGAGCACCCAGCCGCGGCAGCCATAGTGGGCCTGGGCGGTCTTACGGCCGGACTGCGCCACGTCGTCGAGCATATCGAACAAGGGCTCGTGACATTCGGAGAGGTTGGTCACTTCCACAGGCCAGTAGTTCATCTCGGTGTTGATGTTCACGGTCCATTTGCTATCCCAGGGCGGGTCGAGCTTGTCGTTCCAGATGCCCTGCAGGTTGGCAGGTTGGCAACCGTGGCGGGAGCTTGCTATCAATAGATAACGGCCGAACTGAAAATAAAACTCCATCAATTCAGGGTCATTTTGCTCGGCAGAGTTCTTTATTCGCTCGTCGGTGGGCTGCCCGACCGCCTCGCCGGTCCCTAATTCGAGCGCCGCCCTGCGGAACAGCCGGCGGTGATCGTCCACGTGCTCTTTGCGCAATACATCGTAGCTCCTGGCGCGGAGCGATCCTATGGCATCATCGCAGCGCTGTTTCGGGTCGGCGCTGACGTCCTTGAAATTCCTGAAGCTCGTAGCAGCGGCCAGAACCAGTGTCGCCGAATCGGCGCCCCTGAAATCCAGGCCTTCCTTGGAAACTTCAACTTTTCCCCCTTGAGCCTGCCAGCCCAGCCGGGCCTCGAACTTCAGCACGCTGGGCCGTTCTTCTTTCGTCCGCTCGTTTGCATACTCGCGAAGTTGGCCGCGGAGCGCCAGGTTTTTGCCGACGAGAAATGTCTCCGTGCCGGGATGCGGGCTGTCCAGCTTTGCCGTGAATGTCAGTCGTCCCGGCTTGTTGCAGGTCAGGCGGACGACGATAACCTGGTCCGGGAAACTGGAAAAAACCTCACGGGTGAACGTCGCATCGCCGATGCGGTAACGGACCGTTGAGACGGCCGAGTCGATGTCCAGCTCCCGGCGATAATCGGCTGCTTCGCCATGACCCGGAAAATCCAAAAGTAAATCGCCGAACGGCTGGTACTTCTCCTGCCGCACCGGCACACTCATCATTTGCTCCATCGCCAGTTCTTCGGCCTCGCGTTGCTTGCCTTCAAACAGCAGCTTGCGGACGGTCGGCAGATATTCTGCCGCTCCTTCGTGCTGATATTCGTGCGGCCGGCCCGTCCAGAGAGTGTCCTCGTTGAATTGCAGCCTTTCGTGTTCCGTCCCGCCGAAGATCATCGTTCCCAGGCGTCCGTTTCCGACCGGCAACGCCTCAGTCCAGTCTTTTGCGGGCTGCCGGTACCAGAGTTTCAGGCTGCTCCAATTCTCTGTATCAAGACGACCGTCGCCGGCATGGTTCGCGCGCCATGCTGTGCATCCTGACACCGCCAGGCTAATACCGAGAAAACAAAAGGCAAACACCGTCGACTTTAGGGCCTTGCGCGCAAATTGCATAATCACTGCCTTTCAAATTACGTCCTGTTTCGGAATCTGGTTATCCATGAACTGCAAGCTATCTATGATGTGCTTGAACACCCGCCCGGCCAGCTCGGTGTCGCCGGTAATCTGATAGACTTCGATATCGAGCTGCCTGTCGTCGGGCAATCGGGCGGTGCCCAAGACCACACTTAAAGGTATTTCCGGGTTGTCTATTCGGGCCCAAGCAACGGTAACCGAACCGGCGCGCATTTGGCCGGCTTCGACTACCGCGCCGCCGACTTCGAAGGCCTGGTGCTCAAACCGCCGCTCAGGTGTAGTCCGCTGAGCTGTGAGGCGGTATTGGCAACGAGCCCCGGCCGTCGGTCTGCCGCGGTCGATCACAAAAACACTGTTCAAAGTAAAAACATCGTCCCTGTAAGTCCACTGGCTCTCGCTTCGCCAGCCGTTTCCCGCCGGCATCGATACCGCCAGACCGGCACGAGACAACTGGATCGGCTCCGAAAGCGAAATCGCGGACCTTGAGGCAACCAAGAAGCGGGCAACTAACAAGGCAACGACAAAAAGGCTCAGAAGAGCAATTTTATCGCCCCCGAGCTTTTCTCCTATATGAGTGTCGTTCATACGTGCAGTAATAGTAATGAGAAGCTGCGTTTTTTGCAAGCCGTCCTTGCCGCTCCGGCTTGCTCATCGGCGAGAAACTCTGAAAATTTAGCGCAGAAGGCGTTTTGTGTGCGGCTGAATTATTCATATATTTTTAATGAGTCCCGTTGGAACAACTCTGACGCCGATAAATGGCCTGCGGGGACTTAAGAAAGTGACCTTGTACAGAAATTGGAGAAATGGAGGTTGATATGAACGAAGTGATGACACCACGCGGGGTAGAACCTGAAAAAATCCTGCAAACAGCAATCGATCAAAAAGTGCCGGCCATTATGTCGTACTTGTCCAAGAACAAATGGCACGTCGCGAAGGTAATGTTGACCAAGCTCGCCGGGGACAGCCTGAGCGTCGAGAGCACCGCTCCGAAGAAAAAACAACGTCCTATAAATATACAGGTCAATCAACCGGTCGGAATATCGTTCAAACACGGATACGGCAAGTTTGTGTTCGATACGACCGTACAGGGCCTTGAACCTTCAACTGACGCGGGAGCAGACAGGCAAAGCGGCGGAACGATAGTTCTTGCCGTGCCGGAGAAGATCGAAGTGGTGCAAAGGAGAAGCTATTTTCGCGTCAACGTACCGCAATCGTTAAAGGTACAGGTACTGTTGTGGCACCGAAGCGGCAAGCGCGAACAGAAAAGCCACATGCAGGATACGGCCAACGAGCTGCAAAATAGCTGCCATGGCAGACTTATTGATATCTCCGCCGGGGGTGCACAGGTCATACTCCCAGGCCAGAAAGAGGCGCTGCAAGGCGAATTCAAGAAGGGCCAGTTTGTCGGCGTGCGCTTCACTCCAATGCCTTATGAAACGCCCGTGGTGCTGAGCGCACAGATTCGAAATGCTCTTCCCACCGCAGACGGCCAGAATGTCTCTCTGGGCCTGCAGATTGTCGGCCTGGAAGCAAGCACCGAAGGTCGGCAGGTCCTGACCCGGCTCATAGCGATCGTGGAGCGATACTATCAGATAAACCAGTCGGGCGTGAAGCAGCAGGACATGCAGCCGGTCCTAAGCGGAGTCTGAGAGTAGGAGCGGCTCGTGCGGCTGCCCGCCGACGCCCCCGCCCTAATCGTCAATTTGGGCTTCGTCCGCGGCGGTCAGGGCAGAATGCGGCATTGCTGGGACGAGATCGTCTTCGTTGTGGATGACTTTGTGGCGCCACATTGCGGGAAATGCCAACTTCTGAACTCTGTAGTAGAGCCACTTGACAAAGCTGCTCGCCGCAAAGCCGCAGAAAATGAACGCTAAGGCCGCCTGTATCTTCAACAAATAGACAAGGGCCAGCAACAACAGTACCCTCATAAGGTGCGCGAACGGCTTCTTGCCCCTGAGATACTGATTCAAAATGTGCGGGTATCGGATCCTGCTGACCATTAGCACCGCCGTCCCAAGGGCCAGGAAGGGCAACGAGTAAACAATCGCGTTCACCATCGGCAGTTCTTCCTGATGCAATATCACCAGGCTGACTATCACCCCCGCCGCAGCCGGCGTCGGCAGACCCATGAAACTCATATGAGCCGACTCATCCTCCTCGTTCTCCACATTGAACCTGGCCAGTCGGATCGCTGCGCAGCTTATGTACGCAGCAGCGGCAAGCCATATGGAACGCTGCAGAAACGTCTCATGGGCGCCGACAGATTCCAAAACTTTTACCATCAGGAACGCCGGCGCAACACCGAAGCTGATTACATCGCAAAGGCTGTCGAGTTGTCCACCGAAGCTGGAGGTGCTCTTGACTTTTCGTGCGAGCCGGCCGTCGATCATGTCGGCAACCATCGCCACCAGAATCATGTAACCGCTCATTGCGAAGCAGTTCGCCGCTCCGAACATGAAGAAGGGCGTCGGCGTCCCTCCGGAACCTTGCCCGGCGCCGAGTTCGGCTCCCTTGCTGGCGAGAATGATGGCAGCGAAGCCGCACACGCCGTTGATGATGGTTACCAACGACGGCAGGATCGCAATGTATTTCAGCCTCTGCCTTCTTACACGTCTCAGCAGGCTTCTACCGGCAGTCTCAGTCTTCGATTTCGGCATCTTCTCTATCTCGAATTTCGTATTCCACTAACGGCGTCAGGCCCGCTTTTACTTTATCGCCTATCTGCACCAGGCACTTTGCATTTTCTCGCACGGGCAGATAAAGTTCTGTCCTGGAACCGAATTTTATCATCCCGAACTGCTCGCCGCCAGCCATTTCCCGGCCCACCGTCGTCTCGCAGACGATCCGCCGGGCTATCGCTCCGCTGATCTGGCGGACGAGCAGCCTGTCTTTGGGGCTCTCGGTCCGGACCAGACCCAGGTCGTTCGACTCATTGACGCGCCCCGACTGCGGGTTCATGGCGTTCAGGTATTTGCCCTTCTTGTAGGTGATTGACTCGACCCTCACGCTGCACGGAGCACGGTTGATATGGGTGTTGAAAATGCTCAGGAATATTCCGATACGCAGCACGGGGCCGCCGACAAAGCCGCCATCATCTATCGTCTCAATATCGGTTATCCGGCCGTCGGCAGGAGCCAGCAGCAGATTAGGCTCCGCAGGACAC
>JBDREF010000449.1:0-2918 GCA_043820045.1 Planctomycetota bacterium | reverse complement strand
GCGGCCAAGGCGCTTGCCGGCTACAAACCGCCGATACAGATGGTGTTTTCGGATTTTTACCCCGGCAACAATACCGACTACCCCAAGCTTCGAGCGGCCTTCGAGAAGCTGGCGCCCAACGACGCGAGCTTTTCCTTCATCGCCCACAATTCCGCCGCCTTAGGCTTCGGCTTTCGCTGCGGGTTCCTCGGGCTGCTGCACATGGACATCATCCAGGAACGTCTCGAACGCGAGTACGGCATCGACGTCGTGCAGACGGCCCCGACGGTCAGCTATGAGGTCCTGACAAGGGACGACAAGGTCATCAGAATAGATTCGCCCAGCGATTTGCCGGATATTACGAAAATCGCCGAGCTGCGCGAGCCTTTCGTACTGTTGGAGATAATCACCTCGAGCGATTCGATAGGCGACATAATGAAGCTGGCGGAGGCCCGGCGATGCAGCCTGCTCAAGACCGATTATATAAGCGGCACGCGCGTCATGCTCGAATACAAAGCGCCGCTCGCCGAGATAGTGTATGATTTCTACAACGTCCTGAAGGGCATAAGCCACGGCTATGCGACGATGGATTACGAGTTCATGGGCTTTGAAAAAAGCGACCTGGTCAAGATGGATATTCTCGTCAACGCGGTCGCCGTCGGCGCCCTTTCCCTGATTGTTCATCGCAGTACGGCCGAGGCACGCGGCCGAAGACTCATAACACGGCTGCGCAAGGCGATCCCCCGCCATCAGTTTGAAATCCCGCTCCAGGCGGCCATCGGGGGCAAGATAATCGCCAGAGAAACCATCAAGGCCTATCGCAAAGACGTGACCGCCAAGCTATACGGCGGCGACGTCACGCGAAAGATGAAGGTGCTCAAGAAACAAAAGGAAGGCAAGATGCGCATGAAGAGCGTCGGCTCGGTACAAATACCGCAGGAAGCCTTTATGAGCATCCTCGATTCCGCAGACTCGGAATAACCGAGCCCTTCTGCTGCCCGGCACACCGAGCATCAGTTGCAGTACTTCGCCCTCGTGTCGGGGTCTGCCTTGCCGCCCTTGACGGGCACCGGGTGCACCCGCTTAAGCAGCGCCTTCATCATGGCGACCACATCGGCGTACTTCGCGTCTGCGGCCAGGTTGTGCAGCTCCTGCGGATCGTGGTCGTGATCGTAGAGTTCGGCGCCCTGCTCGGCGAAGGCCCATTCGGTATAACGCCATCGTTCGGTCCGAACGCTGTGGCCCGGGTCGGCCCCGCGCTGGACCTGGGTGTATGCGGCGTGCTCCCACGGCGCCTGCGGATTCTCAATCAGCGGGCGAAGGCTGACGCCCTCCAGATGACTCGGCGGCTTCAGGCCGGCAAGGTCGGCCAGCGTCGGATATAGATCAACCAGTTCCACCGGCCGCGAGCTCGCCCGGCCCGCCGTATTCTGGCCCGGCACGGAGATGATCAGCGGCACGCGGGCCGATTCCTCGAAGCAGCTCTGCTTGAACCACAGCCCGTGCTCGCCGAGGTGGTAGCCGTGATCGCTCCAGAATACGATGATCGTATTGTCCCGCAATCCCAGCCGGTCCACGGCGTCGAGCAGCCGCCCGATCTGGGCATCGACGAACGAGATGGCCGCATAGTACGCCCGCTTGCATTCGCGCGCCTGGTCGGGCGTGACGCCTAAATAGGGCCACGGCTTGGTCGAGGCCAGCGCGAGCGTCGGATAGTCGTCGCGAGTCTTCTGGCTGATCGCCGGCAGCGAGATCGGGTCCATCGGATAGAGGTCGAAATATTTACTCGGAGTCACCCACGGGCAGTGAGGTTTGTAGAATCCGGCCCCGATGAAGAAGGGCTTGTCCCTGTGTTCTTCGAGCAGCCCGATTACCTGGTCGGCCACCTTGCCGTCGGTGTGCTGCTCGTCCGTGCCCTTCTCGTCCGACAAAAACGACATGGACGAGCCGAGGCCCCGCTTGGGTGTGTAGTTCATGATGTCCGGTTCGAGCGATGTCTTATCCATTCCCGCCGGGTTGAATCGCTCCGTCCACGACACCCGGTCGTCGAGACTGTTGGTGCCGATGTCCCCCGGATTGCCGTAGTGGTACATCTTGCCGACGCGAGCCACGTAGTAGCCGTTCTTCATGAACATCTGCGGCAGCGTCACCACATCTGGCAGGTCCTGGCGGAAGTGATACCGCAGGTCGAACACCCGCGTGCTGTCCGGGCGCAGGCCCGTCAGCAGCGACGACCGGCTCGGGCTGCACAGCGGGAACTGGCAGTACGCCCGGTCGAACCGCGTGCCGCGTGTGGCGAGCCGGTCGATACCCGGCGATTTCACCATCGGATGCCCGAAGCAGCCGAGGTCGTTGTTCATATCGTCCACTGCGATGAACAGAACATTGGGCCTGGCACGGGTGGCAGGCGCCGCACCGGCCCGGTTGAGCCCGAATCCCAACAAGCCGCAACCTGCAGCAGCGAAACCGGTTTTCAGAAACTGTCGTCTCGAAAGATGTATTCTCTCAGTCATGTCCATACTCCTCAATGTCATGCGTTCGTTCGCATCCCATTCTAAACCAATTACAATGATTCAGCCACATATTTGTCGCGGAGGCAGCAAAGATGCCGAAGCGAGAGAAAGCAAATAAGTCAGGGCCGTAGAGGTTCCGGGGCTGGGGGCATTACGAGTGTATTTCATGGAAAAGTCGAAGGTCTCAAGTCAAAACTGCGAAAAGAGCTTTTCCTGTGAAAGTTTCAGACCTGTCTTTTTGATTACCTCTCTCAACATATACCAATTGATAAGATTCCAATAAAAGGACTCTTTTGTAAAATCAAGTGACTCACTTGTCCATTTATTTTGGTGTACTATCTCATGTCTTGTTTGGTCAAATTGTTCCAGCCTTTCTCTGTCATACTTGTAATCTGGATTTATCTGAGTACTTTTTGGCTTGACAAT
>JBDREF010000448.1:0-3047 GCA_043820045.1 Planctomycetota bacterium | reverse complement strand
CTCTTTGCTGCCGCTGGTATAACCGCCGCTGGCCCCTCCGAGAGCCTTACCGAGCGTTCCGGTTATAATATCGACGCGCCCCATGACGCCGCAATGCTCGTGGGTCCCGCGTCCGCGCCGGCCCAGCACGCCGACCGCGTGCGAGTCGTCCACCATTACCAGGGCGTCGTATTTCTCCGCAAGCTCGCAGATTCGGTCGAGCCTGGCGATGGTCCCGTCCATCGAGAACACGCCGTCCGTCGCAATCATGCGAAATCTCGCAGATCGGGCCTGCTGCAATTTGGCTTCGAGGTCCTGCATGTCGCTGTTTGCGAACCGCAGCCGCTGAGCTTTGCACAGGCGTACGCCGTCTATGATACTGGCGTGGTTCAACTGGTCGCTGATTATGGCATCCTCGGCCGTGAGCAGCGTTTCGAACAAGCCGGTATTCGCATCGAAACAGCATGAATATAAAATCGTATCTTCGGTGCCGAGGAATTCCGATATTTTTTCTTCCAGTTGCTTGTGTATCTGCTGTGTGCCGCAGATGAATCGAACCGAAGACAGGCCGTATCCCCATTTGGCGTAGCTTTCCTGTGCGGCACGTATAACCTCAGGATGGTCGGCGAGCCCAAGATAGTTGTTGGCGCACAAATTGAGGACTTTTTGGCCGGTTTGTACCGTAATCATGGCATCCTGCGGGCTGGTTATGATGCGTTCGGCCTTGTAGAGTCCGCCGTCTCTGATCTGCCTGAGTTCTTCGGCGATATGAGATTTCATCGCTCCCAACATTTTCAGTTCCTCGCTACGGCTGTTTGGGCCGGCTCTTTACTCTTCGGCCCAATTCAAAATGACTTTTCCCGACTTGCCGGACTGCATTACTTCGAATGCCTTGGCGTATTGGCGATAGTCGAAGCGGTGCGTAATAAGAGGCGTAAGATCCACACCGCCCTTGATAAGCATGCTGGCCTTGTACCAGGTTTCAAACATCTCCCTGCCGTAGATTCCCTTGATTGTCAGGCCGTTAAAGACGACGTAATCCCAGTCTATGGCCGTCTGCGGCATTATCCCCAACAGGGAGATTTTGCCGCCGTGGCAAATGTTCGCCAACATATCCTTGAACGCTTCGGGATTGCCCGACATCTCCAGACCAACGTCGAACCCCTCTTTCATGTCGAGCTGCCTGAGGGCGTCTTCAATTTTTTGACTCCTGGCGTCTAAGACCAGGGTAGGCCCCATTTTCGCGGCCAACTCCAGCCGATACGGATTAACATCGGTAATCACCACGTAGCGAGCACCGGCACGCTTTGCCACGGCGATGGCCATGCAGCCGATGGGCCCGGCGCCGGTAATCAACACATCCTCTCCGACCAGGTCATAGGAGAGGGTGGTATGCACGGCATTCCCGAACGGATCAAAGCAGGCGAGTACGTCCGTCGGTATGGCCGGGTCGCAATGCCAGACGTTTGTGACCGGGATAGAAAGGTATTCTGCGAACGCACCCTCGCGGTTCACGCCGATGCACTTCGGGTTCTTGCACAGATGCCTGCGACCGGCCAGGCAATTCCTGCAACGGCCGCAGACGATGTGTCCTTCTCCGCTGACGAGTTCGCCGATCTCGACATCGTGCACGTTGCCGCCGATCTTCTCGACCCGGCCGACGAACTCGTGGCCTACGACCATGGGTATTTTTATCGTCTTCTGAGCCCAGGCGTCCCAGTTGAAGATATGAATATCGGTGCCGCATATCGCGGCCTTGTGAATCTTAATCAGAACGTCGTTGGCTCCGACGGCAGGTATCGGCACGTCCTTCATCCACAGTCCGCGCTCGGGCTTGTTTTTTGTCAGTGCTTTCATCGGCTCGTTTCCCCTTTTCCGCCAGAATGAAGAAATAACAGTCTCGCCGCCCGTTCCGTTTCGCAAAGCCTTTCTAATCAGACACTGCACATACCGAGAGGCAGCTTACCAATCTATGTTCTGAAGCTCGCGCGTTCTCTCATGGTCCGTCATGTCGGGAGCCAGCGCGGTTACAGTAATGAAGCCTTCCATCAGCGATGTTGTGTCGGATGGCGTTTCATCGGCGAGGTGGGCGTTGCCGGCCAACTGAAATACGGTCTGTCCCTGTTCGTTCTTCTGCCGGATGTAATACTCATCAAAGCCCTTGCTCGACTGCGGCACGACTCTTATGCCTTTCGGCCGGCCTTTAGACAATTGCGGTATATTGACATTTATCACGGCGCCCGTTTTGACCGGCATGAGCTTCTTGAGAACATCGGCGCAGTACTCTGCGGCCTTTTCAAAGTCCATCCGCTCTTCCGCGGTAAGGCTCATCGCAACGGCGGGAATCTTGAGGAACGCGCCTTCCATCGCGGCGGCGACGGTACCGGAATAATAAACGTTGATTCCAGCGTTTGCCCCCTGGTTGATGCCCGCCACAACCAGGTCTATCGGTCCGGCGTGCAGTTGCATAACCGCCAGCTTGACGCAATCGGCGGGCGAGCCCTCAACGCTGAAACCCGTGAACAGGCCGTTGATGTCCACCTTGTTGCACACTAAAGGCCGGGAAAACGTAACGCTGTGGCTGGTGCCTGAGCGGCTGTCGGACGGTGCGACGACAGTTACATCACCAATCCGCGCCAGCTCCTTGTACATAGCCGCCAGCCCCGGGGCGAAAATGCCGTCATCATTTGTCAATAATATATTCATCTGCTACGTCTCATATCGGGTAAAACGTCGGCTTAACACTAACAGCACGGCATTGTAATCCTCCGGCACGTTCGTGTCAATTGACAGTCCTGCCTCGGAATGTATAATGCTCAACTATGGAAAAGTACTCGCCGGAAAGAGATTGCGTTGTGATGACCAGGGACGAGGTCCGCGCCTTCGATGCCTGGGCGATAAATACGCTTGGCATACCGGGTGTGGTCTTGATGGAAAACGCCGGACGCAGTTGCGCCGAGCTTATCCAGGACAAACTGAAAGATGCAGCTAATCCGAAGGTCTGTATATTCTGCGGAACCGGCAACAACGGCGGCGACGGCTACGTGATCGCCAGGCACCTTGTCAGC
>JBDREF010000447.1:0-3849 GCA_043820045.1 Planctomycetota bacterium | reverse complement strand
GCGAAGGCGCCGACGACCGTATATTCGGTCGATTTGTCCTCGGCGAACATGCCCCGCAGCCGTTCGACCGCCTGTCCGGCCTTTCCCGCGATGACGGCGTCGATCACCGCAAAGGCATTGAATAACCGATTATGCCCGAGTAGCGACTCGGCATGCTTTGGGGTTATGACCTTCTCGTCGTTTGCGAACAAAGCTAACTTATCGACCTCGCTGTAAAGCCGCGTCAGTTCGTCGCCCGTCAGCTCGATTATAAGGTTTGCCACGGCGGGACTTAGCTTCTTATCATACGCCTCCTTTGCGTATTCCATCAGCTTTTGCGGCAACTCCCCGCGCTTAGGCGGAGCAGCGTTAATCAGTTTGCCTACACTGCTAAGTTTCTTAGCCAGCTTGGTACGGGAATCCCAGCTATTTACGGTCAGTACGAGCCGCCCGGTGGGGCAGGGGCCGTCGAAATACTTCTCGAGCAGTTCGCGGTTTTTCGATACGAAATCTTCCGCTCCCTTTATCAGAACGACCCGCTTGTCGGTAAGAAACGGTGAAGTTCGAAGCTCGTCCAGCACGTCAGAGGCCTGGACCGAACCGGCATCGGCGTCGAAGAGTCCCGTAACTCTCTGCGACGGCTCCAAAAGCCCGTCCAGAAGCTGCTGGCACTGGGAGTTGACAAGGGACTCGTCTTTTCCGGCAACTACGTAGATCAGATCGTGTCCGTGGCGATTCACGATTCACTTCCGTCCTCGTTCTCTGTATCGGGCTCGGAGTCCGACTCAGCCTTGGGGTTTGAATTGGCGCCGGCCTTTCCGTTCGAGTTGCCCGTTGGAGTTTCGTCCTCTTCTGCGGGTATTTTCTCGGCGGCAACGAGTTTGTCGTCGGGTTTGAGATTGATCAGACGCACGCCCTGCGTATTTCTGCCGATCGAGCGGATTTCATCGAGCCCGGTGCGGATAATCATTCCATGGGCGGTTATCATCATCAGGTCGTCTTTGGCGTGGACTGCTTTGAGTGCGACGACTTTGCCGTTCCGCTCGCTCGTCTTGATGTTTTTCAGCCCCAGCCCGCCCCGGCTCTGCGGCCGGTAGCTATCCAGCCCCGTGCGTTTGCCGTATCCGTTCTCACAGACCGTGAACAGGGCGGCTTTTTCCTCGACTATCACCATATCGACTACCGCGTCGCCTTGGCGAAGGTTAATGCCCCTGACGCCTCTCGACGCCCGGCCCATCGAACGAACCTGGCTTTCGCCGAAGCGTATCGTCATGCCGTCCCGAGTGCCGAGTATGATATCGTCCGAGCCCGTAGTCAGCGCGACGCGAATCAAGTCGTCGTTGGGATCGAGATTGATGGCAATGACGCCGTTCGCTCGGGGATTGCCGTAAGCGGACAGCCTGGTCTTTTTCACAACGCCGTTATTTGTCGCCATTACCAGTTGCCGTTGCGGTGCGCCCTCCTCATCACCGTCATCGAAACTACTGACATTGATTATCGATGCGACTTGTTGGTTCCCCAGGTTCAGCAGGTTTACGATATTCCTGCCCTTGCTCTGTCTCGACATACTCGGTACGTCATAGACCTTCAGCCAGTAGCACTTGCCGCGATTAGTGAAGATAAGCAGGTAATCATGCGTGGAAGCGACGAAGAGATGCTCTATGAAATCGCCTTCCTTCGTGTCCGAGCCGATGATTCCCCTGCCGCCCCTGGCCTGCTTGCGATAGGTGTCTATCGGTATTCGCTTGACGTATCCGCCGTGGCTGACCGTGACGATGACCTCTTCTTCGGCGATCAGGTCTTCCATCTCGAACTGCTCTGCCGCAGCGGTGATTTTCGTCCGCCGGGCGTCGCCGTACTTTTCCTTTATTTCGTGGATGTCTTCTCGAATGATATCGAGTAAAAGCTTCTCGTCGGCCAGTATCGCCTCGTAGCCCTCTATCTGTTCGGTCAGCTCGGCGTATTCCTTGGCCAGCTTTTCGATCTCAAGTCCCGTGAGCCTCTGCAACTGCATCGTCAGGATAGCGTCGGCCTGCGGGCCGGTGAGGAAATGTTCGCCTGCGGTCTTTTCCCGGATAAAAGTCTCGGGCAGGATATTCTTCAGTGTGGCAAGCTCGGCCAATCGCAGGGGCTTTTCCATCAGGTTCAGTTTGGCTGTGGGAGCGTCGGGCGATTGCTTTATCAAGTCGATAATTTCATCGATGTCACTGACGGCCAGAATAAGGCCTTCGAGAATGTGGGCCCTGTTTCTGCATCTCTTGAGCAGGAAACTGCTTCGCCTGCGAATGACGACCTTGCGGTGCTCGATGAAGCAATCGAGCATTTCCCTGATATTGAGCGTTTCGGGCCTGTTGTTTACCAGTGCGATATTGGCAATCGCAAAAGTGCTCTGCAGAGGGGTGTAACGATACAGCTTGTTCAATACGATTTCCGGTTCGACATCTTTCTTCAGATCAATGACAATCCGCAGCCCGTGGCGGTCGGATTCGTCCCGGATGTCCGCTACTTCCGGAAGGGAATTGTTGTGAACGCAATCGGCTACCTTCGAGACAATCGTCGTCTTGACGACCATGTAGGGTATCTCTGTTATGATGATTCTGTCTCTGCCTTTTTTGTTCGTCTCGACATCGACCTTCCCGCGAACCATCAGGTGGCCTCGGCCGGTCGTATAGGCGTCTATAATGCCTTTCCTGCCGCAGATGATTCCACCCGTCGGGAAGTCCGGGCCGGGCAGGCGCTTGATAATGTCCTTGAAGCCGCAGCCCGGCTCGTCAATGACCAGCAGCAGGGCGTCGCAGACCTCCGAGACATTATGCGGCGAGATATTTGTAGCCATGCCGACCGCGATTCCCGTCGAGCCGTTGACCAGAAGGTTCGGGAACTTCGACGGCAGCACCGTCGGCTCGGTCCGGGTCTCGTCATAGTTCGGCACAAAATCTACCGTGTCGTGCTTGATGTCTTCGAGCATTTCCATTGCCGGCGCAGCCATCCTTGCCTCTGTATATCTCATGGCTGCCGGGGGGTCGGAATCGATGCTCCCGAAGTTGCCCTGCGGATTGATCAGGGGGTAGCGCATGTTCCAGTCCTGGCCGAGCCGGACCAGCGTGCCATAGGTTGCCTGGTCGCCGTGGGGGTGGTAGTTGCCGCCCGTGTCGCCGACGATCTTAGCGCACTTTCGGTGTTTGCTTCGCGGCCCGAGGTTCAGGTCGTTCATGGCGACTAATATACGCCTTTGTGAAGGTTTCAGGCCGTCGCGAACGTCCGGCAGGGCACGCGAGACAATAACGCTCATCGCGTAATTGAGGTATGAATTCTTGAGCTCGTCGAGGATACGCATATCCTCAAACTGCTCCTGTACGTCCTTCGTTTCCTTCATATATCCTTTGGCATCCTTAATCTTGCATCTCTAAACAAGATAAACTAACCGCAGCCGGCCCAAAAGTCAAGAAACACTGATGGTTTTAGGGATGAGTTTTCTTAGATTTTCGTTGAAAGAAGGGGGAACTTCGATGGATTATTTCCGTATAGAATTAGACTTTTCCGGCCGATGTTAAGTTAGTGAGGATAAGAATGAGAGCAGAGACAGTCAAAAAGTTCATTTGCGGGATGTGGAAAGAGTGCCGATTTGTGGTTCTCTTCACGATACTGGTGGTAGTGCCGGTAAAATCGTCCCTGGCGGACTGGAACTGGGTTCCCACCGGCTCCATGAAGCCTACCATCCTCGAAGGCGATTTGATCTATGTGAACAAGGTCGCTTATGACCTGCGATTTCCCCTTACGATGCATCGGATTGCGAGATGGTCCGACCCGCAAAGAGGGGACGTGGTCGTCTGCTTTTCCCCCGACGACGGGACCCGGCTGGTCAAGCGA
>JBDREF010000446.1:0-5830 GCA_043820045.1 Planctomycetota bacterium | reverse complement strand
TATCCCTTCACCGCGTCGGCAATGCCCGAATTCTGGAGCACCTTGCCGAAGGCCCCCCCGCAGCCGGTGATAATAATAATAGTGGCAGCGGCCACAACCGCCTGGCCGACCCAGCCCGAGGTGGAAAGCATCTGCCTGGTCAGCTTCGCCGGCAGCAGCAAAGCCAGGAGAACGCCTAACAGCAGTGCAACTACGGGATGTCCGATAAAATCAATGAAAGCAGCAGCGTTACCGCTGCCGAATGGGTGACTCTCCAGATCGGCGAGCGACTTGAGTACGATCAATAGTATGGGCACGACAATTGGAATAATCGACTTGAGAGCCGAAGGCCCCCCGCCGCCGGCCTGTTCGGGCGCTGGTTCTTCGGTTTGCGGCTGCGGCTCGACATTCACTTTCGCGGCGACCTTGACGGCAAACAGCCACCCGGCCGCCAGGGCTGCAACACTCACGAGCGCCCCCCAAAGGATAACGAGGCCGAGATCGGCGCCCAGCAGTCCCGCCGCGGCGACGGGTCCGGGCGTGGGCGGAACCATCGTATGCGTGGCATAGAGACCAAGACTGAGCGCAACTGCGCTTGCGGCTGCGGACGTTCGGCCCTTGCGAGACAACGCCCTGCCCAAAGGCGAGAGAATCACAAAGGCCGAGTCACAGAAGACGGGGATGCTGACAATATATCCGATTATGCCCATCGCCAGTGGGACGTTGCGTTTGCCCACCAATTTGAGCGTGCTCTCGGCCAGGTTATACGCCCCGCCGGATTTTTCGAGAAACGTGCCGATGACGGTCCCGGCAAGGATCACGATGCCGATGTAGCCGATTGTGCCGCCGAAGCCGTCGTTTACCGATTTGACCACCTGCTCAAGCGACATGGTTCCCGAAAGCACGCCATAGCCGAAGGCGGCGATCAGCAGCGCCAGGAACGGGTGGAGCTTGAGCCTGGTTGTGGCAACGACAACAAAGACAACGGCAACTCCAAGAAGGATCAACAGCCACATCGAGGTCTTCCTTAACAACCGGCCCGGACTTCAGGCGGCGCCCCGCCACAGTTGCCGGGTCGCACCTGCCAAAGTCGCTACGCCCCACGATATTTAACGCACGCCCTGCCGAGCGTCAATCTTTTTCCCTGCAAACAGGTTATTCCGGAGAGCCGCGTACCGTCAATGCCCGGATGCCAAGTTGAGGCCTTAGCACAGGCAAAAACGGCCTTTCCAAGGCTGATATGGCCTGTGGTCGGCTTATTGCCGCCAAGCTCGCAAGCCTTCATCTCCGGGGCCGACGCTGTGGATTCGCGGCAGCAGCTCGGCAACGAAAAGGAGGGGCCGGTTCCGCCTGGCGGCGGCAAGCCCCCAGAACATTAGATGTTCATACAACAAACTCGCTGAGCCAGAGGCAATGCGTTACAAGAGTTTTGGTGAGGATATAACTATACTGCGCATCCGGCACTGGGCACATCGCAACTTATACCTCGACTCCTGTGAGAACCCAGCAAGGTGCGGTCGATGCATCGGTGGCATCGGCTCGCTAAGCAACGCAAGGAAGGTTTGCGTCGCTATCGTTCTGTGGCAGGATTAGATTCACTCTTCTCGCGTGCATCTTCGGAATTCCTATGCCGCCATGTGTGCATATGATGTGCTCGCCAAGAACTAATAAGCAGAGCAGACAAGCCCCGCGAGTTGGGCCTTTGGAGGTCCTCTGCACGGCAGAAAACGGGAATTGAAGCTGTTTTGGCAGAAATAGTGACGTTCCTTGCCCAAATCTCTTTATTCTTGCGACAGCTTCGCTCAGCATTGTTTCACGTGAAACATTGCTCAATTGGAGGGTTTTCATGTACACACAGATCAAGATGTTGACTATCGATTCACCTCCTCATGGCCTCCTGGAAGGCAGGATTTGGCGCGACTTGCACTCTATTCCGGCCACGGAGAGCCCGCGAATGACATACATAGGGTGGCTCCCGATATGACTGGAGCTACATCCAGTTGCTTGATGACGCCTGCCGGCAGGGCTGCTCCAAGGACCTGAGTGGCGACTTTAGTCTTGGCTGAAACCGATTTATTGGCGGCATCAAACGGCGCGGGCGGACCCACCTACCGTCCAACATTGCAGGCATCGACCTAAAGAGCCAGTGTTTCACGTGAAACATTTTTTTAGGAACCTGAGATTTTGGGCTGGCAAAGTTGCAGGATTTCGAGTAGAAAGTCCGAAATATTAGTTGGGTAGCCCTCTGAGAGTCAGCAGCGAGGGAAAGGAAGCCCGATCAAGGAATCGCTATGTGAAGGAGCCTGTATGACCGACAAAAAAAGAGAGAAACCGAAGCACCTCGGCAGGGGGCTTCAATCTTTATTGGGTCCTATAATGTCCAATCTTTCTGAGCCGGAACGCACAATCCCCACCCCTCGTGATGACTCTAACTTCCCGCCGGATAAGGAGTTAGACGATTCATTGCGAGAACTTCACGTTGATACCATCTCGCCCAATCCCTACCAGGCGCGAACGGTGTGGAACGAGGAGGAGCTGGTAGAGTTGTCTGAGTCGATCAAGGCCAATGGCGTAATTCAGCCCATCATCGTTCGCCCGATGGGAGCCGGCTACCAGTTGATTGCCGGCGAGCGGCGTTTCCGCGCGACGAAGATGGCCGGCTTGGCGACGATTCCCGCTCTCGTCCGCCACGCTACCGACGAGCAGTTGCATGAGTGGGCGCTGGTAGAGAACATTCACCGCGTCGATCTCAACCCCATCGAACGCGCCAAAGCATACCAAGACTACGTGAGCACGTTCTCGTTGACACAGGCCGAGGCGGCGGAGAGGCTCGGCGAAGACCGCTCCGTTGTTGCTAACTACTTGCGACTACTGGACTTACCGCAGGAGATCAAGCAGATGCTGGCCCAGGGGCAGCTCGCTATGGGCCACGCCCGTGCGATACTGGCATTACCCACGGACGAATTGCGGCGGAAGCTCGCCAACAGAGCGATGGCAGGGCGGCTGAGCGTCCGCGAGGTTGAACGGCTGGTGCGAAAGTATCTTGCCGGCACCGGACAAGCCAAGCCGCCGGTGCGCTCAAAACCGCCTCACATAGTGGACCTGGAGAACAAGCTGGCCAGCGAACTGCGTACGAAAGTCAGCATTGAGACGAAGAAAAATGGCCAGAAGGGGCGGATAATCATCGAATTCTACTCTCTGGATGAGTTCGACGGCATTACGGAGAGGCTCGGCCTTGCCTGCGGGGATGAGATATAGAGAAGGAATCGAGAAAACCGGCGGTGGAAGAGTTTTTACGTGAGAAACTGCACGAATTGGTGTATAATTTAGTTTGGCGTGTAGTTTTGTCTGCTAATTAGGTACTAAGCTTAAATTGGCGATGGACGTTGTATGACTTTAGGCATATTTGGGAGGACATACCATGAAACGTTTGATTATTTCCCTGATGGTTGTGCTATTACTCGGGCTTGCTGCGTTCGATAACGCTTATTCGCAGGACAAGCCGACGAAGTCAATACACCAGGCCGCCGTTGACGGTGACGTTGACCAGGTCACCGCACTGCTTGGCAAGGGCGAGGATGTAAATCTGGAGAACAGGATGGGCTGGACCCCACTGCTGGCTGCCGTCTCGAATCGCCGTCAGGCCGTCGTTGAGCTGCTTCTCAGCAAGGGTGCCAATGTAAATGTAAAGGACAAGCGGGCTCGCACGGCTCTGTTCATAGCGGCCGAGACGGGACAAAAAGAGGTGCTTGAGCTGCTCGTTGCAAAGGGAGCGGACGTGAATGTCACCACCGCCACCGGCGAGAACGCTCTATCAGTAGCGAAGAAGGGGGGCAAGACTGAAATTGCAGACTTTCTAACCAAGCACGGCGCGACGGAGCCGGTCCTGCAGGACCTGGAAGGGGACATGTACGGCGGTCCCGGCAGAGGTATGTACCGGGAGAATCCGGCTGCGGCTGCTGGCCCGGCTCGAGGCAGAGTTGCAGCGGCTGCACCCGTGCCGGGTGAGGTGGATGTACTGGCAGATCCGAATGCTATTAAGGCGAAGATCAAGACGTTCAAAGATATGGACAAGTCGCTGGCGACGGTTGCGGCCAAGAGCCAGAGCGAAATGCGCAATTGGGAGCAAACCAGGTACGATAACAGGACTATTCTTGCCAGGGCGGTCGATCAGCAGATTGAAGATGAGTTGGGCTATGTGAAAAAGATCGCCGTTGAAGAGAAAGCGAAGAAGACAACGGCGGCGATAGACCAGTTGCTCGCTCGAAGAGAGGAACGTTTCAAGCACGTAAACAAGGAACTGCTTCAACAGAAAAGAGATCTGAGAGAAACAGAGTCAACAGGCACCCGCGGTCGTACAAGGGTTTCCAGCAGAACCACTACCAGAGGCAGGTCTCCGCAAACGGGCGCTGCCGGATCGGACATGGGCGGCGATGCCTATGGCGGTCCCTACGGTACGGCCGGAACGGACAGGAATGCGCGCCCGGGGCGACCGGAAGAGCAGCTTGACGCGGAAACAGAGCAGGCGATAAGTCTCTGGTCGCAGGCAACGATTGACAAGAAAGAGGACTTGGCCAAGTCGGTTAACGAGCAGGTCAAGTTGGAGATTGTCGCAGTGCGAAGAATTGCCGTCGAGGAGAAGGCGGAGAAAACGACCGCGGCCATTGACGGGGTGCTGTTAGCCAGGCAGGAGAGGTTCGACGTGTATGCCAAGAAGATGGAGCAAGAGAGACTGAAGCTTCAGCAGCAGACCGCGGACCCGCGCACCGCTGACGCCTACGGCAACACAGGCCGCAGCCGCACGAGGGGACGGACCAGCCTCAGAGGAGATACAGGAGCTACGCAGCAGCAGGGGAGTTCAGGAACGGCTCGTCGGCGACGCTAAAACGGATGGCGAAACAGTTAGCTGGAAAAGTAGCGATAGTAACAGGGGCGAGCAGGGGGATCGGCAGGGCCGTCAGCGTCGCCCTGGCGTGCGAGGCCGCAACGGTTGTCTTAGCCGCTCGCTCACTCGAAAAGATGCGGGCCACCGCCGAGCTTGTCACTGAGGCGGGCGGAAAGGCGGAGATTGTCACCACCGAGCTGACCGATGAGGATTCAATCAGGAACCTGGTGACGGTGACAGGCGAGAAGTTCGGCCGTCTCGATATACTCATCAACAACGCCGGTGTCACTCTCTCGGCGGACCTGGAGAAAACCTCGACCGAAGACTGGCAGCGCTGTATGTTCATCAACGCGCGCGCTCCGTTCATACTCTGCAGGGAAGCGCTGGGGCTGCTGAAAAAATCGCCGGCCGCTTACATTGTCAACATTGCATCGGTGGTGGGCGTCAAAGGTTATCCACAGCAGAGCGCCTATACATCCTCGAAGCACGCCCTGCGCGGCATGACGATATCATTGTCGGAGGAACTAAGAGGCACGAACATTCGCGTTCACGTTCTCTGCCCCGGCGGGGTCGATACCGATATGGTTTCGCGCGTTCGGCCGGATATTCCGAAAGACGAACTGATAAAACCCGAAGAGATTGCCGAATTAGTGCTCTATCTTGTCACGCACAAAGGAAACGCTGTAGTGGACGAGCTGCACATTCGAAGGATAAGTTCGGCTCCGTGGTTCTAAACCGCGGATTGCGCGGATTACACGGATTGTGGATAAGGAAGAACGTAGCGTGTGTCCCGGCGCGCCGGGATTGCACACGTGTCAGGTTCTGTCATGAATGATGGTGTCACTTGTCATTCCCGCGAAGGGGCCTGTCGAAGAACGTGAGATTGCTTCGTCGCTATGCTCCTCGCAATGACACAAAGTGCATTTATATGTCATTGCGAGCGATTCGTAGAATCGCGCGGCAATC
>JBDREF010000445.1:0-7193 GCA_043820045.1 Planctomycetota bacterium | reverse complement strand
TTCGGCGAGAACTCGCCGATTAGCGACTTGTTAAGTCCTACGACCAGGATTACAGCGGTCGGACTGCTCATATCATGTGCCTCCGATCTTACGGTGACTCAGCATAGTAATAACAAAGCATGCGCCGGCCGTCAAAGCCGCCGCAGGTTCGGCCAATATCGCAAGGAACAGGCAGTCCAGCAGGCATATGCAGGCAAGCCATGTCAATACAGCTGGCTTTATTTTCGGCGGCTCACCGAATACAAACACCGCCGCCCTTATAAGTAATATCAGCAGGATGACGGCAATAATATACGGATAGAACTGCTCCGGCAGGGACAGTAAGAATGCCGCCGGCACCAGTAATATAACGGCAACGGACAACCATCGGCTCTTGTCTATCTGCTGCTTGTTTTCACTTCGCGCGATAATTGTCATAAATGCGATATACAAGGCGAGTATTGTTGACGCTAAGGCTGTGTCCGCCCGGAACTCTTTTGTGCTGCGACCGAATATGGCGTAAGCGGATACGACATAGACCAGTGCGCGACATGAGGCCATGAATACTACAGAAAATGAAAATCGTTTATGCGTCATATCGTACAGTATTATCATTGCGCACAGCAGAATCGCGAAGTATATGCAGTGCGGGAAGAATATCAGCAGCAGGGCCATGGCTGCGACGAACAGCAGGATAATGAAGATAAGCGCTGCCCTTTGCGATATCCGTCCGGAGGCTATCGGCCTGTCAGGCCTTTCCTTTTGGTCGATCTTCAGATCGAGAAGGTCGTTCAGGGCCATGCCTGCCATGTAGAACAGGCTGATTATGATTGCCAGGAGGACTGCGGGCGCTACGGCGAGAGGTTTTGAGGCCGCTATCGATCCGATGGCGGCTCCTGTGAGCACGTTCGTCCAGCAGGTCGGCAGGTTGCATATGCGGGTCAGTGCCGCGTATTGTTTTATGAGCGTACGCATACGAATCCGTTCAATACTGCGTCAAGCATTTGAAATATCATCCCGGCGCGCCGGGGCCGGATTACTCTCGTCGAGTCCGTCAAGTTTCGCCAACTGCCCTTGCATCCAGAGCAACTCCTTTGCGATGCCGCCGGCCAGGTCATCGGTTCTCAACTCATCCGGCAAGACGGTCCACGCATATGTCTCTATCTCAAAATGCCTGCAATCGCTTATCTTACGAATGTTTTTCAGGCAGTCAACAATCTCATGGCTGGTTGTCTTGAGATGACCGAATTTTTCAATGAAGATCGGCAGGTGGAAATGGCATCGCAGCGCGCCAGCCGTGTGGGAATTGACATTACTTATCGCCTCCGGCAAATCATCGTATGACATTACTCGCCCGGATTGTCTGATATACGTCTGGTGCAGGTACCTGTCTTCCTGAAAGGTTCTTAGCTGTTCGAAGACAGGCTGGAAATTGTCGGCGGAAATATCCGCATGCAGAGCCGAGGATACGTGAACCTTCCCGATCCGGATGCCGCTGTCGGCGTAGTTTTTTACTGCTGTCTCCTGGTCCTCGAATGTGACCGACGCATGACAGATATCATGGCAGACACGTATGTATCGCAGAATGTCACTGTCGTCTCGGCTGCGCAAGAGATGGTTTTTGAAGAATGATACGACATCGCGGCTGCTGCTGAGGATGCAGCCGGGCTCCGGCTCTATATCCAGATGAATCAGCTTCGAGGTCTGAAGTTCGATGATTCTCAGGACTTCCGCCACTTGCAGGAGATTGCCCACAGCTTTGTCGTAGTCGAATTCGCCGCGTGGCCAGCCGAGCGGCAGCGTGGATATGCCGGCTTCGGAACCCTCCGGCATAAGCTCGGTCAGGATTCTTATCAGGTTTATTGTATGATTCAGCCGTTCAGCTTGGGTCCAGTCCGGCCTATACACCTGGTACTTGACCGTCTCTCCGTGAAAGTCGCCGTATGGAAACCCGTTCATGGTAAATGCCGTCAGGCCGTTACATTCGAGGAAATCCCTGAACTCTCCCAGGCGGTCTTCGGCCAGCATCTGGCGCGCCGTCCGGGCGGAAAGCCAGAGCCCGACAGCAAGAGGCTGCTCATTAGAAATTCTTGCTTTGACGTCCAGGGAATATCTTTCGAGACTGGACAGATATCGGTCGAGATCTTCTCCCGCGTGCACGTTCGTGCAGTACCCGACAACATGGCCCGCATTTACTGTCCTATTCATAGCGATAGCGGAACCTCTCGCTCTGGCTGAGGAATTCAATCGGATTGCTCAGCGTCACCTTCTCGATAAGCTCGTCCGGATACCCCCTTTGCTTCATTTCGAAACGTACCTTCGGCACCGAAAGCGGATCGCTGTGGCCCCAGTCGCTTGCCGAGTTTATCCAGATTCGGTCGGGGCCGTACATTTCGATGATATCGACCGCTCGCTGCGGCGTGCACTTGGTATTAGGATAGATTGTCAGTCCCGCCCAAAAGCCGCGATCCAGTATCTCCGCAACTGTGTGTTCCTCCGCGTGGTCGATGAGCACTCTGTCCGGATCGATGCCGCTGTTGGCATTGATAGCGTCCATGATGAGCCGTGTGCCTTTAAGCTTATCTTCCATGTGCGGCGTATGGACAAGTATCAACTGGTTGTATCTTGAAGCGAGGTCTATCTGCTCTTCCAGTATGGCCAGCTCGTTCCTGGTATTCTTGTTGAGGCCGATCTCTCCTATGCCGACCACACGCTCGGACTCCAGGAATTCCGGGATGATCGAGATTACTTCTCTCGCGAACGCCGGGTCGTCGGCCTCTTTCGGATTGATGCATATCCAGCTATAGTATTCGATATTGTACTTGCCGGCCCGCCGTGGTTCGTATTGGGTCAGTTGCAGGAAGTAGTCGCGAAAGCCCTCGACGCCGCTGCGGTCGAAACCGTTCCAGAACGCCGGTTCTGTGATGCATACGCACCCGGCGAGTGCCATTCGCATATAGTCGTCGGTCGTTCGCGAAACCATATGAATATGTGGATCTATGTACTTCATCTTAATCACCATCCCCTTCCGGTATTATGTCAAAGCTCAGATAAGGAACTTGTCATTGCGAGGCCATCGAAGATGGCCGTGGCAATCTCAACCGTTCGGTTACGTAACACGTTGAGATTGCTTCGCTTCGCTCGCAATGACATTCTCACATCCTTCGTCATGAAAGATTGTTCGCCGCCCCTGTCGCACTCTTGACGCCGTCTGCCGACTGCGGTAATTCCGTGCTGTTGTCACTGAATATTTCGAGTACTCGCCGGGCACGATTTGCCTGCTTTTCGGCCAGCACGCCCAACGCTCGGAACAAGGCAGCCAGGCGATAATCGCTTTCGGCGGCCTCGCGGTCTGACGCATGGTCGATACGGTCGAGAAATGCGGCCAAATCAACCAGCTTCGCACGATTCTCCAGAAAGTAACGGTCTATCACTTCTTTGGCCGTCAAAGTGCTATGTATTTGTTCTTTAATCATGTTCCACCCATCTTTCCAGATACGATATCGCCGCCAACATCCGGTTTGTGTCGATGCTGTTTATGTCGAACGCCCGCCCGATCCCGTTAATCGAAGGAATCGTGAGTCTGCCGCCCAGGTGCTCCTGAAATTCGTCCAGTCCGCCGAGCAGCGTCTTTGCATTTTGCATCACCCGGTGGTACAGCTCGAAGCCCATTCCGCTGAGACAATCGAGTATTTTCCTATGGTCCGCGTTACCGAGCCAGCCCATGAGATTCGCATACGTCGCGTCGATGGCAATTCCGATAGCGACGGCTTGCCCGTGTGAGAGTTCGAATCCGCTCATCTGCTCCAGCTTGTGTGCCGACCAGTGCCCGAAGTCCAACGGCCTGGTATCTCCCTGCTCGAACGGGTCTCCGCTCAGCGTTATGTGGTCGAAATGCAGCCGGGCGCTTCGCCTTATTACAGGGACTGAAATATCCATATCCCGCGACCGGATCGCGTGACAGTTGCCGTATATATATTCGAAGAGCAGCGGGTCCTTCAGCAGCGCCACCTTCACTGCTTCGCTGAAACCCGCCAGCCAGTGCCGCTCGCTCAGTGTGTCTAACGTAGCTTCGTCGTTAATGACGGCCCACGGAGCGGCGAAAACACCCATGTAATTTTTCTTGCCGAATGCGTTTACGCCGTTCTTCACCGCCATCGCGGAGTCCGCCTGCGACAGCGTAGTCGTCGCAATGCGGATAAGCCGCAGGCCCCTGTGTGCAATGGACGCCGCAAATCCCACCGCATCCAGGACGGCGCCGCCGCCCATGGCGATGACGAATGATTTTCGGCACAGATGCGACTGCTCGATAGCGTCCATGATAAGGTCGAGATTCTTCCGGCCGTTCTTGATTTGCTCGCCGCCGGGCACGATATGGATTTTCGGACGATTGCCCCCGCCCCAAAGGGAGGGTAAATATTTTTCGAAATATGCGTTTATTTCATCGGGCAATTTCGCCTGTTTTGCCGCGACGCCGGAATCTATGAATACCGCCGCACTGGCGCTATGCTCGTTTTGACCGGCGAGAATATCGCAAAGGGTCCGGTTATTTGCGCCGAAAGCCCCTGCGGTTAATCTCAGACGGTGGGTGAACCTGCACGAAAACACGGCATCGTGAACGATATTACCGGCCGCAGGTCGAATCGGCGGCGCCGCCGGAACTCGGCAAAGCTCGCGGGCGCCGTATTTTAAACTGTGGTTCATCACTCACCCCCCCAGCTACTTCTCATCAATTTCCTATGATGCTATTTTAGCAAAATCGTGGCGAAAATGCAAGCGAATTTCAGTATGTATGCAAGGACCGAACCCCCGTCACCGGTGGGCCGATTTGGCCGCCCCAGATTGCTCTTGACTGAGCGACCGGGCGCAATTACCCTTGTTGGCATCGGTGGTTGCCACCTTAACAACGCTTCAGCTTCACAGTTGAAAGGGATACTGATGGAAGGTGAAATACACTTGGCAAGTCGTCAGTTGACGCGCAGGGATTTCGTGAAGCATTCGGCCGTATCGCTTGCAGCTTTGTCAACTGTGGCAAGCAGCTCTTACGCAGCCGGTTCCGACACCATCAAGGTCGGACTGATCGGCTGTGGCGGGCGCGGCACCGGAGCCGCCACGCAAGTGCTGCTGAGCACCGACACGTCGATCAAGCTCTGGGCGATGGGAGATTTGTTCCAGGATCAATTAGATAAATGTTACACAATGCTCAGCGAAGGCGCCGAGGCCCGTTATGACCGCGATGCGTTCGAATCGTTGCGACCCAAAATGGATGTGCCGAAGTCCCGGCGGTTCGTGGGTTTCGACACGTTCAAGGGTGTGCTCGACAGCGGCGTGGATTTGGTGCTGTTGACCACGCCGCCGCATTTCAGGCCCGAGCACCTGATGGCGGCGGTCACGGCCGGCAAGCACGTCTTCATGGAAAAGCCCGCCGCGGTAGATCCGACGGGTATTCGCACCGTCCTGGCCGCCGGCAAAATCGCGCAACAGAAAGGCCTGTCCGTCCTCGCCGGCACACAGCGCCGGCATCAGAACCACTATGTCGATATCCTAAAACGCGTCCACGACGGCGCGATTGGCGAAATCATTGCCGGCCAATGTTACTGGAACATGGGCCTGGCCTGAGACGAGTTCAAAGTGCCAAAAACCGCAGGCATGAGTGACATGGAGTGGCAGTGCCGCAACTGGTTCTACACGACGTGGCTCTCGGGCGACCATATCTGCGAACAGCACGTTCACAATCTCGACATCATGAACTGGGGCATCGGAGAACATCCCGTACAGGTTATCGGGATGGGAGGCCGCCAGGCGCGGACCGGACCTGAGTACGGCAACGTCTTCGACCATTTCGCCTGCGAGTTCGAATATCCGAACGGCGTTCGCGTATCGAGCATGTGCAAACAGAATCCCGGCGCAGCCTATCACGTCTGCGAGCGTCTTGTAGGCACCAAAGGCCAGATATACACCGATCAGGCCGTCGGATACATTAAGGACCTCAAAGGCAACACAACTTACAAATACGAAGGGCCCAACGAGAACCCGTACTACGAGGAACATCGCGCCTTGATAAGCAGTATCCGCGAAGGCAAAGGCCTGAACGAAGCGCAAAATGTCGCCGAGAGCACGATGTGCGCGGTGATCGGCCGGATGAGCGCCTATACGGGCAGGGCCCTGAAATGGGATTGGGCGATGAACGCTTCGAAACTGGATTTGAGGCCCCCCAGGTACGAGTTCGGTGATTTGCCCCTTGAGCCCGTCGCGGTTCCCGGCAAGACACAACTTATCTGATAGCAGATCGTTCGTTGAAAGGGATCGTAATGCAGAAAGAGAAGCGACAACAGGGACGGGAATTTTCACGCAGGGATTTTGTAAAGGCGGCGGCGATGGCTTCATTCGCCGGCGCATCTGCTAACCTGACCGGTAAATTGTATGCCGCCGGATCGGATGTGCTTAAAGTCGGCCTGGTCGGCTGCGGCGGGCGCGGGACCGGAGCAACAACACAGGCCCTGATGGGTGTTGACAAGTCGGTCAGGCTTTGGGCCATGGCTGACCTGTTTAAAGACAAACTCGAAACCACGTACGACATGCTGAGCAACGGCGCTAAAGGCCGCTACGACCGCGTAGACTTCGACGGCCTGGCCGACCAGATGGATGTGCCGGAACAGCGCCGGTTCACGGGCTTCGATGCGTATCAGAAGCTAATCGACAGCGGCGTTGATATGGTCATCCTGGCAACGCCGCCGCATTTCAGGCCCGAGCACTTCGAAGCCGCGGTTAAAGCCGGCAAGCACGTGTTTATGGAAAAGCCCGTCGCGGTGGACCCCGCCGGCATTAGAAGGGTAATAGCAGCGGCGCAACTGGCGAAACAGAAGGGCCTCTCGGTCGCCGCCGGAACGCAGCGGCGTCACCAGTTGCACTACGTTGAGATTATGAAACGCATTCACGACGGAGCAATCGGCGAAATCGTCGCTGCACAATGCTACTGGAACGGCGGCGGCGGCTCGCTCAGGGGCGACAAGCCCGACGGTATGAGTGACATGGAATGGCAGGTTCGCCACTGGTATTATTTCTGCTGGCTGTGCGGCGACCATATCGTCGAGCAGCATGTTCACAACATTGACGTTATGAACTGGGCGCTCGGCTCGCATCCTCTTCAGTGCATGGGTATCGGCGGCCGGGAGGTTCGCAAGGGCGGAAACATCTGGGACCATTTTGCGGTT
>JBDREF010000444.1:0-7092 GCA_043820045.1 Planctomycetota bacterium | reverse complement strand
CGCAGTCGAGGGATCTGTTAGGACAGATTCCTCAGCTTCGCTTTGCTCCGTTCGGAATGACATCAATCATTTTAGTTGCAGCAGAATATAACGAAAACCTCTGCATAATGCCATCGCCAGGCCCAAAGGGCCAGGACAGCCTCTTTTTGTGGAGAAGATTTGATTTTCTTTAGAGCAAAACGCTTCCTTCCGGCGTTATATTTGCGACAATCGATTGAACTGATATCAGAAAAGGCAGGTCCGGATGATTGAAGACAGGTTACTCGTGTGGAAATTCAAGGGCGGCAGCAGGGATGCCCTGCGGGCGATCTACGAGAAGTACGCCGACGACCTGATTTCCTTAGCGGGCAACCTTCTGGACGACAAAGCCGGCGCCGAAGACGTTGTTCAGGACGTTTTCGTAACGTTTGTGGAGTCTATCGAGAAGTTCCGCCTGACGGGAAGTCTGAAAGGCTATCTGGCAACCTGTGTCGCGAATCGTTCGCGTGATTACATCCGCCGTAACAAGCGCCGGCAGACGGCCGCAGTCAATCAGGCCGAGCGAGCGAGGCCGGATGCCAAAGGCGCAGTTCAACTGATGATACGCAGTGAAGAATTGCTGAAGCTCAGCGACGCTTTGACCGAGCTGCCGTACGAGCAGCGAGAGGCGATAGCGCTTCGCCTGCACGGCGATTTGAGATTCAGACAAATAGCCAAACTACAAGACGTTTCGACCAAAACAGCCCAGAGCAGGTACCGCTACGGACTGGATAAACTGCGGTCAACCCTGAACGGCGAGGTGAAAAAATGAGACCAGCAGAAAATATTGAAAAGTTAATCAGGAAACTACGTTACAAAACCAGCGCCGAGACACACGAGAAGGTTCTCGGTAATGTCCTGGAAGCGCTGGACAAACATGAAAAACAGAAATCAGGCACGATCTCGCCTGATATATGGAGAACAATTATGAACAGTAAAACGAGAAAATTTGCCATAGCCGCGGTGATAGTGGTCGCCGCAATCATCGGCCTGCGTTACGTCATCGGGCCGGTTGGAATGACAGGCACCGTTTATGCAGAAGTAGCCGAACGGCTGCACAAAGCCCGCACGCTGATTTACACCGTAACCACAACGACGCCCGTCGAGGGAATGCCTGATATGGAAATGGAGGTCGCCTTCAAGGAACCGGGGTATATGCGAATGACCATGCCCGGCGGTTATGTTTCGGTGATGGATTCGGTGCAGGGCAAGGGCCTGAGCATCATCCCCGAAAGAAAGCAATTTGTCGAGATAGAGATGTCCAATTTGCCTGATGACAGTGGTCGGCGGCAGTTCGAGACAATCGAGAGGCTCAGAACGCTGCCCGACCGGGCCGATGAGGTCCTCGGCGAACAAGAAATAGACGGCCGTACTGTTCAGGGATTTCGTGTCCGCGAAGAAGGCTTAACCAACACGGTCTGGATCGACCCTAAGACGCGAGAGCTTGTTCTCGTAGAGGTGGAATTTGCGAACGCACCGGGCATGAGCGCGACGATGACCGGCTTTCGGTTCGACGTTGACCTGGACGATGCACTCTTCAGCCTCAGCCCGCCGGACGGTTACAGCCGTGTGGGGCTCCAGGTAGATGCGGCCGAAGCATCCGAGCAGGACCTGACCGCACTTCTGAAGCTGTGGTCGCAATGGACGAAGGACGGCACGCTGCCGCCGACGTTGAACCCGGCGGAGCTGGCGAAAGTCTCTATGGAAATGGCGAAGGCGGGCAAGTTCCACGACGACCAGACTTCGGAACAGCAGCGCCTGCAGCACACAATGCAAATGACTCGTGCGATTATGTTCGTGATGAAACTGCCCGTCGAGAGCAACTGGCGCTACGCCGGCGAGAACGTAGAGTACGGCGACGCCGAAACTCCCATCTTCTGGTATCAACCGGCAGGCTCGCAAACTTACCGCGTCATCTACGGCGACTTGAGCGTCAAAGACGTTGCACCGGAGAATCTGCCGAAATAAATCCCGCGTGTGCAATCCCGGCACGCCGGGATTGCACAGCCTACCATTCTGATCCAGTTCTATGCCAAGTTCACTTTTTGTCATTCCGAGCGCAGCGCAGCGGAGTCGAGGAATCTGGCCGCCACTTGTATGGGCTTTTTCGTTCGAGACCAGATTCCTCCACTGCGCGATGCTGCGCATCACTTCGGTCGGAATGACAATCGGCTCTTATCGCTTCGGCTTAGGCGCCGGTTTCGTCGGCCTGCCTCCGCCGTAATAGGGATACGTATCGAAGATTTTACCCTTGCCCAAAGCCCGCGGGTCTTTCGTGGCCTTCAACTGAGCCATCAAAGCAGCGGCGAGTTTTCTCTTTGTTACAGCATAGTCGGCCTTTTCGGCGACGTTGTTGAGCTGGTCGGGATCCTTGCGGAGGTCGTAAAGCTCCTCGTCCGGACGCTTGCCGAAAGCCAGATCGAAAAGTCCGGCGACCTTCGGGTCGTCGCGGTACTTCAACATGTAAGATTTCGTCGGCGAGGCGTCGGTATCGGCGTAACCGAATTTTGTATCCCGAGGCTTCGAGACATCGATGTCAACCGGTTCGGCATAGCCCGCCGGGTAGCCGGACGGCCAGCGGTCAGGCTTGAAGTTGCGAATGTAAAGGAACTGATGCGTCCGAATGGCGCGCGACGGGTAGCCTCCCAGGTCGTTCTCCTGGCCGGGAACGTGGCGCTCCTTGCCGGTCAGGACATGGTCGCGCTTCGGATCCAATCTGCCGGACTTGCCCGACTTCAAGATATCAAGAAAACTCCGCGCCGTCATCTCGGCGGTCGGCTTCAGACCGGAAGCCTCTAAGAACGTCGGCGCCAGGTCCGACATACTGATGAAATCCCTGACGACCCTGCCGCCTTTGACCGCCGCGGGCCAGCGAACCGCCAGCGGGACGTGTGTACCCGTATCGTAAAGGTTGCTCTTGCACCTCGGGAACGGCAGGCCGTTATCGCCGGAGACGACGACCAGCGTATTGTCAAGCTCGCCGCCCTCTTCGAGCATTGTCAGCAGCTCGCCGACCTCGGTATCGAATCGCTGGACCTCCCAGTAGTAGTCACAAATATCGGTTCGCACCTCCTGGCCATCCGGGAAGCAGGCGGGAACTTTGACGTCTTCGAGTTTCATGCCGCTGTTGATGCCCGATTGCCATTTGTACGCCCGATGCGGGTCCTGACTGCCGAACCAGAAGCAGAAGGGCTTGCCTTCGGGCCGGGCCTTCATAAACTCGCTGAAGTTTTTGTACTGCGGCCCGGCGGGATTTCGTTTCCGTCCGCCCGGCTCGTCCCGACCGGGGCCCCAGCCCTTGCGAGTGTAACCGACGTGATAGCCGACATCTTCCAGCAAATCCGGATAGACGGCAAATTTCGCCGGCAGCGTGCCCCAGAGGTCGCCGCCCTCTTCCAGACGCCAGTGCCACTGGCCGGTCAGTATCGCTCCTCTTGACGGCGTGCAGGACGGCGACGAAACAAACGCATTCTCGAACAGCACGCCCTCGCGCGCGACCCTGTCGAACGTCGGCGTCTTGACGACCTTGTCCCCGGCGATGCTCGCATGAGGCCAGGACCAGTCGTCGGCAAGGCAGAAAAGGATATTCGGCCGCTTGCCCTCCGACTTCTTCTCGGCCGCCAGCGAACAACTTCCCAGCATCGCAGAGCCCAGCAGCCCCAGAGCGCCGCAACTTAAACTCCGCACGAAATCACGTCGGTTCATATCAATCATTTTATCTTCTCTTTCCTTATCTTCGTTCTTTTCCATATCAGGCCTCGCCTCTATGACTTCTTGCCTTGAGCCGTCTTACATCGCCGGACCCATGCCTCGTACAGCCCGGCCAACTCCTCGACCTTATCCGGCATCTTTGCCGATAGATCGTTAAGCTCGGTTCGGTCGGTCTCCATATCGTAGAGTTCCCAGGGATTGTCACCAACGGTAACGAGTTTCCATTTGCCCTGCCGTACCGCTTTGTTGTTCATATACTCCCAGAACAACGCATCATGGCCCTGGCGCCGGCGGCCCTCGAAAATCGGCAGCAGACTCTTGCCCTCCAGTTCGGTGATCTTGTGCCCCTTGTACTGCGAAGGATATCGCGCCTGCGCCACGTCCACGCAGGTAGCCATTACGTCGATGATATGACCGACCTGGGGGGTGATGTCACCGCCTTTCTTTATCACCTCGGGCCAGCGAACAATAAATGGCGTGGAATTGCCGCCCTCGTGATTGAAACGCTTGTAGAGCCGGAACGGCGTGTTGCTGACGTTCGCCCACGGCGAATCATACGTGCGATACGATTCGGCCGGTCCGGGCGCAATGTCCGCAGGTCTGTTACGCTCGTAAGGACAGCCGCCGTTGTCCGAGAGGAACATCACCAGCGTGTTATCTTCGGCCTTCAGCTCCCTGAGTTTGTTCAGGATTCGCCCGATGTTCCGGTCCATCCTATCGACCATTGCGGCATAAACGGCCATCTTCAGATCTTCGCCACGTTTGTCCTCTACCTGATCCCAGGGTGGGACGTCACTGAATGATTTGTGTCTGTCGGCGCCTCGCGCGCTCAAGCCCCACTTCTTGTCGATCAACCCCATCCGGATAAGCCGCTCGTAGCGCTCTTTTCGCAAGAGGTCCCAGCCCTTCATAAACTTGCCGCGGTATTTCTCGATGTCCTCAGGCAAGGCGTGCAGCGGGTAGTGCGGCGCATTGTAAGCCATATAGAGAAAGAACGGTTTATCTTTTCTGCCGGCTTCATCGAGGAACTTGAGCGCATGATCCGTGAAGACATTGGTGGTGTAGAAGTTCTTGTCATCGGTCGTGAACGGCTCTCTGTCAAGACGGAAGGTCTCGTCGGGAACGAAATAGCTGCACGAACCGCCCAACATGCCGAAGTACCGATCGAATCCGCGGTCCATCGGCGTGCCGCCGACGTGCCACTTGCCCGCGGCCAAGGTGGTGTAGCCCGCTTCGTGCAGGGCCTCGGCGATGGTGACGCAGTTGCCGCCCTTGCCGACGTCGGCCTGCTGATGGTACAGGCCCGTCAGTATCGAGTTGCGCGTGGGCGTGCATTTGGCGCAGTTGTAAAACTGCGAAAAGCGAATACCCTGTGCGGCCATGCCGTCCAGGTTCGGCGTGTCAATCTCGCCGCCGTAGCAGCCTAAATCCGAAAACCCCATGTCGTCAGCCAGGATCAAAACTATGTTGGGCTTTCTGACTTTGGATCCGGCCGCTGCGACCAGCTTTGGCGCCATCAGCGAGGCTACACCGAGACCCATAGCCTTCAGGAAATCACGTCGCGTACTGCTGAGTGTTCTCATTCATTTCCTCCTGTCTTATTGCCGGGGCCATGTGAAACGGCCTGTCCTGGTAACTTATGACTCCTGTTGTTTTGAAACCTTCCCTGCGGGCCGCGAGTTTGCCTTGAGCCGGCGGTCGAATTCTTCCATCACGCCGGTTAGGCGTTTGACAATTTCAGGATGCGCATCGGCCAGATTGTTCTTTTCGCCGATGTCGGCTTCGAGGTCGTACAGCTCGGTGCTCTTCTTGACGCGGCGCAGTTTCCAATTGCCGCTGCGGACCGCCTCGAGACTGATGCCTCTGTAATAGAAAAACGCCTCGTGCGGCGATTTCGCTCCCGGTTTGCCGGCCATCAGAGGCCAGATGTCCCTGCCGTCTATTACACGGTCGGCGGGTACTTCCACTCCGGCCAATCCGGCGAACGTCGGCAGCAGGTCAATCGTACCGCACAGCTCGCTGCACATTTTGCCGGCCGGGATTCGGCCGGGCCAGCGCATGATACAGGGCTCGCGCATGCCGCCTTCGTAGGTGGAAAATTTCCCGTCGCGCAGCGGCAGAGCGCAGCCGCCATGATGTTTCTTGCCCAGCCACGGGCCGTTGTCGCTGGTATAGACCACAAGCGTGTTCCTATCGACGCCGGCCTCCTTTAGAGCAGCGAGAACCCGGCCGACGGAGGAATCGATTTGTTCGATTGTCGCTTTGTAAGCCTTTTGGACGTCCTCGACGAAAAAATTGTCCGAGACGAACAGCGGGATATGCGGCATCGTGTGCGGCAGATAGAGAAAGAAGGGCTTATCCCTGCTCTTGTGAATAAATTTCACCGCTTCTTCGGTGTAGCGTTCTATCAGCTTTGTCTGGTCCGCCGGCCGCTCGATAATCTCTTTGTCGCGCATCAACGGCACGTTCCAGGGCGAGTAGTCTTTCTGCTGCCACGCCCGGTCGAGATTCTTGTCCTTGCCCTCGACGCCGTCCATATCGTTGGAATACGGAATGCCGAAGTAGGAATCGAAGCCGTTGCTCGTCGGCAGAAACTCCGGCAGATGGCCCAGGTGCCACTTGCCGACACAGGCGGTTGCGTAACCCTGCCCCCTGAGAATATCGGCGATGGTAATCTCTTGCGGGTTCAGGCCGATATCATCCCTCGGAAACAGCACCTTGGTTATGCCGACCCTCGGGGGATAACAACCGGTCAGCAGGGCCGCCCGCGATGGCGAACACACCGAAGCGGCCACGTAAAAGTCCGTGAACTTCATCCCCTCAGATGCCATGCGATCCAGGTTCGCCGTCTTAATCGACGGCGAGCCGAAACAGCCGATATCCTGATAGCCCTGGTCGTCGGCGAAGATGATTACAAAATTCGGCTTGTCTGCACCGGCCCTCTGATTGCCCTTCATGCAGCCCGGGACAGCTAACGACGCGATGCCGGCGCCGAGGGTTTGCAGGAATCGCCGGCGGGTAAAGTCAAGTGTGCTCATATCGTGTTCTCCGTTCTTTCTACGTCCCTTTTCATCGGGTCCGATCCGGCGTTCATTCTATTCATTCGTCCCTGTTGCGGCAACCGAATTCTCCTCTAAGAGCATTGCGGGGTGTGGGCGGCATTCGGTGGCAGATTGCGATTCATTCTCGCCGCTTGTCATTTCGACCGGAGGCCGAAGAGCCTGCCCTTTTTGTCATTCCGACCGAGCGCAGCGAGCGGAGGAATCTGGCTTCCGCCGCAAGGTGTCCCCGAGGGAGAGCAGCCGGTTCGCTTCGTCGGTCAGATCTCTCCATTGCGCCTTCGGCTCCAGTCGAGATGACAAA
>JBDREF010000443.1:0-5139 GCA_043820045.1 Planctomycetota bacterium | reverse complement strand
TCCGGCGAAGATTTCGATAAGGCGCGCGTGCTGCTCGATTACGGCGAGGCCTTCGAGCAGGGCATCGACCACGAAGAAACCAAGCAGATGCTGTTTCTCAAGTCCCCCAAGGTGCCGATCACAAAAGTCTGGAAGTTCGACTCCGCCCTCCAACCGTGGGACCCGGAGAAGCTCGAAAACCAGAACGTCGGAATCCCGGTCAGCTATCGCGTAGTAAATGAAAGCAAAAGCGGCCTGGGCCAATTCGCATTGTGGGGCGGCAAGGCACGGCTCTTCCAGGATGACGGGCACGAGAGCACCATTTTTCTGGGCGAGGATGTAACGGCCCTCGTACCGGTCGGCGAGAAGATGGAGCTTTATATCGGCGACAGCCGCGACATCGTCGTCACGCAGCGGAAAATGACGGACGCGCAGATTAACATACGCCGGAACAACGGTCAGCAGATCGTTCTGTACGATACGGACGAGGAAATCACCGCCAAGATAGAGAATTTCAAGGACAGCCCCGCGGTGCTTACGATGATTCAGCGCATCCCCGGCCAGTGGGATATGGAAACGTGCAATATGAAGTACGAGAAAAAGGACGCGAGCACGCTTGAGTTCGAGATAATGCTGCCCGCCCGCACCGATTCCGGCCCGGCGGTCAAAGAGCTGAAGATGCACTATCATCGTCGGAACATTAGGCCGGGCGTAGAGCCGCGACCGCCAGTGCCCGTGAGAAGATAACAGACTTGAACGCTTCACACTTAAGGAGCAGCAAAATGAAACGCATAGCATTTGTGTTACTGATAATCGTCACAATAGCCGGCATCAGTCGGGCAAAAGTCGATCTGGTGACGCTGCCTTCGCGGGATACGGTGCAGCTTACTATTTATAACTCCGCGGACATGACGTTAGTGCGAGAGAGCAGGGCCCTGACGCTGAAAGACGGCAAAAACGCATTGCAGTTCTCATGGGAAAACACCCTCATCGATCCGACCAGTCTGGAAATGCTGCCGAAGGCCAACGCAGACAAGATTGACGTAGCCGAATTAGTTTATCCGCCGCGAGTGAGGAACCTCGGTCTGTGGAACATCGCCAGCGGCGTAAGCGGCAAAGTGCCGGTGGAGATTACATATCTGACCAGCGGCCTGTCGTGGCGGGCGTTCTACATGGGCACTCTCACCGAGGATGAAAAGACGATGCAGCTTCAAGGTTATGTCGTGGTCACCAACAACAGCGGCGAGGATTACGAGAACGCCCAGACCCGCCTGATCGTCGGCAAAGTCCACATACTCGATGAGATTGCATATCTCGCCCGACAGCAATATCCATACGGCAGACCGGGAGGAGTTCTCATGCCGCAGGGTATGCCGGCTCCGATGGAAGAGGGCGGACGACAAGTCAGGCTCATGATGGAGAAGGTCGCCCAGGCCCCAGCCCCAATGGCACCCAAGCAGATCGAGAAGGAAGGTCTCAGCGAGTATTTCCTCTATACGATTGAGGGCACCGAGACGATTCCAACCGGCTGGTCGAAACGGCTTCAAAGCTTTGATGTTGAAACCGTGCCGGTGGTGAACCTCTACAAGTATGAGGAAGAACGATACGGGCCGGGCGTGGTTCGATTCCTGAGCTTCAAGAACGATGAGGAGCACAAGTTGGGCGAGACGCCGATACCCGGCGGCTTGTTAAAGGTCTATCGCGGCGTCGGCGAGCAGGGGCACTTGTCCTACACGGGCCAATCGGAATTCAAATACATTCCCATCGATGAGGACGTGGAGTTGAACCTTGGGGCCATCGCCGATATCGTTGTCGAGCCGAAGCTGGTGGACTTCAAAACCGAAAACTACAGATTTGACACCCAGGGTAACGTTTCCGGGTGGGATGAGATTCGCACGTTCAATGTCCAGGTAAAGAACACACGGGATATCCCGGTCAAAGTCGAAATTAGGCGCAACTTCAACACGCAATACTGGGACATCCGAAACAGCGGCGACTTCGGAGCGTTCGAAAAGGTTGATCTGACCGCGGTCAAGTACACGCTGGACTTACAGCCTCGCTCCGCCAGGACCTTTGAATATGTGGTAAGAACCTATCACGGCGTCCGGCAGGAAGACTGGCGGCCGTAGGCGAACAGAATACAGAGTCAAAGGAGCAGTGAAATGAAACGCTTACAAATAGTGTTGGTGATAATCGTCATGATGGCCGGCGTCGGGCAGGCTAAAGTCGACCTGGTGACGCTGCCGTCGCGGGATACGGTGCAACTCACGATTTATAACTCGGCCGATATGACGTTAGTGCGCGAAAGTAGAGCCCTGACGTTGAAGAATGGCAAAAACGCATTGCAGTTCTCCTGGGAGAATACGCTGATAGACCCGACCAGTCTGGAGATGCTGCCGAAGGCCGATGCAGACAAGATTGACATAGCCGAATTAGTTTATCCGCCGCGAGTGAGAAACCTGGGTCTATGGAACATCGCCAGCGGCATAAGCGGCAAAGTGCCGATGGAGATTACATACCTGACCAGCGGCCTGTCGTGGCGGGCGTTCTACATGGGCACGCTCACACAGGATGAAAAGACGATGCGGCTTCAGGGCTACGTCGTGGTCACCAATAACAGCGGCGAAGACTACGAGAACGCCCAGACCCGCCTGATCGTGGGCAAGGTGCATATACTCGACGAGATCGCCGAACTCGCCCGACGGCAATACCCCTATGGCAGGCCGGGAGTGGCTCCCGTCTTGCAGGCCATGCCCGCGGTGGACGCTCCGGCTCCGGTTCGCCTTGATGAGATGATGAAAGTGCTTGACACAAAACTGGACGCCTTTGCTTATCGACCCAAGGAGATCGCCAAAGAAGGGTTGAGTGAGTATTTCCTCTATACGATCGAGGGCACCGAGACGATTCCCAACGGCTGGTCGAAACGGCTACAAAGCTTCGACGTTGACGCTGTACCGGTGGTGAATCTCTACAAATACGAAGAGGACAGATACGGCAGTGCCGTGGTTCGGTTCCTCAATTTCAAGAACGACGAAGAACACAAGCTGGGCGAGACGCCGATACCCGGCGGTTTGTTGAAAGTCTATCGCGGCGTCGGTGAGCAGGGGCACTTATCCTACGCAGGTAAATCTGAATTCAAATATATCCCCGTCGATGAGGATGTGGAATTGAATCTCGGAGCGGTGGCCGATATCGTCGTCGAGCCGAAGTTGATGGATTTCAAAAGCGAAAACTACAGATTTGACACCCATGGTAACGTTTCAGGCTGGGATGAGATTCGCACGTTCAATGTCGAGGTAAAGAACACCCGGGATATCCCGGTCAAAGTCGAAATTAGGCGCAACTTCAACACGCAATACTGGGACATCAAAAACAGCGGCGACTTCGGAGCGTTCGAGAAGGTTGACCTCGATACCGTCAAGTTCACGCTCGACCTGCAGCCGAGGTCGTCAGAGAAGTTCGAATACGTTCTCAAGACGTATCACGGCGTACGACAGGGAGATTGGAGAGGCAACTAAGGCCGCAATCGCCGGTCTACAATTTGTTCAGCCCCGCAATAGCCCGGGCAACCTGGTCACGCCGTATCTCGACGGGAGCCGGATCTTTGGTGAAGGTGGTCATGTCGCTTGTAATGTCACCCGGCACATCGAGCAATGCGGCGTATTCCTGTTGCCGGCGTGCGTCCAGCTTATCCTTCTTGGCTTCAAGCAGTCTTTTCAGCATGGCCAGGTACTCGTAATCTTCGATGCCGTCCCGCAGCATTTCCCAGCGGATGCTGTCAACGGGTCCGTCGAGGACAGGTCCGGACGGATGCGCATCGGCAGCGGCTTCGGGCGGATAGATAAATCGACCATCGCCGTTGCCCCAGGGCTTCTTTTCGCCCTCCGGCGTGCTGTAGCCCGAGCGCCAGCCCATAGGGTCGTCGTACGGGTTCTGCGGATACTCGGAATTCGGGTACGCGGCGGTACTGGTCCAGTAGTTCGTCTGCCAGACTAAGATTCCGTCGATCTTTCGCTGCCAAGTTTGCCAGAGCCAGACTCGCAGCTCGGTGCCGGGATGGTCTATGAACAGCGTGCAATACGGCGCCTTAGGGCCGGTGCAGACGTACCACCAGAACTTCTCGCCGTACTTGCGCCGCTGCTCGGCGGGCTCCTGTTTGTGTTGATTGGAAACGGCACACCAGATGTCAGGCCCGCCGACGAGGTTCGGCTCGACCTGCTCGGTCAGCATACGAGTGATATCGGGGGCCGCGTTTTTGAGCTTCTCGAAGCCGTTCATAACAAACTCATAATCTCTCGGAGCAGGCTCGTCGAACCAATAGACGAAGGCCTCATCGAGCCAGCCCTTCTGCCGCAGATGCCCCTGAATCTGGCGGCAGTAGGCGGTGAAGGCGGCTTTGTACTGGGGCGTATCCTCGCTGTAGCCCAGCAGTTCAGGCTCTCTTCGCGCGTGAAAAGTCCCGCCTCCGAGACCCGGTATGCTCAGGCGAAAGGAGTTGAAGTTGTAGTAGTCAATGCCTCGCTCCATTGCCGCATCCCACCCCGTCCAGTCAAACTCAGGCTTGATATCTTCGGGCCTGGTCGAATCGGTAATCTCTGGCCAGGTGACTTTCAAATCATCCAGCGGCGCGGGGTCGTAAGGCGAGATGTGATGGGCGCTGAAGCTGGCCCAGTACTTATCGAGCACCTGACGTCTCTGCTCGGGCCCGGATAGCTTCTGGTAGCGAAATACGTTGCCCGGCGAGAAGCCGAATGCCGTCGTGCAAGTCATCCGGTCGGGAAGGTCGAAATCATATACCTCTACCCGCAGCGCGACGTCGGCGGCGTAGCCTCCGGCCGCAAGCTTGACAGTGCCGTTGTAGATTCCCGCCGGAGCATCGCGAGGCACCTTCACGCGGACCCAGAATGGCTGGTTCTTGTTCGGCTCCAGGTCCATGGGACCTTTCAACGGCGGCAGCGGGTCCGGCCAGAGACCGACCACCGAGCTTTTGTCCGTCGCCAGCTCGACGTTAACGTATCTTACCCTGAGAACTTCCACGTTTTTGGCAGGAATAGTCGCCCCGCCGGGCCCTCTCAAAGCTCCGGCAGAGACCGCCAACCCCCTTAGCGCCGCTGTAGGGCGAACCACCAGTTGCGCCGCCTCCGCTTCGTTACGGGCGGC
>JBDREF010000442.1:0-3066 GCA_043820045.1 Planctomycetota bacterium | reverse complement strand
AATGGTCCCGGTCTCGTCGAGTTCTCTCAGCAGCACTTCGGCATGACGGCGTTCGTATTTGTCGTTTGACTTGGCCTGCTGTTCGAGCTGCTCGCGGCCGGGCGGCTCGGCAAAGTCCAATGTCACTGTATCCAGTGCGGCCCGGATTGGCCCGGCGACCGGCCGGGCCCTGGCCTCGAGCGCGGTTTCTACGCCGTTTGCCAACCCTCGAGCGTGCTGCTTGCAGTATTCAAGGGCTTCGGCCTTGGGTCTTGGGTATGGATTCTGGTCGCCGCCGCAACCGGCGATGAACATCGCGGCCGCTTCCGGATGCCTCTCCTCAATGTATTGCTGGGCAAAGCCGGGGTAGTCGCCGCAGAACTGGTAGAAGCTCAGGGTCGTGCTATGGCATGCGTATCCGAACAGGACAGCTCGCAATTTGCCGTCGTCGCCGTCGATCCGAAGGACGGGCACGTCATGATCGACCGGACCGTCGGGGTTCGGACTGTTTTGAAAGCCGGTTTCGGTCGGCAGACGCCGGTTCATGGCGAAGCCCGCCCGCGCGTGAGTATAGCCGAGCTTCGCCGGGGCCAGATTGTCTATAGCCTGTCCGATCAATTGCAGGATTTTCTCCTGCAGAGATTCCACATACTCATCGCTTTGTCGAATCTGCTCCGGCGTTAGGCCGTATAAAGTGTTGCCGTAGATGGAATATCTCGTTTCGCGTATTACCGGCCCGCTGTGCGTGTGGGATGAATTCAGCAGCAGGGCTTCCGGGCCGATTTTATAGCGTTTGCTTGCTTCTTTTTCCAGCCAGTCGCGCGTCGGGCGGGGAATGCCGATAAGATCAACTGTGACGATGACAACACGAGTGCCCTGCTCATCTTCCAGGACGAGGGCCTTGGCATACAGATCATGGATTTTTCCTTCCGAAGGTTTATTCCTCGCCGCGTATCCGGCCATCCACATTGGCTCTTCCGGCGTGATGGCCGTTGATGCAACTCCGGCTTTCCAGTTCGCTTGCTTGACATCCGCTCCGGCGCAAGGCAGGCATGCGGCTGCAAGAAAACACGAACAGGCCAAGGTAATCATCCAATATGACCATCGCGACCTGACCTTGAATGCACTTATGATCTGTCGATTCATCTTCATACTCCTTATATTACGTCAACTCGATTGACCATTGCCATCGTCTAAAAGCATACTCATATCGCCGGCCATACTCCAGCCGGAAATTCTAAATTATGAACAAGACTTCAAGACACGCCAGAACCGTTGAGATCGATATTTGACAGAGCTTCTTTTTCGCCCTTGCGGCCCCTTGTGTCCGTCCCTATAATGTCGTTCACAGAAACGGTGTTCTGGGAAAGGAGTGCATATGTTAGGACTTGAACTTATTGACTGGATTGTCATTGCCGTTTACCTCGCCGGTATCACCTTCATTGGCCTCTGGGCGGTCAGGAAAGTCCGCAGCTCCGCCAGTTTCTTCATTGGCGACCGGAAGTTCGGAAAAGTGATGATGGCGTTCTTCATGTTCGGCTCGGGGACGCACTCCGACCAGGCGGTCAGCGTCGCGGCGAAGACTTACAGCACGGGCGTATCGGGCATCTGGTACCAGTGGCTGTGGCTTTTTGTCACCCCGTTCTTCTGGCTCATCGCGCCGTTCTTTCGCCGTATGCGTGCCGTGACCACCGGCGATTATTTCGAAATCCGTTACGGGCGCAGCGTCAGCGGCCTCTACGCAGCGATGGGCATACTGCCGCTCACGGTTGCCCTCGGTGTTATGTTAAAAGGCTCCGGGGTGGTGGTCGAGGCCGTCTCGGGCGGCGCCATCAGCTCCAATCTCGCTATTATAGCGATGACGGTCATCTTTTTGATTTACGGTGTCGCCGGCGGACTCAGCGCTGCTATCGCCACCAACTTCGTACAGGGCTTACTGACGGTTGTCTTGTCGTTCCTGATTCTGCCGTTTGCGCTGGCGAAAGTCGGCGGCATGAGTGGGCTGCGGGAGTCCATCTCCGACCCGGATATGCTTTCGCTTGTCTCCCCGGGCGAGATTACCCTCTTTTACATTATCATCATCGCCTTTAACGCTCTGGTCGGCTGGGTGACTATGCCTGAGACTATGGCAAACTGCGCGGCAGGCAAGACGGAAATGGAGGGAAGAACAGGTGTTACTGTAGGCATCTTCGGCAAGCGAATATGTACCATTGCCTGGATGCTCACGGGGCTGTGCGCCGTGGTCATCTATAGAGAGCTTGCAGAACCTGATCAGGCGTACGGCCAAATGGCGCGAGACCTGCTGCCCGATATTGCCCCGGGATTAATTGGACTATTCATCGCGTGCCTGCTCGCTTCGGTTATGAGTACCTGCGACTCACTGATGGTGGTGGCTTCGGCCCTGTTTACTGAAAACATCTACAAGAAATTCTTCGTGGTCGGCAGAGCCGATAAGCATTACACCCTGGTCGGACGTATCGCATCCGCGCTGGCCGTGATATTGGGTATCTTTGTTGCCTTCAACCTGGAAAGCGTCGTAAAGGGCCTGGAATTCTACTGGATGGTATCGGCCCTCATGGGAATTGCCTTCTGGGCCGGGCTTTTCTGGCGCCGCGCTACGGCGGCCGGTGCCTGGGCGGCAACCCTGACCAGTTTGGGCGTGTTTCTCTTCACCAGCACAAACCCGCTGGGCGTTATCCCCTGGGATTTCAATGCACACTTTGCTGATAAGCTGCCGGCGTTTATGCTGTGGGAGGGCAAGCTCTATCTGCCCTGGCAGATGATTATTTATTTGAGTGCCGGCTTTGTCGTCATGGTTGTGGTCAGCTTGTTTACAAAAAGGGCCCCGGCGGAAAATCTGGACCGGTTTTACGCCTGCCTGCGGACACCTATCGGACCCGACGAGCCGGAGGCTGAGCCTTTCACACTTCCCGCAGGTGTGCAGCCGGGGCCGCGAAATGTGCTTATAAGTCATCCCGATTTCGAAATACCCAGACCGACCCTTGTCGGCATCGGAGGATTTCTGGCCGCATGGGCGGGTGTGGGTTTGCTGATCGGTGCGGTTTATTGGATAATCCAGGGATAACC
>JBDREF010000441.1:0-9262 GCA_043820045.1 Planctomycetota bacterium | reverse complement strand
GGACGATGGGACAGCCGTCCGGCGATCTGCTCGGGCGACCAGCCGGCCTGCAGACGCTCGGCGACATAGCCTATCAAGCGGCGATGGCCGGTCTTGGGCCGATGCAGATGGGCCCGCCTTCGGCTGTTGGCAAAGGCCTGGCCGGTGCCGGGATTGTAGGGCCCCTGATAGCTGCGATTGCGTTTGCATTCACGGCCAATAGTGCTTCGATGCCGCCCCAGGCAGCGGGCGATCTCGGTATCCGAATAACCTTGCCATTGCATTCTATAGATGACATTTCGTTCGTCCATGGTAAGATGGCTGTACGACATCGCGAGCACTCCGTAGTCTGAAGTCTTTGTACAACTCCAAGCTACCGGATTTGACTCGCGATGTCTGCTCTATACTCGTGTTGCACTTACCATGTTAATTCGCCAATGCTCTACGGAGCGCGTGGAAGCCTGTACCCTTCTGATCTGCCCCCTTTTTTGGGTCCAGTGTCTATGTGATGATAATCAACCAGCTCATGATAAGTATATCCGAAGCATAACGAATGCGATTTCGTGCACGAACACACAGAACGCATAGTAGTGCGTGAGCTTTGCGAAGCGGAAGCACTCCTTACGAGCCTATCTCCAAACTAAACTATACAGCCTTGTTAACGTCAATCTCTTCTGAATTTTCAAGTGCCGCCAGGAGAATGCTTTTTTTGACCCTTGCAGCAAGAGTACAGGAATCAGCTCCGCCGTATATCATATATATAATCTTTGTATTCATAGCAACCACATGTAAAAACAACATTGGCTATGCCGTCGGCGGCTACGGTTTGTCTTTCATAAACGGTTTCGGGGACGAGTATGCGCTCCAGACATTTTTCAATTATGCGGGAGGGACTAGCAGGGTCAAACCTGTTGAAATTGAAAATAGCTGCATGCTGGTCATACCATTTCTGGCCAGAATTCAAGAAATGTCCACGGTGATAAAAAACGAGATATTTTTTATTGCCTAGGGCGATAGGGACTGCACTCGCACCAACCCATACATGTTTGGCAATTTTGGGATCTTGTCTTCCATATTTAATTATACCCAGATCATTCCATGGCCCATCAATTCTGTCGCTCATTGCCAATGACATCGCATATTGCGAATAATTGGCTCCAGAGTAAGGCCTGTGTAGCATGAAATAATGGCCATCAATCTTTTCAGGAAAGAATACGCCATCTTTGTTGTTGTTTTCCTCTGTGTTTACATTACCTTCTAACGGCCCCAGTTTTTCCCAACTCACCAGATTGTTTGACTTTGCAAGGCAAAGCTGAGTCTTTAGGAGCCAGCACGAGTCTGACTTGCCTAATCACAGTATCGGTTCTTTCTTACTGAAATCATTAGCCAATTAGCGACACTCTTGCTCTCTCAGGGTGTGCCCATGATCCTGGCCGGTGCCGAGTTGGGACGCACGCAGAACGGAAACAACAATGCCTATTGCCAGGACAAAAAAATCCACCTACAATCATGATATGCACCCAAAACTTGCTTCTTGCCTTTCTGGGTTGACAAATACAAGGATAATCAATAGATTTCATACGATTGAGTTATTCATACGTTTGATCATATTCTTGAAAAACCTATGACAAAGTCCACAAATAGCCACAGCAGACCTGATCAAACCCGGGATCGCCTGATCCAGGCGGGTCTGGAGATCTTCGCCGAGCACGGTTTTAACGCGGCCACGACCCGTATGCTGTCTTCCCCGGCCGGAGTAAATCTGGCGGCGATCCCCTATCATTTCGGGGGAAAAGAAGGCCTATATCAAGCAGTGGTCCGTCATATTGCTCAAGTCGCGTTGTCGCGGCTTGAGAAGGCGGATGTCCATATTGAGCAGTTGCTTCAAAACGATCATGCCGTTGACATGGAGCTGCTTGAAGCCCTGGAAGGTCTTTATCTGGCCTTGGCTCGATTTTTGGTGGGGTCCGGGGAGGCGGACCTGTTCGGCCCGATCATCATCCGGGAACAGATGCGACCGACAGCGGCCTTTGCCATCCTGTACGAATCCATGATCGAAAGCCAGGCAAGGTATGCGGCCCAACTGATCGGTCGCCTGTTGCACAAGGATGCCGATGACCCTGAGATCATTCTGCGCACCCACGCCCTATTCGGACAGGTCCTGGCCTTTCGCGCGGCACGGGCCACGGTGCTGCGTCGCATGGGGTGGCAGACCATCTCCGAGGACCAGGTGGAGCAGATCTGCCAGGCGATTTCACGAAACGTCCGAGCAGTCCTGACTTTGTGAAATGTATTTAAGATACAGCATGGGTGGAAGCCCATCCTGCGACAATTAAGGATAAGCAATGAAAAAGAAGCCATTCATCGTTGTCGGGTTGATTTTGGCAGTAGGTGCCGGGATCGGGATTTGGAAGACACGTCAGGCACCGAGTTTGCTGGACGGCGGTGACCTGACTCTCTACGGCAATGTGGACATTCGACGTGTATCCCTGGCCTTTCGCGTGGGAGGACGTCTCACGGAGGTGCGTTTTGAAGAGGGGGACAGGCTCGAAGCCGGCGACGTGGTAGCCCTGCTGGACGCAGAGCCATTTGAACAGGATCTGGCCCGGGCTCAGGGGGAATGCGACTTGGCCGCAGCGGACCTGGCCCGCCTGAAGAACGGGACGCGACCTCAGGAGATCGAGCAGGCCCGAGCCCGTGTGCGCGCTAGTGAGGCCGCGCTCCAGACAATTAAGTTGGAATACGACCGGCGCAGTGAACTGGTGACATCCGGTGCGGTCACAGGCCAATCCGTTGATGATATCACGGCTCGGCGAGCTCAGGCCGAGGCGGAGGTGCAGATAGCCCAAGCGGCTTTGGCTTTAGCCTTGGAAGGTCCGCGTCAGGAGGACATCGAGGTGGGACAGGCCCGTTGGATGGTGGCCCAAGCCGCTCTGGCCCAGGCGCGCATTCGAGTTCGGGATGCCACCTTGCTCGCGCCCAATGGTGGGATCCTGTTGACACGGGTGGAAGAGCCTGGTGCCGTGGTGGGCATGGGCCAGACCGTGGGCATGCTGTCCCTGACCGACCCGGTGTGGGTGAGGGCCTACGTGGCGGAACCCGATCTGGGCCGGATTCGACCCGGAATGAAGGCGCAGATTATCACGGACAGCCAACCGGATCACCCCTACCCCGGGCACGTGGGATTCATCTCGCCCGAGGCCGAGTTTACGCCGAAGAATGTCCAAACTCCACAATTGCGCACAGACCTGGTCTTCCGTGTGCGTATTGTGGCGGACAACCCGGATGAAGGCCTTCGTCAGGGCATGCCCGTGACCGTGCACCTGGATACCACGGAGACACCCTAATGGCGCAGCCCGTGGTCTCCATCCAGGGATTGACCTACCGCTTCAAGGGCCAGACACGACCAGCTCTGGACGCAATCCATGCATCCGTGCAGGCCCGGCCAGATTACCGGCCTGGTGGGGCCGGACGGCGCAGGTAAGACCACGCTGTTGCGTCTGATCGCGGGTCTGCTGGTGCCCGGTGAGGGACGGGTCACTGCCTGCGACCTGGATACCGTGACACAGACCGATGCCCTGCACCACGTTCTGGGCTATATGCCCCAGCGTTTCGGTCTGTATGAGGACCTCACGGTTATGGAAAACCTCCACCTGTACGCGGATCTGCGCGGTGTGGTGGGACAGGTCCGCACCGAGACCTTCGAGCGGTTGCTCGCCTTCACCGGCCTGGCCCCCTTTACCCGCCGTCTGGCCGGGCGTCTGTCCGGGGGCATGAAGCAGAAGCTCGGCCTGGCCTGTGCCCTGATCCGCAAGCCAGACCTGCTGTTGCTGGACGAACCGAGTGTGGGTGTGGATCCGATCAGCCGCCGCGAACTCTGGCGCATGGTGCGGGACTTGGTGGACGCACACGTCGCCGTGGTCTGGAGCACGGCCTATCTGGACGAGGCTGAACAGTGCGATCACGTGCTGCTGCTGAACCATGGCAAGCTCTTGTTTCACGGCGTGCCCGACGACCTGACTGGACGGGTGCACGGCCGCGTCTTTCAGTGGCGCGGTCTACCCCAAGCCCGCAGACGTGCTGTGTTGCAGCAAGCCCTGCGCGAACCGGCCGTGCTCGACGGCGTGATCCAGGGACAGGCCGTGCGACTGGTCCTGCGCACAGATGCTGCACCGGTGTCACCATCTCAAGTCTCCGGTGCCAAGGACGCGCAACCGGTGGCCGTGATACCTCGGTTTGAAGACGCCTTTCTGGATATCCTGGGCGGCGGACCCGGCGGAGATTCGGCCCTGGCCGTTCGGTTTCGCACGGTGCCGGACGACGGCAAGCCCGTGGTGGAAGCCAAGGACCTGACCAAACGCTTCGGTGCGTTTACCGCCGTGCACCACAACAGCTTCTCTATCCGCAGAGGCGAGATCTTCGGCCTGCTTGGCCCCAATGGAGCGGGCAAGAGCACGACTTTCAAGATGATGTGCGGCCTGCTCAAACCGACCGAGGGCCACGGCTTCGTGGCAGGGATCGATCTGCGTCGCTCGGCCTCCAAGGCGCGAGCCCGACTGGGCTACATGGCCCAAAAGTTTTCGCTCTACGGCGACCTCTCCGTGCGTCAGAACCTGGCATTCTTCGCGGGTGTGTACGGACTGTCCAATCGCGCCCGGCGTGAGGCGATCGACACCATGACCGAGGTTTTTGATCTTCGCGCCACTCTGAGTACTTCGGCGCGGGATCTGCCACTGGGCTTCAAACAGCGTCTGGCCCTGGCCTGTGCGGTCATGCACCAGCCAGACGTGCTCTTTCTTGACGAGCCGACCTCTGGCGTCGATCCCATCACCCGGCGGGAGTTCTGGAGTCACATCAATGGCCTGGTGGACAAAGGTGTCACCATCCTGATCACCACGCACTTCATGGACGAGGCCGAATACTGCGACCGCATCGGCCTGATCTACCGGGGGGAAAAGATCGCCGAGGGCTCACCTGACCTGCTTAAGGACAAGGTACGTTCACGGGACCTACCGGAGCCCACCCTGGAAGACGCCTTCATCGCCCTAATCCGTCAATGGGACCAGGCAGGGGAGGCCGTGGCATGAAATGGACCCCTACATCGGTACGTCACGGTCGCGGTCGACGGCTCAAGGCCCTAATCGGCAAAGAGTTTCGCCAGGTAGTGCGCGACCCGAGCAGTATCCTGATCGCCTTTGTCCTGCCCCTGCTACTGCTATTCCTGTTCGGGTACGGTGTATCTCTGGATGCCCGTGACATCTCTCTGGCCGTGGCCGTGGAGGACGGCGGTCCCGAAGCGATGGATCTGGGCGCAGTCTTTCAGAAGTCACACTTCTTCCAGACGCGCATTGGACGCGAGGCAGAGGCCTTCAAGTCCGAACTCGTGGCCGGGCAGGTACGGGGCATTGTGGTGATCCCTCAGGACTTCAGCCGCGCCCTGCATCGACCCGCTGACACCGCGACCGTACAACTGATCACGGACGCCAGCGAAACCAACACCGCCACCATCCTACAGAACTACATCCAGGGTGTACTCCAGGTCTGGCTCACGCAACAGGGCTATGCCAACGCACGTGCCACCGAACCGGCAGTCACCCAGGTGTCCCGAGTCTTTTATAACCCGGAGCTAAATAGCCGCAACTCACTGGTCCCCGGGTCCCTGGCCATCATCATGGCCATCATCGGCACGCTACTGACTGCCCTGGTGGTATCACGCGAATGGGAACGCGGTACCATGGAGGCCCTGCTGGCCACACCTGTCGGGGCTGTGGAAATCGTGATCGGCAAGCTCGTGCCGTATTTTGTCCTGGGCATGGGGTCCATACTCCTGAGCACCGCCATTGCCGTGGGGTTGTTCGGCGTGCCGTTTCAAGGTTCACTGGGAGCCTTGCTGCTGGTGTCGGGTTGTTTCCTGTTGAGTGCCCTGGGCCAGGGACTCCTGATTTCCACGGCAGCTAAGAATCAGTTCATTGCTGCGCAACTGGCTCTGATCTCCGCGTTCTTACCAGCGTTTCTGTTGTCCGGGTTCATCTTCGAGATCGCCTCCATGCCCTGGCCGATCCGACAGATCACGCGCGTGATCCCGGCCCGGTACCTGGTGACATGTTTGCAGACACTGTTTCTGGCCGGGGACATATGGCCTCTGATTCTGCCTAATGTGGCCGTCCTGTTGGCTATAGCTGCGTTTTTCTTTCTGATCACCGGCAAGAAGACATCCAAACGATTGGGATAAGGAATCACAAACCATGCGGCACCGCTTGGGCACACTGATCATCAAGGAACTGCTGGCGATCCTGCGGGACCCCAAGGGCCGGACCGTCCTGATCATGCCGCCTTTGATCCAGTTGTTTGTCTTCTCTTTTGCCGCCACCCAGGAGGCCAAGAACGTTACCCTGGCGGTCTTGAACCGGGACCATGGTCTCATGGGAACTGAGTTAGTCGAGCGATTCAGGGCCGCGCGCACCTTCACACACCTGATCTCACTGGAAAGTGAAACCCACATCCGGTCCACCCTGGACCGTCAGCAGGCTCTGGCCGTGCTGGTGATCGGACAGGACTTCTCCCGTGACATACTGGCACACCGCCCGACATGCGTCCAGTTTCTCCTGGACGGACGCAAGACCAATGCCGCCCAGATCGTAAGCGGCTACGGTGCCCGCATTGTCCAGACCTTTCAGCAGGACATGGTCGGACAGCAAGGCACCGTGCCCGTGACCATGGCCGTGCGTCACTGGTTCAATCCGAATCTGGACTTCAAATGGTACACTGTCCCGAGTTTGGTGGCCGTGATCTCGACCTTAATAGGACTGCTGGTCACGAGTCTGTCCGTGGCGCGGGAGCGAGAGATGGGGACATTCGACCAGTTGATCGTCTCACCCTTGCGCCCCCTGGAGATCCTGTTGGGCAAGGCGGGCGCTGCCCTATTGGTGGCCGTGGCCGAGGGAAGCCTGATCCTGGGCGCAGCCGTGTGGGTATTTCGCATTCCCTTCCAGGGCTCCCTGGTCCTGCTCTATGGGGCCATGACCCTGTTTTTGTTGTCCATCATAGGCGTTGGCCTGTTCATCAGCGCCCTGTCCCTGACCCAGCAGCAGGCCATCCTGGGTGCGTTTACCTTCATGACCCCGGCCATGCTGCTGTCCGGCTTTGCCACACCCATTGAAAACATGCCACCCTGGCTCCAGGTCGTGACCCTGGGTAATCCGCTGCGCTGGTTTCTGGTCATCGTGCGAGGCGTGTTTCTCAAGGCTATGCCAGCGTCCGACGTACTAGCTAATGCCTGGCCCCTGGTCATTATCGCGATCGTGACCCTGCTGGCTGCGGTCTGGCTCTTCAGACATCGAATGGAGTAATTCAATGCAACCCGTCCCTCTAAAACCCATCCGAACAAGACTACTTGTGAGCCTGCTGCCTCTCTGGTTTGTCTCGTGTACCCCGGTCGGACCGAATTACACCTGCCCGGATGTGATCCTACCGGCCACATACGTGGAGGCCACGATGACGGATGCCAATCAAACCGCACCATCACTGGCTGCTTGGTGGGAGGCCTTTCGAGATCCCGAGTTATCAAGCCTAATCGCGGAGGCCCAACAGAACAACGCCGATCTGCATATCGCCGTGGCACACCTACGTGAAGCCCGTGCCCTGCAAGGTGTGGCCGCATCGGGTAAGTCCTTGACCGTTAACGCCTCTGGCAGCGTATCCCGGCGCCGTGAGAGTGAAACCGGTTCCCTGGGCCCGGCCCTGCAACGTGGCCTGATGCCCACTGACTACGACCTTTATCAGGCCGGCCTGGATGCTGCCTGGGAGATCGACCTGTTCGGCGGCGGGCGTCGGGGCGTGGAGGCCGCTACCGACGTGACCGAAGCCCGCCTGGAGACTCTACGTGACATCCGGGTCTCCTTACAGGCTGAAGTAGCCATCCAGTACCTGGCCCTGCGTCTGGCCCAGCAGCAACAGATCGTCATTGAACGTCTGCTCGAAAACCGGCAGGAGAACCTGGAGCTCCTCCAAAAGAAAGCCAACCTCAGTATAGCAACACAACTCGATGTTGCGGCTGCTGAGGGGCAGGTCCAGGCAATCCAGTCGCAACTGCCGTCCCTGCGCCAGGCCCAGCGTACCTGTATCTACCGATTAGCCGTGCTCTTAGCCGCCAAGCCCGCGGATCTGCTTCAGCGACTCGCATCCCCCAGTGACCTGCCCGACGCTAATGTCATGGTCTCCATTGGTATCCCGGCGGACTTGCTTCGCCGCAGACCGGACATCCGCCAAGCCGAACGGGAACTGGCCGCGGCCACGGCCCGCGTTGGTATGGCCCAGGCCGATCTCTATCCTAGTCTGACCCTCACCGGCACCTTTGGCTGGACCACCACGGACCTGGCCAATCTCAATGCCACAGACAGTGCTTTCGGCGGTATCGGTCCTGGGCTGCGTGTGCCCCTATTCAACGCCGGACGCCTGCGCCAACGTGTCAAAGTCGCTGACGCGCAGACCGAGGCTGCCCTCGCCGCCTATGAAAAGACTCTGCACACTGCGGTGGGTGATGTGGAAACTGCATTGGTGGCCTATCGTGAGGACACCCAACGGCTCGATACCTTGGCTGCTCTCGCCACCTCTCAGGAGAAGACCTTCGACATGGCCAACCGGCTCTTTGATAAAGGCCTACTCGACCGCCCCAGCATCCTCGCTGCGCAAATACCCTTGCTTAACACTGCCAACGACCAGCTAACCGCGCGGACCCAAAGAACCACCCACCTCATCCAACTCATCAAGGCTCTCGGCGGCAGTTGGGAGTAATAGAGTGACACCATGCTACCAAGTCGGAACATGGCGCCCAGGCCACGTCAAACATCCTGTCCTTATCCTTAGTATACATAGGCTTTCTGAGACGTGCATCTGCCGGCTTTTGGTGGAAGATTACAAATGGCGTAGAAAATATGGAACGACCGGCGCCGTGATTGTAAACGTCGTCATGAGCCGATAAGGCTCATGCGACAAGGTGGTACGTAGCCACCGATAATCGCGGATTATCCTTTTTAGACAGAGCCGCATACAATTGAAAGGAGCCGGTCGTTATGGAAAATAGTATAGCTTATGTAGCGATGGATACCCACAAAAAAGAACATACTGTTGCACTGCATTACCCTGAACAAGAGGAAATCGTGAGATTTACCGTCAGGAATACTGCTCGGGAAATTACTAAGATGACCAAGAAAATTATCAAGCAAGCACCCGGAGAAGTTAAGTTTTGTTACGAAGCAGGTGTTTGTGGCTTTGTTCTCAAACG